>CAZYFM010000014.1:9310-44856 GCA_964646885.1 uncultured Flavobacteriaceae bacterium
GACCATGTCCCGCGTGGTACAAGTCCGCGGGCTTCGGGATCTTCATTCACTGGGGCATCTTCGCGATCCCGGCTTTTGCGCCGCGGGGGCGTGCCATCCACGAGCTGATGCGCGACAGCTACGACGACATGAACAAGTACCTGCCCTACGCGGAATGGTACGAGAATGCCACCCGCCTCGACGGGAGCCCGACACAGCTCCATCACAGGCAGCGCCATGGAAACGCGCCCTACGCCGACTTCCGCAAGCCCTTCGACGAGGCGGCCCGATCTTTCAACGCGGACGACTGGGCCGATCTATTCGAACGGTCGGGCGCGCGATACGTCGTCTTCGTGACCAAGCACCACGACGGCTACTGCCTCTGGCCCACGGCCGTCGCCAATCCATGGCGACCCGGCTGGAACACGCAGCGCGACTTTGTGGGCGAACTCGCACGTGCCGTGCGTGCCCGCGGCATGCGCTTCGGCCTCTATTATTCGGGCGGCCTGGACTGGACGGCGCGGCCCGAACCCATCGCCAATCTTGGCGACATGTTCGCCGCCGTCCCGACCGAAAAGGCTTATGCCGACTACGCCGCGGCGCAAGTGAAGGAACTGATCGACCGCTACGCGCCATCGGTGCTGTGGAACGACATCGCCTGGCCGTCCAAGGCCGCCGTGCCGGAGCTCTTCCAGTACTACTACGACCGTGTTCCGGATGGCGTGGTGAACGACCGCTGGTTCGCCGAAGACGGCCTGTTCAATCAACTGAGGGATCCTGAAGCGCGCCGCAACTTCAATGAAATGATGAAGCTGCGCATCCGCATGGCTGACGGCAAGCAGGAAAGCCCTGCGCCGCCGCATTGCGATTTCCGGACGGTCGAGTATGGCCTGGGTTCGCCTCCCGTCGATCACATGTGGGAGTCCTGCCGTGGCCTTGGCCTTGCGTTCGGCTACAACGCCGAGGAACGCGACGAAGATTACCTGACGCCGCAGGGCCTGATCGACCTGCACGACGCCGTGCGTGCACAGGGTGGCAATCTGCTGATCAATGTGGGACCGAAAGCGGACGGAAGCATTCCCGCCATCCAGCAGAACTCACTGCTGGCGCTTGGCAGGCATCGCGCCGCCTAGGCGGACTTTCGCTGGCTGTCGCTCACGAGCCGTTCGATGGGAAAGCGCACCGTGAACACGCTTCCTTCGCCGAGCACGCTCTTCACGCCGATGGTGCCACCGTGAAGCTCGACGAGCTTGCGCGTGATGGCAAGTCCGAGGCCCGTGCCTTGGTGGCGCTTGTCCAGTCCGGCATCGGCCTGGATGAACGGCTCGAAGACGCGCGCCTGGTCCTGGATCGCGATACCCGGCCCCGTGTCCCGCACCTCGATGATGATGCTGGAAGCATCCACGGCAGCGGAAACATCCACGCGCCCGCCCGCCGGCGTGAACTTGACGGCATTGCCGACGAGATTGGTCACGATCTGCCGGACACGCAGGTCATCGCCGCGGACCATGAACTGTCCGGCGCCGGCATGGACATGCATGCCAACTTTCGCCTCGGTCGCCTGCGGACGCATCAGGCGGACGATCTCGATCAGCGTCTCGCCAAGGTCGATGCAGGTCTCGTTGAGGCTGACCATGCCTGCATTGGCACGGCTCAGGTCGAGGATCTGGTTGATCAGGCCCAGAAGGTGCGAGCCGCTGGTCTGGATGTAGGCCGCATACTCCTGCACGAGCTCCGGCTTGCCGGCGACTTCCGGACGCTCGCGAAGCAGCTGCGCAAAGCCAACCACGGAGTTGAGCGGCGTGCGCAGTTCGTGGCTCATGTTGGCAAGGAACATCGACTTCGACGCATCCGCATCCAGCGCGCGGCGCAGGTTGCGCTCCGCCTCGATCGCCTTGGACTGGGCTGCCAGCAGCGAAAGATGTTCATTGGAGCGTGCGCGGACGCGCTCCTTGCTCAGTTCGACATTCCTGAGCAGCGCCTTCCGGCGCCAGTAGAACGCAATGGCCGAGAACGCAAAGGCCTGGAACAGGAAGATGCTGTAATGCGTCCAGACCGGGTCGGAAATGGAGGGACCAGCCGACAGGAGGGCCGCCACCCAGGACACGAGACACGACACATTCATCGCCGTGTACTGCTCCCAGCTCAGAAGCAGCGTGCCGCAGGCAATCATGATGATGGCAAGGTTTGTCGACTGCATCGGTTCGTGGCTGACCCACAGATGCACGGTGCTGTTGACCCACGCGACAGCCGCAATCACGAAAATGGCATAGCGGATGAAGTGAAACGGCAGGTGACCGGTCCAGAGCGCGATGCGGAGCCCGAACAGGAATGCCGACGAACCCATCGCCAGCGGAACCATGACATTGACCAGGTAAGGCGGCAGGAAGAAGAAGTGGACGACACCCAGCACAAAGTACAGCACGCCGGCCGCGATGAGCCCGCTCTTTGCCATCGATGTATAGGACGGAACCGCCGCAAGCACTTCCGCGTCGGTCTTTTCCCGCGCCAGGAACCAGCTGCGCATGTACACTCACCACCACCCGAAACTCACGCGGATAATGGACGCATCTTCCTAAAACGCGGTTAGCTACCGGGTGGGATTAAGTTCCTGTAAAGCCCGTTGCGAGCCAATTTCGATCCTTGTACGGACTAATGTTCACCCGGGGTTTACCACCCGATCCGAACCACGTGCGTCGACGCGGATCGGCCGCAAGGCGAAATGAAGCACACGCCGATTGCGCAGGGCGTCACACGCTCTCGATGCCAACACAGGCGTCCGCAGCGGAAACGGCGATGACATGCATTGATTGACGTTCATTTTCGGAAACTGGTAACTTCCCTGAACCGTTTGCGTCACCCGGTGTTCGATGAAATTGCCCTTTGACGGCGCGATCCGGCGCAGGATTTTCCTGATGCGCCACGCCCAGGCCGAGTATGTGCGACCCGATGGCACACGGGCGCCGGACTCGAGGCTTGTACCTCTCACCGCCCGCGGGCGCGCGGAAGCAGAGCGCATGGCGGCATTGCTCCGGGATGCAGCCTTCGACCGCGCGATCTGCTCGGGCCTGCCCCGCACGCAGGAGACAGCACGCATCATCCTCGGCGAACGGTCCCTCCCCCTTCAGGTCATCAGCGACCTTGAGGAGATACGCGGAGGAGACGCCATTGCGCGCGCCAGCCTGAGTCCCGTCGACTATGCCTACGCCATGTTCCGCGCGGCTGAACCCGATGCCTGCTTTGCACACGGCGAAAAGTTCTCAGCCTTCGCGGCACGGGTCATTCCCGCCTTCCAGGCCATCCTCGATGACAGCGCCTGGACCTCGCTGCTTCTCGTCGCACACGGCGGGGTCAATCGTGCCATCCTGTCCCACGTACTCGGCAGCGGCCTTTCCTCGTTTGGTGCCATCGAGCAGGATTCCTGCTGCCTGAACATCATCGACTTCGACGCCACCCCGGTCGCCGGTTCGGTCCTGAGACGCATCATCCGGGGTCTCAACCTGACGGCAGACGACCCCGTGAAGCTCTCCCGCCAGCTCACCACCATGGAAGGTCTTGCAAGCCAGCTCGCAGGCACAGGCCACTGACACATGGACATCGGAGCCTGGCTGCGCACACTGGGACTGGAGAAATACGCGGACGCTTTTCGCGACAACGAGATTGATGCCTCTGTCCTGCCGAAGCTGACGGCTGACGACCTCAAGGAACTCGGCGTCACCGCGCTCGGTCACCGCAAGAAGCTGCTGGAAGCCATTGCAGCCCTCGGGCAGGCACCGTCTGCAGCACCGCCTCCTCCATCGGATGGTCCGGGGCCCGAACGGCGGCAGCTGACGGTGATGTTCGTCGACCTTGTCGGCTCGACGCAGCTGGCGGGCCGCCTCGACCCCGAGGACATGCGCGCCGTCATCCTGGAGTACCAGCAGCGCGTCGCGGCAGAGATCCAGCGCGTCGGCGGCAATGTCGCCAAGTACATGGGAGACGGCGTGCTCGCCTATTTCGGCTGGCCACGCGCGCACGAGAACGAGGCCGAGCGTGCCGTGCGCGCAGGGCTTGCGATCGCGGCAACAGTCGCCGCCCAGAAATCACCCGTGAAGGAGCCCCTGTCGGCGCGCGTGGGCATCGCCACGGGCCTCGTGGTGGTCGGTGACCTCATTGGTGCAGGATCCTCGCAGGAAGAGACGGTGGTAGGAGACACCCCCAACCTCGCCGCGCGCCTGCAATCCTTCGCCGAGCCCGGGCAGGTCGTGATCAGCGAAGCCACCTGCCAGTTGCTTGGCGGCATGTTTGAAACGAAGGACCTCGGAACGCCGGAACTCAAGGGTATCCGACAGCCGCAGCGGGCCCATGCCGTTCTTTCGGAGCGTGCACTCGAAAGCCGGTTTGCAGCACGCAACCGCGAGGGGCTCGGTCAGCTTGTTGGCC
Source organism: uncultured Flavobacteriaceae bacterium (assembly GCA_964646885.1). Classification (GTDB taxonomy): domain Bacteria; phylum Pseudomonadota; class Alphaproteobacteria; order Micropepsales; family Micropepsaceae; genus SZUA-430. The sequence goes on from CAZYFM010000014.1 coordinate 13,712, forward strand.
GTGACGCCGAGATGGAAGTCCTGCAGCGCAAGTGGGCGCAGGCCCGCGCCGGGTCGTCCGAACTGGTGATCGTTTCAGGTGAGGCCGGCATTGGAAAGTCTCGCCTGGTCGAGGCTCTGCTTGAAAACATCCGAACCGAAAACCACCGCCTGGTTCGTTTCCAGTGCCTGCCCCAGCATGTATCCAGTCCGCTGCATGCCATCCTGAACCAGCTCCACGTGACGGCAGGCATTTCGCAGGCCGACAGCCGGGAAGTGCAACAGGCCAAGCTGTCATCCACGCTGTCGGCATCGGACGACCTGGACCGCAGGCTGCTGCTTCTCGCGCTCGGGCACGCGAACACGGCAGACGCCGAAATCCTGGCGCTGAGTCCCCAGCAATTGCGCTTCAGGACGCTGACCGCTCTCGAGCGTCACTTCGAGCGGACCTCCGGCAGCCAGACGCTGGTCGTACTGTTCGAGGACGCCCACTGGGCAGATCCGTCATCGCTCGATTTCCTCACCCTGCTGATGGAAGGCTGCGCCCGTGGCCTGCTGCTGGTCCTGACCGCGCGCCCCGGCTTCCAGCACAATCTGAGGGCCCACCCGAACGCGACCAGCATCACGCTGAACCGGCTCGACCGCAGCGACATCGTCAGGCTCTCCGCCCAGCTCGGCGCAAAGCATGGTCTTCCGGCAGAGATCATCGACGAGGTGATTGCACGCTCGGACGGCATCCCGCTCTTCGTCGAGGAAATGCTCAACACCGCCCGCGCCCTGCGCACCGGGACTGGCGCATCATGGGACGCGAGCGCAATCACGATCCCCGTGACCCTTCACGACAGCCTGATGTCCCGCCTCGACCGGCTGCCCAAGGGCAAGGAAACGGCGCAGGTCGCTTCGGTCATCGGACGCAGCTTCGACTATGCCACGCTGTCGGCAGTGTCGGCCCGGCAGCCCGCCGAACTTGAGCAGGACCTGGAATCGCTCTCGTCGGAAGAACTTGTGTTCCGGCAAGGCATGATCCCGGAAGCCTCCTACCTGTTCAAGCACGCGCTCGTGCGTGACGCTGCCTATGAGAGCCTGCTGAAAACCCGGCGCCAGCAGTTCCACGCGCGTCTTGTGGCAGTCCTCGGCCAACGCGACGGCGTCGCGCCCGAAACACTAGCCTATCACGCCGAGCAGGCCGGACAGGCTGAAGACGCCGCTGAACTCTGGGTGAAGGCTGCCGACCGTGCCATGTCTCGCCCGGCGTACCATGAAGCGATCTCGCTTTACGTAAACGCGGTCCGCATCCTGCGAGCGCTGCCAGGCCGCGCGGAACGGGAACTTGAAGTCAGGACACAACTGGGTCTCGCCTCGATCGCCGCCCGCGGCCACAGCCACCCTGAGACCGCAACGATCTTCGGCGACTCGCTCAAGCTTTCGGAAGCGCTTGCGCGGCCCGACCTCAACTTCGTCACGTGGTACGGCCTCTGGTGCGGCCACCATGTTGCAAGCGACACGTCGGCCGCATCGCAGAGCGCACGCAAGCTGTTTCAGGCAGGAGAAGCCGTCGGCACATCGAGCCATCGCCTCATGGGACACCGCGCCCTCGCCATCACGGCACTGATGTCGGGCGACTACCGCGGCGCACTGGAGTTCCATCGCAAGGCCTTCGCCTTCCGCGACAGTTCCAGCGACCGCGACTTCGTCCGCGTGACGGGCCAGGACCAGCACGTGTCGTTCAACAGCTACTACGCCCTCAACCTCTGGGCGCTCGGCCAGACCGAAGACGCATGGGCACGCGCGGACGAATCCCTTGCACTGGCACGGGAAGCCCGCCACGTGAACTCCCTCGGCTACGCCTACATGCATGCCGTCATGCTGTCGCTCCTCGCCGACCGCCCCGAGCGTGACGCGCTGATCGCCGAAATGCTTCACTTCACGACCGAGCACCGGCTGGAACTCTGGCGGGGCTACGCCGAGCAGTTCCAGGCGATTGCCGGCCTGCCGGGCGACACGGCCGGCGCCCTCCGGAAGCTGGAAAGGTCACGGGCTGGCCTCAAGGCCCGCAACGCGAGCCTCTTCTCCTCGACGCTGGCGGTCGACGCGGCGGAGCGACTGCTCGCGGCAGGCCATGCAACCGAGGCCATGAACCTGCTGGACGAGGCGGAAGCCCTGATCGAAGCCACGGGAGAGCGCTACGCGGAGCCGGAATTCCACCGCATCCGCGGCTTGACGCTGCTGGCAGCGGGTCACGACAGGGAAGAGGCCCGCTCGCACCTGCGAAGTGCAGCAAGACTTGGCGCCGAACGGGGTGCCGGAAACTGGCAGGATCGTGCCGAGCGCAACCTCCAGCAAACTTGATGCCCCGCCGGGCAGGCTCTAGAACCAACACAACGAACACTGGAATCCGCATATGCAGGTCAGAAAGAGCGTCGTCGACGCCATCGGGAACACGCCTCTCATCCGGCTCAACCGCCTGTCGGACGAAACCGGCTGCGAGATCCTGGGCAAGGCCGAGTTCATGAACCCCGGCCAGTCCGTGAAGGACCGCGCGGCCCTTGGCATCATTCGTGACGCCGAACGTTCAGGTCGGCTGAAGCCGGGAGGAACCATCGTTGAAGGGACAGCCGGCAATACCGGCATCGGCCTGACCGTCGTCGGCAATGCCCTGGGCTACCGCACCGTGATCGTCATCCCGAACACGCAGAGCCAGGAAAAGAAGGACACGCTGCGCCAGCTCGGCGCAAGGCTGATCGAGGTCCCGGCAGTCCCGTACAAGGACCCCAACAACTACGTGAAATACTCGGGACGTCTCGCGGACGAACTCAACCAGTCCGAGCCCAACGGCGCCATCTGGGCCAACCAGTTCGACAATGTCGCCAACCGGAACATCCATGTCGAAACGACAGGCCCCGAAATCTGGAAACAGACCGAAGGTCGCGTGGACGGGTTCGTGAGTGCCGTGGGCACGGGCGGCACGCTCGCAGGTATCGCGACGGCTCTACGGAGTTTCAAGCCTTCGGTACGCATCGCCATCGCAGACCCGATGGGCGCCGCGCTCTACCATTACTACAAGCACGGCGAACTCAAGGCGGAAGGCTCCTCGATCACCGAAGGCATCGGCCAGGGCCGCGTGACGGCAAACCTCGAGGGCTTCCGTCCCGACACCGCGTTCCAGATCACCGACGAGGAAGCCATTCCCTACTGCTTCGAGTTGCTGAAGAACGAAGGTCTCTGCCTCGGCACGTCGAGCGCCGTCAATGTCGCGGGAGCCCGTCGCCTTGCCCAGGAGATGGGCCGCGGCCACGTTATCGTCACGATCCTCTGCGACTACGGCACGCGTTACGCATCGCGTCTCTACAACCCGGAATTCCTGCGTTCAAAAGGACTGCCCGTCCCCCAATGGCTGGAGAGCAAATGACCAACCCGCTTGTTTCGACTGCATGGCTGGCCGAGCGTCTGTCCGCCCCCGACATCCGCATCGTGGATGCCTCGTGGTACCTGCCAGCGGCAAACCGCAATGCACGGGCGGAGTACAATGCCGGCCACATTCCCGGCGCGGTTTTCTTCGACATCGACGAGATCACGGATACGGGGTCGCCCTACCCGCACATGCTGGCACCTCCTGAGAAATTCGCGAGCCGCATGAAAAAGCTGGGACTGGGCGACGGTCACCGCATTGTCGTCTACGACGGAAGCGGCATCTTCTCGGCCGCGCGGGTCTGGTGGAACTTCCGCGTGATGGGACACGAAGAAACCTTTGTGCTCGATGGAGGGCTCGTCAAGTGGAAGGCCGAGGGTCGCCCGCTTGATGACATGCCGCCCATTCTGCGCGAGCGACATTTCACGCCACGCCCGAACCACGCGCTGGTTCGCACGCTGTCCGACGTGAAGGCCAACCTCACGAACCGCCGCGAGCAGATTGTCGATGCGCGGTCCCCGGCCCGGTTCCACGCGCAGGAACCCGAGCCACGCCCCGGCGTCCGCGGTGGACACATTCCCGGCGCCGTCAACGTGCATTACGCGCGCCTCCTGAATGCCGACGGCACGATGAAGCCGCGCGCGGAACTTGAAGCGGTCTTCAAGGACGCAGGCGTCGATCTCGCCCGCCCCATCACCGCGAGCTGCGGCTCGGGCGTCACCGCTTCGGTGATTGCACTGGCACTGCGCGTGATCGGCACACAGGACGCAGCCGTTTATGATGGCTCATGGTCCGAATGGGGCTCGCTGAACGATCTCCCCCTGGAACGATGACACGTCCACCGATCGAGATCACGATCACGAAACTCGAGATGACGTCGCGACCGGCGCATCTGAGACCTGTCCTGCCGCATGGGCATGACAATGGACGCGTGATGCTGCTGCGCGCGCGCAAGCCGCCTGTGCACTTCTACCGCTACCTCTACGAAACGGTCGGCAAGCCGCACCAGTGGGTCGAGCGTCGCCGCATGACGGACGAATCCCTTTCGGCAATCGTGCAAGACGACAGCGTCGAGATCTTCGTTCTCTATTGCGACGGCGCGCCCGCAGGCTACTTCGAACTCGATTTCCGGAAGAAGCCGTCGGCCGAACTTTCCTATTTCGGCCTGATGCCCGACTTCATTGGTCGCGGACTCGGGACCTGGCTGCTCGGCACAGCCATCGAGACAGCCTGGTCGAAGCCGATCGAGCGCCTGTGGGTACACACGAACACGCTCGACCACCCGCGCGCGCTTCCCAACTACCAGAAGCAGGGCTTCGTGCCCTACGCGCAGGAAAAGACCACGATTGAACCGATCGACTGACTAGTTGGCGGCGGGGGTGAGCTGCGCGGAAGCGAGGATCGGAGCCCCCCGGTCGGAGGCAAACCAGCCAAGCGTGATCGCGCCATTGGCACGGTGAAGCGTCATGATGCCGTCGATGCAGTTGGCGCCCGATCCGTCGCCCAGCCGACCATACGTAATGGCCTCGTGGTACACCGTGTAGCCGTCCTTCGTCATGCCGACCACGGAAAGCTTCCCGCCGCACCCGAGCTCCGGATAGTCCGAGAAAATCTGCTCGCCCTTGAAGGTCAGGTTCATCATGTAGTTCTGGTTCTCCGGCGCCCCGACCTGGGTCATGGTGCCGGTCCAGATGTCGGCCTTTTCAAGGGGACTGCGCGCCTGCGCAGGAATGCCGGCAAGCACCATCAGCACTGATGAAAGAAGCAGTTTTTTCACGACAGTCTCCTTCGAAGCAGGCCCGCCAGCCCGCGGCACCATACAGCCCGCCGACCGGCACCCACAAGCCGCTTGCTAGCGGAGGATCTGCGAGAGGAATTCCTTGGTGCGCGCGCTCTTCGGGTTCGTGAAGAACTCGTCCGGCGGCGCAATCTCGACGATTTCGCCGGCATCCATGAAGACGATCCGGTTGGCGACCGTTTTTGCGAAACCCATTTCGTGCGTGACGACGAGCATCGTCATGCCGGTGCCGGCAAGCTCGACCATGGTCTCGAGCACTTCCTTGATCATTTCCGGATCAAGGGCACTCGTCGGCTCATCGAACAGCATGATACGCGGCTGCATCGTGAGCGCCCGCGCGATGGCCACGCGCTGCTGCTGGCCACCGGACAGCTGGCCCGGATACTTCGACGCCTGCTCCGGAATGCGCACGCGCTCCAGGTACTGCATCGCGAGCTGCTCGGCGTCCTTGCGCGGCATCCGCTTGACCCATTGCGGCGCCAGCGTGCAGTTTTCGAGCACCGTCAGGTGCGGGAACAGGTTGAACTGCTGGAACACCATGCCGACATTGGCCCGGACGGCATGGATCTTGGATTCATCACTGGTAAGCTCGGCCCCCTCGACGACGATGCGTCCTTCCTCGTGCCGTTCCAGCCCGTTGATGCAGCGGATGAGCGTGGACTTGCCCGAACCCGAGGGACCACAGATCACGACCCGCTCGCCATTCGTCACCGTCAGGTTGACGTCGCGCAGGACATGGAAGGTCTTGAACCACTTGTTCAGACCGGAGATTTCGACCGCAACGGCAGTCTTCTGGGCCTCGGTCACTTCCGCTCTCCGCCTTGCAGTCTTGTTTCGAGGTTGCGCGCATAGCGCGACATGCCAAAGCACATGATCCAGAACACGACACCCAGGAACACGTACCCCGTCATCGCCGTATTGGGCGTCGCCCACTCCGGATCGGCATTGCCGGACTGGATGATGCCCAGCAGGTCCAGGAACCCGATGATGGAGACGAGCGACGTGTCCTTCAGCAGGCCAATGAAATTGCCGACAATATTGGGCAGGCAGAGGCGGAGCGCTTGCGGCAGGATCACGAAGGTCATGGACCGCCAGTAGCCAAGTCCGAGCGCGGCCGCCGCTTCATACTGGCCCTTGCCCACCGCCTGCAGGCCACCGCGAACGACTTCCGCCATGTAGGCAGACGAAAAGAGCGCGACCGCGATCAGCGCACTGAGAAGCTTGTTGATCGTCATGCCGTCCGGCAGGAACAGCGGCAGCATGTTCGCCGCCATGAAAAGCACCGTGATGAGCGGCACGCCGCGCCACAGCTCTATGAATGCGATGGACAGCGCCCGGACCACGGGAAGTTCCGAGCGTCGGCCGAGCGCGAGCAGGATGCCGAGCGGCAGCGACGCCACGATGCCGGTCACCGCAACCACCAGCGTCAGCAACAGCCCGCCCCAGCGCTCGATGGGAACATGCGGAAGGCCGAAACCGCCTACGAGCAGCACAACGGCTCCGATCGGAAACAGGGTCAGCATGACAGTTCCCACGGCACCCTTGGAAGGAAGCCGCGGCACCATGAGCCACGCCAGCCCGGCCACGAAGACAATGAAGACGATGTCCACCCGCCAGCGCTGGGCATCATCGTAGAACCCGTAGACGATCTGCCCCAGGCGCTCGATGATGTAGGGCCAGCAGGCGCCGTTCTCGGCGGCGACGCAGGCCTCCCTGGTGCTGCCGCTCCAGGCCGCATCGATCACGGCCCACTGCAGCAGGGGAACAATCGTCTGGTACAGGATCAGGATGGCCACCAGCGTCAGCGCTGCATTGGTCGGTGTCGAGAACAGGTTCTCGCGCGCCCAGTTCCAGGGGCTCGGCATGTGCTTCTGCGGAGGCTTGCGCGGTGCTCCCATGGGCCTAGCGCTCCGTCAGCGCGACACGACCGTTGTACCAGTTCATGGCCGCGCTCGTGAGCAGGCTGAACGTCAGGTACACCAGCATGGTGATGGCAATGATCTCAATCGCCTGGCCCGTCTGGTTCAGCGTCGTGCCGGCAAACACCGATACGAGATCCGGATAGGCGATGGCGACGGCAAGCGACGAGTTCTTGGTCAGGTTCAGGTACTGGCTCGTCAGCGGCGGAATGATCTGCCGCAGCGCCTGCGGAATGATCACAAGCCGCAGCGACTGTCCGCGCGTGAGGCCCAGCGCATGGGACGCCTCGGTTTGCCCGCGGGAAACGCCCTGGATGCCGGCGCGGACAATCTCGGCGATGTAGCTCGCCGTGTAGGTCGCAAGGGCCACCACGAGCGCGATGAGTTCCGGCAGAACCGTGAAGCCCCCCTCGAAGTCAAAACCTGCCAGCGCAGGCCAGCTGAACGTCACCGGAAACTGCAGTGCCGCACTCGCGACCAGGGGTGGGAGCAGGCACAGCGCAAGAGCTTGCGGCCAGACCGACGGCGCATCCCCCTTTGCCTCACGAAGGCGCCGCGCGCGCAGCACCAGGTAAATGCTCACGACCACGCCGGCGAAGAACGACAACACCACCAGGAAAAAGGAATCCTCCGGCAATGGCCGCGGCAGGTAGAGCCCGCGATTGTTCAGGAATGCCCAATCAAGGACCGACCAGCTCTCGCGCGGTCCGGGTAACGCGCGCAGCACGGCGAAGTACCAGAAGAACAGCTGCAGGAGCAGCGGGACATTGCGCAGGATTTCGACATAGGCCCGGCACAGCCGCGCAAACAGCCAGTTCGAGGACAATTGCCCGATCCCGATGAGCAACCCCAGCAGCGTCGCAAGGATGATGCCCGACACGGCAACCAGCAGCGTGTTCAGGATGCCGACGAGAAGCACGCGAGCATAGGTCGACGTCTCGTCATAGGCGACGAGGGACTGCACGATGTCGAAGCCGGCCGTATTGTTCAGGAAGCCGAACCCCGAGGCGATATGCTGGCGCTCAAGCGCGCTCGACGCATTCCAGGCCATGCCCGCCAGCAACGCAAAGACCAGGGCGAGCAGCACCGCCTGGTACAGCACGTCTTGGGCGCGCACGCGTCGCGCCGGCTTCTGCACGGGTTTGGCCATGGACTAGCGGATCGGCGGCGCGTAGAGCACGCCCCCCTTGTTCCACTGCGCATTGAGCCCACGCTTGATCTTGAGCGGTGAGCCCTGACCGACGTTGCGTTCGAAAATCTCTCCGTAGTTCCCGACCTTCCGGAGCGCGCGGACCGCCCAGTCATTGGTCAGGCCCAGGCTCTCGCCAAAGGCGCCTTCGACGCCCAAAAGCCGCCGGACTTCCGGATTGGTCGACTTGAGCATCTGGTCGACATTCTTCGACGTGACACCAAGTTCTTCGGCATTGATCAGCGCGAACAGGGTCCAGCGCACGACGTCACCCCATTGCTGGTCGCCATGATTGATGGCCGGACCGAGAGGTTCCTTCGAGATGATCTCGGGCAGGATCAGGTGATCGTCGGGCTTCTTCAGCTTCAGGCGTTCGGCATAGAGCCCCGACGCGTCCGTCGTGTAGGCGTCGCAGCGACCGGCATCATAGGCGGCGAGGACCTCGGCGTTCTTTTCAAACGCGATGATCTTGTACTTCAGCTTGTTGGCACGGAAGTAGTCGGCAAGGTTCAGCTCGGTCGTGGTACCGGTATTGGTGCAGACCGTGGCGCCATTCAGCTGCTTGGCGCTCGTGACGTTCAGCTTCCTGGGCACCATGAAGCCCTGGCCGTCGTAATAGGTCACGCCGATGAACTCGAGGCCGAGCTGCACGTCACGGCTCATCGACCAGGTCGTATTGCGCGAAAGGATATCGAACTCCCCCGACTGCAGCGCCGTGAATCGCACCTTGGCGGAGGTGGGGGTGAAGCGCACCTTCGTCGGGTCGTTCAGGATGACCGCGGCAAGGGCCCGGCAGAAATCCACATCGAACCCTGACCAGTTCCCCTTGGCATCCGGGTTGGCAAAGCCGGGGAGGCCCTCATTGACGCCGCAGCGCAAAAAGCCGTTCTTCTTGATCCGTTCGAGGGACGGCGACTTGGCCGCCGCCACGCCTCCGAGGGCAAGGCTCGCCAGCAGCGCAACGGATAGTGACTTCAGAATGAAACGCATGCGACACCCTTTCGATCAGGATTGCCGGGCGCCCCAGAAATGCGGCACCCTACCCACTTTGGATATTACATAGAGGAAACCCGGGCCCCATGTCCAAACCAAGCAACGGCCCAAAGCGGCCTGCGACAAGGATAGTCACGGCCGGCCGGGACCCGTTTGCCCACCACGGCGCCGTGAATCCCCCCGTCTACCACGCCTCGACCATGCTCCACCGGACAGTCGACTCGCTGGAGAACAGGGGACAGGCCTACACCTACGGACGCCGCCTGACCCCCACCATGGAGGCGCTTCAGGAGGCAATCTGCGAGCTTGAGGGGGGCGCAGGCACCGTACTGTGCCCGTCGGGCCTGCAGGCCTGCACCCTCGCGATCCTGAGCGCCGTGTCCGCAGGAGACCACCTGCTTGTCACGGACTCGGTGTACGGACCCACCCGGACCTTCTGCGACAAGACCCTGGCCCGGTTCGGGGTGACGACCACCTACTATGATCCGCTGATCGGTTGCGACATCGAGAAGCTCTTCCGGCCGAACACCAAGGCGATCTTCACCGAGAGCCCGGGCTCCCTGACGTTCGAGATCCAGGACATTCCCGCGATCGTCGAGTGCGCCCATGCAAACAACATCGCCGTGATCCTCGACAACACCTGGGCGACACCGGTCCTCTTCAACGCCTTTGCCCACGACGTCGACCTCTCCGTCATGGCGGCCACGAAGTACATCGTCGGGCATTCCGACGCGATGATGGGAACGGTAACCGCGAACGAACGCTACCTGAAGCAATTGCGCGACACGCACGGCAATCTCGGCCTTTGCGTTGGTCCCGATGACGTCTATCTCGCCCAGCGCGGATTGCGGACGCTTGGCGTAAGGCTGCGACAGCACGAAGCCAGCGCGCTGGACATGGCGAAGTGGTTGCAGGCACGACCCGAGGTGGCGCGCGTCATTCATCCCGCTCTTGAAGGCGACGCGGGCCACGACATCTGGAAGCGGGACTTCACCGGTGCCAGCGGCCTGTTTGCGATCGAACTGAACCCATGCCCGCACAAGGCCGTTGCCGCCATGCTCGACGGCCTCTCGCTCTTCGGAATGGGCTGGTCATGGGGCGGATATGAGAGCCTGGTCGTCACGGCCCATCCGACCCGCACAGCAACCCGTTTCGAAACGAAGGGGCCGCTGCTGCGGCTTCATATCGGCCTCGAAGACCCGCAGGACCTCAAGGCAGACCTCGAGGCGGGCTTCGCAAGATTGAAGAAGGCATCATGACGTCTCCTCTCTCCGCCGCGGACTTGATCACCAGAGTGAAGTTTGACGCCAATGGCCTCGTCGCGGCCGTTGCCCAGGATGGAAGTTCCGGCAAGGTCCTCATGGTGGCCTGGATGAACGAAGAAGCGCTGAGGCTCACTCTGCAGACAAGACAGGCCACTTACTGGTCCCGTTCGCGAAAGTCGCTGTGGCGCAAGGGTGAAACCTCGGGGCACGTACAGCACGTCCGAGAACTCTGGATCGATTGCGACGGGGACACGATTCTCCTCAGGGTCGACCAGACCGGCCCCGCGTGCCACACCGGCGAGCCCACATGTTTCTTCACCAGGGCGGACATCTAGATGCCATTTGACAAGCAGCGCGAAGAGTTCAGGGCGCGGACAGACAAGGCGCGCCTTATGGGGTCCCCGAAACGTCTCGAAGAACGAAAAACCGCCGGCATCCTGAACGCCCGCGAACGCATCGAGAGACTTCTCGACCCAGGCAGTTTCGTCGAAGCCGGCCTCCTCGCCACGTCGATCCGCCACGACATGCGCGACAAGTCTCCCGGTGACGGCGTCGTGTCCGGCTTTGGCAAGGTCGCAAGCCGCATGGTGGGCGTGAATGCCGCCGACTTCACGACACTCGGCTCATCCTCCGCCGAGATCCATGGCAAGAAACAGCACTATGTCCGCGAGACCTGCCGCAAGAACGGCATGCCGCTGGTGCACCTCATGGAGTGCGCCGGTGGACGCATCCCTGACATCATGGGTGCCGCAGGCATCGGTCGCGCAGGTGAAGGCGCCCGGTATTCGCACACAAGGGAAACGCCCTGGGCCTCCGCTGTTCTCGGCCTGACCTATGGCGGTGGCGCATTCACATGCATCAACTCGGATTTCGTCGTCATCCGCAAGGGCGCGGTGCTGGCCGTGTCGAGTTCAAACGTCACGTCCGTCGCGATCGCAGAAGACCTGAACCCTGAAGAGCTTGGCGGATGGAGACTTCACAGCGAAAGCACCGGCTTCGTGGACAGCGTGGTCGATACGGACGAGGAAGCCATTCGCCAGATCCAGGCCTGGCTCAGCTATTTTCCGGACAACGCCAACCTGCCGCCACCGGTGGCAACCCACTTCGAAGAGGCGCCGCTGGCGCGGCAGCTGGACACGCTGGTGCCCGAAAGCCGCGCAAAGGTCTACGACGTCCGGACTGTGCTCAAGGCCATCGCAGACAGGGACACCGTGTTCCCCCTGAAGGAGCGTTTCGCAAAGGTCGCCGTGACGGCACTCGCGCGCATCAAGGGTCGAAGTGTCGGCTTCATTGCATCGAACCCGATGTTCAAGGGCGGCGCCCTCGACCCTGATGCGTGCGACAAGATCACGAACTTCATCGTGCTCTGCGACAGCTTCAACATTCCCATCATCTTCCTCGCCGACACGCCCGGTTTCCTTGTCGGCGCGGAAAGCGAGAAGCGTCGCCTTCCCGGCAAGATCATGAACTTCATGGCCGCCCTGGAACTCTCGACCGTCCCGAAAATTGCCCTGGTCCTGCGCAAGTCCTACGGCCAGGCCTATCTGAACATGGGCGGCGGAAAATCCGACGTGACGGCCACATGGTTCTCGGGAGACATCTCGTTCATGGACCCGGCCGTTGCGGTCAATGTCGTGCACGGCGTGAAGCCCGGCGAACAGCCCGAACGTTACGGCAAGCTGCTGGAGGAGGTATCATCAGGCACGACGGCCTATGAGCTTGCCGCGCCCTTCATGGCTCAGATGGTCATTGACCCGAACGACACGCGGGAGTTCCTTGCCAACATGCTTGAAGTCCTCTCGCGCCGCATGACAAATGGCGTGGGTCAGCATCGGCTCGCCGACTGGCCACCGGCATTCTAGATACGGGGAAGCAGTTTCAGATGGCGCGCAGCACAGTGAGGACCGAGATCACGGGCAAGGTATGGAAAGTCATGGCCACGGCCGGTGAGCGTCTGACCGAGGATGCGCCGATTGTCATCCTCGAAAGCATGAAAATGGAGATTCCGGTTCCCGCCCCGATCGACTGCACCGTCATTGAAGTCGTCGTGAAGGAGGGAGACGCCGTCACCGAAGGCGATCCCATCGCCTACATCGAAGGATAGGCCACTGGTCGTTCAGTGGATGAAGTCGTCGTTGTCCGCGGGGCCTCCGCGATCAAGATCCGGGAATGCCAGGATGCAAATGCCGATCACCAGGCCGATCAGCGCTCCGATGATCCCCGCCTCGTAGGGCTTGTCGGCAACGGAGGCAAAAACGCAGCCCAGCAGCACCGCAGGCATTGCCATCGTGGGCATCGGGCGCAATCCGCGCCTGGGCCGCTTTGCCACTTCAACCTCCCGCTATTCCACGCAAGTAACTGTTGAGGAACTTTGTGTCCGGATCAAGGCGCTTCCTCAACGCATGGAACCGGTCCCACTGCGGATAGAGCCGTGACAGCGCATCAGCCTTCAGGCTGTGAAGCTTGCCCCAGTGGGGACGCCCGCCGTACTTCCAGAAGATCGGTTCCACAGCATTGAACAGTGGTTCGTGGCTCTGCCGGTTGTACTGATGCACAGATATGGTGACGGCATCGCGTTTGTAAAACGGGGACAGCCACGCATCATCCGCCTTGACGAAGCGGAATTCGATCGGAAAGACCCCGGGGATCCTGCGGTTGCGAATGACTTCCGCAACCTCGCGGATGCAGTCCACGCCGACCGCGGCCGGAACGGCATATTCCATCTCGTTGAAGCGTGTCGTGCGAGGGCTCGGAAAGATCTCGTGGCTCCAGCGGGCGCGCGTACTCGCGCCCATGGCACCGCGCGTGAACAGGCGCTGGAGAGGACCGGAAAGTCCGGGAATGAAGCGCGCGACCTGGCACCCATACTCGAACAGGCGCTGGTCCGGGCTGACCCGTTCGCCACGGATCCGCATCTTCTCGCTGTCTCCGGGAGGCGGAACTTCCTCATCCGTTTCATCGAGCGACTTGGCTACGACGGATTCAGCCAGTGGAAACCAGAAAAACTCGAAATGCCTGTGAGCATCGCGCAGCGCCGTGATCTGGCGCCAGCACTCTTCTGCCGGCATCAGCCAGTTTAGTTCCTTGAGCCGGTAGGCGGGACGCACGTTGAGGGTGATCTCGCTCAGCACGCCGAACATGCCCAGCGCCACCCGGCCCGCTTCCCAGATCTCGGCATTCGAACCGGCAGAGCAGTCAAGCACCTCGCCCTTGGCCGTGACGAGGCGAAAGCCCGCGACCTCGGATGACAGGCTTCCCAGTGTCGGACCGGTACCATGCGTTCCCGTCGAAACCGCGCCGGCAATGGCCTGGCGATCAATGTCGCCCTGGTTCTTGAGGCCGAACCCGGCGTCAAACAGGGGACGGCCCAGCGCATGGATTTTCGTCCCCGCGCGAACGGTTGCCTGCGGCCTGGCAGCGTCCACGGAAACAAGCCCCTGCATGCGATCAAGCGAGATCAGCGTGCCCGTCGTTTCGCAGATGGGAGTGAACGAGTGGCCCGATCCGGCAACACGAACGGGACCGGAGGCCTGCCGAACCGCGTTGGCGAGTTCGGCTTCGCTGTCGGGCGCGATCTGGGCGGTCGGCGTGGCCCTGACAAGGCCAGACCAGTTTGTCCAGGCGTTCATTCGTCCGCCAGCGGGCCCGTGGCCGCCACGAACTTGTCGGCGCGCGAAAGCGCTTCCTCGGCCTGCTCCTTGGACAGGCGCCCGCGGAGCGTCTCCAGAGGTGTAGTCCTCATCTGGTCGATCTGGTTGCTGCGCGAGTCGAAAGGCACGCCGGCAAAGCCATTGCGCGCAGCAAGGATGTAGAACTTGAGCGCTTCCACCACGTCGACCGTCACGCCATCACCGGATTCAAGCATCGTCGCAAAATTGTACTGCCCCTGCGCCAGTCCGTATTCCGCGGCATGGCGGTACCACTTGGCGGCGACCATCAGGTTCTTGTCCACGCCGAAGCCGAACTCGTTGATCGAACCCAGGTCAAACATCGACAGGGCAAAGCCGAGCCTCGCGGCCTGGGTATGGTAGGTGCGCGCCTTCTCGAAATCGCGTGTGACGACGCCGGGCTTTCCATCCATGTACTCGACACCCAGGCGATGCGCCGCATAGGCGTTGCCCTTCGCGGCCGCCTCGGTCCAGTAGGCGATCGCCTCCGGATAGCGTCCCATCCGGTAGTGGTCTTCGCCGACATCATTCTTGTCCCGCAGCTCGCCGAACGGATGATCAAGGGCTGCAGCCTCGGTCGGGCCAATCGAGGGTGAGTCTGCCTGTTTCTTCGGAGACAGGAAGACTACTCCAACGACGACAGCAATGGCGACAGCCGAAACGGCAGTTCCAATGATCAGTTTCCGCATTGCATTCTCCGGCAGGAACAGGCGAAACAGAGGGGAAACTATCCCAAACCACAGCCTGTGATAAGTGCCCCCGGAAGGCCCGCGCGGGGGCAGAACCGCCCTCTCGCTGGCGGACCGGTTTTCTCGCCATTTCCCCGCCGCATCGTCTGGAATTGCGGGCTGGCATCTGTCCGTGGGGTCGGGCATGGATGAATCGGGAGGCCCGAATGAAGGAAGCGAAACCTGTCATCAGACCGCTGGAAGCCGGCGACGGCGCGCTGCTGGACGCCCTGTTCCAGTTCTACGTTTATGACTTCTCGGAGTTTGAAGAGACGGGATCGAACAAGCTCGCGCTCAATCAGCGGGGCCGCTTCGATGTCCGGTCACCGGACGTCTCGGAATGGATGACCGCAGGCCGTTGGGCTTACCTGGCGTTTGCCGACGGACATCCTGCAGGCTTTGCGCTCGTCAACACCGTGTCGCCGACCGGTCGCAAGATCAGTTTCAACATGTCGGAGTTCTTCGTGGCCCGAAAGTACCGGCGCCACGGCGTCGGCACGAAGTTTGTCCACGACGTGCTGTCCCGTCACCAGGGTCGATGGGAGATCGGCGTGATCGAGCCAAACAGGGCAGCACAGGCGTTCTGGCCCCGGGCGGTCGCCGCGGCACCCTTCGTGCGGAACCTGCAGCGCCATGACTGGACCGGCGGAGCGTGGCCCGGTCCCGTCTGGACGTTCGACAACACACCATCTCGGGACCCCGCGGAGGCGCCATGACAAACGGCTGGGATGAGTCGGCGGATGCCTGGATCCGGGACATGGGCGACGAGGGCGACTTCGGGCGCAAGCACGTGCTAGACAAGCCGATGCTCGAACGGGTCCGCATGGCGAATGCTCAGACAGCTCTCGATGTCGGATGTGGAGAAGGACGCTTCTGCCGCATGCTCGCAAGTCAGGGGATCAGGACCACCGGCCTCGACCCGACCCAACGTCTTCTCGAGCAGGCGATGAGCCGCGATCCCTCCGGCACCTACATAAGGGCATCGGCATCCGCGATGCCTCTGCCCGACCATTCCTTTGACTTGACGGTCGCGTACCTGTCGCTGATCGACATCCCGGACCTGACGTCGGCGATCCCGGAGATGGTCCGGGTGACGAAGCCCGGCGGACGCTTGCTGATCGCAAACCTGAACGGCTTCAACACCGCCGGACTGGAGCACGGCTGGATCAAGTCGCTGGGCGGCACGCACAAATACTATGCATTCGACCGCTACCTGGAGGAGCGTGGCGTCTGGAGTGAATGGCGCGGCATCCGTATCGTCAACCACCACCGCCCGCTCAGCACCTACATGAAACTTTTCCTCGGACAGGGCCTGCAGCTGACCTGCTTCGACGAACCGGAACCCGGCCCTGACGCCCCACCCGACAGGCGCGAACGTTACCGTCGCGCCCCGTGGTTTTTCATCATGGAATGGCTCAAGCCGCTTGGTGCTTGATCGACGCCACGCCTTCCGATTACCTGCGGGACATCACGCCATTTCGCAACGGACCACCAGTCATGACCAATCCTTTCTCGCCCATGGGCTTCATTCGGGGCCCGGCTCTCAAGAATCGTTTCGCGCTCGCGCCACTCACCAACCTGCAGAGCCACAAGGACGGCACGCTGTCGGACGAGGAGTTCCACTGGCTCACAATGCGCGCCAAGGGCGGCTTCGGCCTCACGATGACATGCGCGTCGCACGTCCAGGCCCAGGGTCTGGGCTTCCCCGGCCAGCTTGGCATCTTCGGCGACCAGCACCTGCAGGGCCTGACGCGGCTTGCTTCCGCCATCCGGAAAGAAAACAGCGTCGCCATCGTGCAGCTCCATCACGCCGGCATGCGCTCGCCGGCTGCCATGATCGGAACGCAGCCTGTCTGTCCCTCGGACAATGAGGAAACCGGCGCACGCGGCCTGTCACTGGCCGAAGTCGAACAGCTCGCGGAGGACTTCATTGCGGCCGCCGTGCGTGCCGAGAAAGCGGGCTTTGACGGCGTTGAACTTCATGGCGCACACGGCTATGTGCTCTGCCAGTTCCTCAGCGCGGAAATCAACCGCAGGACAGACCGCTATGGCGGCACGCTGGAAGGCCGCGCGCGCATCATCTTCGACATCATCGACGGGATCCGCAAGCGCTGCCGTCCGGACTTCAACCTCGGCATCCGCCTGTCACCCGAGCGCTTCGGCATGAAGCTCGCGGAAGTCAAGCAGCTGGCCCAGAGGCTGATGACAGAAGCCAGGGTCGACTACATCGACATGTCGCTCTGGGATGTCTTCAAGGAACCGGAAGAAGCCGAACACAAGGGCAAGACCCTGCTCGCGCACTTCGTCGAACTTGACCGCGGCAAGGTAAGGTTGGGCGCAGCGGGAAAGATCACGACCGCCGAGCACGTTCGCACTGTCCTGTCGCAGGGCATGGACTTTGTCCTGCTCGGTCGCGCAGCGATCCTGCACCATGACTTCCCGCACCTGATGGAAAAGGACCCGTCGTTCAAGCCACTGTCCCTCCCGGTTCCCGCGGCCCATCTGGAAAAGGAAGGGTTGAGCCCCACGTTCCTCAACTACATGAGAACCTGGAAGGGTTTTGTTGCAGAGGCATAGGCTCGGCGGAAGAGACGCCCGCTAGCCAATCCCGAGCGCCTCAAGCGCATCCTCGACGCCGCGTGTGCGGGCGCGCATGTCGGCGGCGAGATGCTTCTGCGTGGGTATGTAGAACAGCCCCAGGTCCAGCCCCTTGAGCGCTATCGCGGCACATCGCTCCGGCATGATGAGATCGAGTTGCGGCGGCGCGTCCTTGGGATCGGGCAGCTTTCGCGCGATCAGAGGCGTGTAGACCGCACCCGGCAGCAGTACATGGACGGACATCGGCCCATCGGCCATTTCATCCCTGAGCCACTCGGCCATGATGAGCAGACCGTGCTTTGATGCACCGTAGAAGCCAAGGCCCGAACCCCTCACGGCCGAGGGGACGCTGAGCGCGTTCTCCGACGCCGTGAAAAGCACGCGACCCTTCGCCTTCTCGCGGACCAGCAACTCGTGGAAAGACTGCGCGAGACGGATCCCGGCATGGAAGTTGACCTCGAACATCTGCATGGCAGCAGCATCGAACGTTTCCCGCAGGACGCGCTTGTTGCGGCCAAGTCCGGCATTCGAGCAGACAACGTCAAGGCGTCCCCAGGCCGCCCACGCCTTCGCCGCCAGGCCCGCCTGCTCAGTCGGGTTCGACAGGTCGCAATGAATGGGGACACAATGAGGTCCCAGTTGCCGTGCCGCGACCTCAAGGTTTTCGCGCTGCACGTCGGCGATGACTGTACGCGCGCCCCGCTCCTGGAACGCCCTCGCCAGCGCCAGCCCGATCCCGCTGGCGCCGCCCGTCACAAGAACCGCCTGTCCCGTATAGTCGATCATTCACCGTCCCTCCGCGCTGACAGGTGCAAACGGGCGCATCCTGAAGCTCCAATTCTCCTGACAGGAGAATAAATCACGCACCAGTCTTCAGAACAGGGCCGAATGGTCGTTCCCGACAGCGTCAGCGTGCCCTATAAACAAGATATCACTAGCTGGAACGGGGGATACCTTGAGACACATGCTTCTGGCGCTTTGCGCCATCCTCCTGCTCGGCCAGGCATCCGTCACCACTGCTGCGGAAGAACCTCCCAAGGCACCGGCCGCAACGCTGGCGGAACTGGACGCCCGGATCGCAAAGATACTGTCGGACGCGAAGATCCCCGGCACAAGCGTCACCATCATCGAGAATGGGCAGGTCGTACTCACGAAGGGTTATGGATTTGCCGACCTGAAGGCAAAGCGTCCCGTCACGCCAGACATCGTGTTCCGCGCTGGCTCGATCTCGAAGAGCTTCACGTCCATCGCGGTGATGATGCTCGTGGAGGAAGGCAAGCTCAGCCTCGATGCCAAACTCTCGGACCTCATGCCCGAACTGAAGTTCGACAATCCATGGGAAGCCACGCACCCGATCCGCCTTGTTCACCTGCTTGAGCACACCACGGGTTTCGATGACATCACCTTTCGGCACTATCTTCTGGAAGGCAAGGATACCCCGCTCTCCGAAGCCGTGAACCTCTACGGCCCCTACAAGAGCCGCTGGAAGCCGGGCACGATGACGTCTTACTGCAACGCGGGCCCGGTGATCGCCGGCCGCATCGTCGAGAAGGCCTCCGGACAGAGGTTCCAGGATTTCATCGCGTCGCGACTCACGGGACCGCTTGCAATGGAAAGCGCCTACTGGACCCGCGAGCCACAGATTTCGGATCGCATTGCGAAGAGCTACAGCGACACGGAAGGCAAGGAGGAGCCATTCGTCGAGATCCTCGCCCGCCCCTCGGGCTCACTGAATGTCACCTCGAAGGACCTGGCCGGGCTTCCGCTGCTGATGCTTGGCCGCGGCACGCTTGATGGAAAAACCTACCTCTCGACGGCGTCGGTCGAACGGATCGAGACACCGGAATCCAACGATGGTGCGCGAGCCGGACTGAAATACGGATACGGGCTCGGCAACATGGTCTATGCTGGCAGGAAAGCCATCTTCCACGGCCATGATGGCGGCATCGACGGCTTTGTGTCGAAGTACGAGTACGCGCCGGGCCTGGGCGCGGGATTTGTCGTCATGGCCAATCTGGGAACGTCGGAGGTGCTGACCGTCGGGGACGAAATCCGCAGCTATCTCGAGCGAAATGTCCCCGAGCCCAAGGTTGCCAGCGTCCCCGTGCCACCGGCAGAGCTGGAACATCTGGCCGGCTTCTATCAGTCGGTCACGCCGCGCCAGCAATTGCTGGCGGTTCTTGAAAGCATGTTTGGCTGGCAGACCGCCAAGGCCGTGAACGGCGAGCTCGAGTTCAATGGAACCCGCCGCATCCACGTGGGCAGCAACATGTTCCAGAAGACGGACAAGGCCGTACCCAACATCGTCTTCGTCCGCAACGGAGACGACGTTCTCATGTTTTCACCTGCAGGCGCCGACCGGAAGGTCCATATGCCTGAAATCATCGGCAAGGCAGCAATGGCTGCCACGTACGTGCTCGCCCTCGTTCTTTCGGCACTCTACATGCTCGTATGGATTCCGAGTGCGTTCCTGGGTCGGCTGGGTGAGCGTGGTGGCGTGACGCTGAGGCTTTTGCCGTGGCTCGCAATGGCCTCCACCTTTGCGGTGGCCGCCATCGTGCTCGTTGGCCTTTCCGCAGCTGGGCTGCAGGCGCTGGGACGGCCGAGCCCGCTGGGCTGGACGCTCTATGGCGCAACGCTGGCCGTGCCAGTCCTCGGCGTCTTGGCACTCATCCGTGCCGTGATCGGGGCACCCGATGCCAACCTGTTCGCCCGCGCCATGGCGTGGCTGGGCAGCATCGGTACACTGACTTTTGCCGGATACCTCTACGCCTACGGCTGGATCGGCTTGAAGATCTGGGAGTAGGACACCGCCCCGGCTCGCAAACACGTTGCTTGACCCTGCCCCAGGGGCAGGGTCGAGAAAGCGCTTCTTGAGGGAGGCGCACATGAAACGACGAACCGTTCTCGCTTCATTGTTGGCGATGCCGCTGGCGCCATGGATCGCGAGGGCCGAAATGAACGAAGTTGACGCGACACTGAAAGTGTTTGGCGTGTCCATCCAGGGCCGCCTGACACGACCGGACGGACCCATCCGTGCCGCAATGCTTCTGCTGCCCGGGTCTCTCTACGCCGACGTCGACGGCAACTATCCCATGTGGAACGCAAGGCCGAACACCAACCGGGACATTGCCGCGCAGCTGGCCGGGCATGGCATCGCCGTGTTGAGGCAGGCCAAGATCGGTCCCGGCACCGGGTCGACGACTTTTGATACCGAAGCAGCCAGGGAACACCAGAAATTCCGGACACGCGTCTCGGTCGCCTCCGCCGCGCTTGAACATCTGTCGCGCGAGGTTCCGGGCTGCAGGCTCTTCGTGGCCGGACACAGCGAAGGCGCCGTCGTTGCGTCGCTTCTCGCCGCTATGCCCGGGAGCCCACTGGCCGGCGTCATCAGCCTCTCTGGCCCGGCCCTGCGCCTTCTGGACATCATGCGACGCCAGGCTGCCGACATGTTTGCAGGCGCCGACCTTGCGCTGCTGGACCGGTGTCATGCAGCAATACGCGCCGGCCAGCCGCTGCCTCCGGAAGCGGCCGCAAACCCGACGACACAGATGCTGGCGACCATGCCGCCTGAAGCGCTGGCCTACATTCGCGACATCGACACTGTCGATCCGTGTGCGGCCATCGCAAAGGTCCCCCAGCGCATGCTGCTCGTACAAGGCGGACGCGATCAGTCCGTATCTCCCGAACAGGTCGACCAGTTGGCAAAGGCTCGAGGTGAAAGGCCGACAATGATTGCGAGGTTTCCCGACCTGCAGCACATGTACAAGCGGGCCGAGCCGGGAATGAATGCCATGCAGTCCTTCATGCTGGCATCGGAAACCGATCCCGCCGTCACAGAGGCCATCGCAGACTGGATCGGTTAGGACCGCGCCGCCTGGTACTCACGCGCGAAGCGCCCGACGATCTGCGATGCCGGCTCGATGCTGCGCACCTGCCCGATGCCCTGGCCCGCAGACCATGTGTCCTTCCAGCGCTTGAACGCGCTGGTGGGGTCGCTGAACACAGGTCCGTCCTGCTTGGCGGCCGACGGATCAATACCCGCCGCGGCGAGCGTTGGCTTGAGCCAGTTCGCCCGCACGCCCGTCACGGCCGAGGTCTGCACCAGGTCCTCGAGCGTCGAAGTCACGACCATCTGCTTGTAACCGTCTACCGCCAGCGACTCCGTCGCTGCAATGAACGGCGTTCCGATATAGGCGAGATCCGCTCCGGCCACCTGCAACGCGCGGATCGCGGCTCCGTTGGTGACGGCACCGCCCACGACGAGCGGACCGCTGAAGAACTCCCGGACCGCCGGAATGAACGCGAAGGGACTGAGCTGCCCCGTGTGCCCGCCTGCGCCGGCACAGACCAGCACAAGCCCGTCGACGCCCGCATCCGCGCAGCGCCGTGCAAATCCCACATCCACCACATCGGCAAAGACGAGCCCGCCGTAGGAATGCACGGTGTCAATGACGCGACGGGGACTCCCGAGGGCTGTGATCACGAGCGCCGGCCGATGCCTGGCAATCAGGTCCATTTCGGCACCAAGGCGCGCGTACGACTGGTGAGCAACGACATTGAGCGCCCACGGCGCGTCTGTCTCACGCAGGCTCGCATTGAGCCCACCCATCCACGCGTCGAGGTCTTCAGCTGCGCGTGCATTGGGCGCGGGAAACGCAGCCGCCATTCCCGCCCGCGCAGTCTCGCGCACGAGATCGGGTCCCGAAACGAGGAACATGGGAGCCGCAATGGCCGGCACCTTCAGCCGCTCCGAAAAGGCTCGAAAGCGGGCATGCGCCGGAGCAGACACGAGGACTATTCCTTGGCGCGCTCGACGTAGGAGCCATCTTCGGTGTTGATGACCACGCGCGTGCCGACGTTGATGTGCGGCGGCACGGCGGTCTTCACGCCGTTTGAAAGCTTCGCAGGCTTGAACGAAGACGACGCCGTCTGTCCCTTCACGACGGGCTCGGTCTCGGCAATCTCGAGGATCACGCGGGACGGCAGCTCGATGGAGATCGGAACGCCATTGTGCAGGCTCAGCGTGACTTCCATGTTTTCCTGGAGGTAGACCGACATGTCGCCGAGAATGTCGCCGGGTACATGGACCTGGTCAAAGGTCTCCGGGTCCATGAAGACGTAAGCCTCGCCGTCCTGGTACAGGTAGTTGTTCTTGCGCATGTCCACGAAGGCCTTCTCGAGGCTGTCCGTGGTCTTGTAGCGCTCGTTTACCTTGACGCCATCCCTGATCCGACGCATTTCAATCTGCGTCGTGGGCGTGCCCTTGCCGGGGTGGAAGTTCTCGGCCGTCAGAACCACGTAGAGCTCGCCGTTCTTTTCGATGATGTTTCCCTTGCGCACATTGCTGGCAATGACCGAGACCACGCGTAACTCCTTGATTCAGATTGGGGCCTCAGGCCAGGCCCGCCTTGACGGGCCCGCAAGGGCCGAATTTGCGGGCGGTGATAGCAGCCAAGTCCGCTCGCGCCAAGATGCAACCCGGAAAGCGGGCGCGGCATGGTAACCGTATCGCCCTGGTGGTCACCCCAGCGCCATGCGGACCGCAGGCCGTTCCTCGTGGCCCGCAACCGCATAAAGGCAGGATTTCGCCGCTACTTCGAGACACAGGGCTTTACCGAAGTCGAATGTGCCGCACTCCAGGTGTCGCCCGGTAACGAAACCCATCTTCATGCATTTGCAACCGACGCGGCCGTGAACGGAACGAGACAGCGCCTGTACCTCCACACATCGCCTGAGTTCGCATCGAAGAAACTCCTCGCCGCGGGCGAGCAGAAGATCTTCGACTTCGCGCGCGTGTTCCGGAACCGCGAGCATGCATCGCTGAATGTGCCCGAGTTCACGATGCTGGAGTGGTACCGCACCGAGACCGGCTACGACACGATCATGGGTGACTGCATCAACCTGATCCGCCTCGCCGCCGACACGGCAGGCCAGTCCGTGTTCCGTCACCGCGACCGCGCGCTTCGGGTGACGACGCAGGCAAGACGCATGACCGTCGCCGAGGCCTTCGACACCTACGCACGCATCGACCTCCTGGCAACGATCGACGCTGAAGGAACCGACCGCGCCTACCTTGCCATGCAGGCACAGGCACAGGGCATCCACTTCGAGCCCGGCGACACCTGGTCTGACATCTTCAGCAGGATCCTCGTCGAGCGCGTGGAGCCGCATCTGGGCTTCGATGCCCCGCTGATCCTGGACGAGTATCCGGCGGCCGAAGCTGCACTCGCACGAAAATGTCCGCACGATGCGAGGGTCGCCGAGCGCTTCGAGCTCTACGTCCTGGGCGTTGAACTCGCCAACGGGTTCGGTGAGCTTACCGATCCGGTCGAACAGCGCGCGCGCTTTGAACACGAGATGGCCGAAAAGGAACGCATCTACGGCGAGCGCTACCCGATCGACGAGGAACTCCTCTCTGCGCTCGAGCACATGCCGCCGGCATCCGGTGTCGCGATGGGCTTTGACAGGCTGGTCATGCTGGCAACCGGAGCACCTCACATCGAACAGGTGATGTGGACGCCGCCAGCGGGCCGCGCGACATGAACCGCCGGACACTGCGCAGCGCCGCCGAAATCGCGGATGCGGGCCTCCTGCCGGCCGAAGATGTCGAAGTCATCGACCGCGTCGCCCGCCGCTACGCCGTGGCGATCCCGGCCTACATCGTGGAGCAAATCAGGGAGCCTGTCGCCGTCGATCCGGTGGCACGCCAGTATCTCCCGGACGCGCGCGAACTCGTCATCGGTCCAGAGGAGCGGGAAGATCCCATTGGCGACAGGCGCCACTCTCCGGTGGAAGGCATCGTTCACAGATATCCGGATCGGGTGCTGTTCAAGGTTGTCCATACCTGCCCTGTCTACTGCCGCTTCTGCTTCAGGCGCGAGATGGTCGGTCCAGGCAAGGAAGGAAATCTCACGCCCGCACAACTCTCCGCAGCGATCGACTACATCCGCAACACGCCACGCATTCGCGAGGTGATATTTACCGGCGGCGACCCCCTGATGCTCGCCGACCACCGGATCGACGCACTCGTGCGCGCAATGGACGACATCCGGCATGTCGAACGCCTGCGCTGGCACACGCGCTATCCCGTGGTCTCACCGGAGAGGATCAACGAGAGCCTGCTTGAAGTGCTGAAGGCCCGCCGGGCGAAGACGATTGTGGCCGTCCACGCCAACCATCCTCGTGAGTTCACACCGGAGGCACACCGCGCTCTCCGGCAACTGCATGACAACGGCATCAGCTTGCTGAGCCAGTCAGTTCTTCTTAAGGGCGTGAACGACAGCGCCCGCGTGCTTGCCGAACTGCTCGACGCTTTCGCGGCCGCCGGGGTACAGCCATATTACCTGCATCACGCGGATCTTGCGCCAGGCACGGGTCACTTCAGGACGACAATCAGCGAAGGGCGCATGCTGATGCAGGAGTTGCGCACCAGAGAACCCCGCCGCGCGCTTCCGACCTATGTCCTCGACCTGCCCGGTGGATACTCAAAGGTCGATCTGGAAAGCGCCGACGCCGCCGAGGTCGCACCTGGCAAATGGCGCCTCAGGGACGACACCGGCCAGTGGCACGACTACACGGGATGACGATCAGGGGCGCGCCTGCACCCTGATATCGAGCCTTCTTTTGTCGTCCAGAAAGCGCTGTGCGGCCGCACGCACGTCCTTCGGAGTGACATCGCCGATATCATCAATCGCCGACCGCGCGCGTTCAAGCGTGGCGGGATTGGACTGCGCATCCCGAAGCGTCTCGACCCAATAGGCGTTCGTCGATTGGGCCGCATAAAGCTGGTACAGCAGAGGCTTCCGGGCACGTTCCAGCAGGTCCGCGGAAACGTCCGCGTCCTTCAGCTCGCGCGCAATCTGTCCAAGGGTCTCGAAGAACAGGTCAACCGCATCCGGCTTCGGCTCGACGCCGGCGAACACGTATCCAAACCCGTCAAACGCAGTCGACGAAAAGCTGTTGCCGAACGGCGTGTAGGTACCACCCTGTGCCTCCCGGACCTCATCGATCAGCCTGAGCTGGAGGATCTCGGAGAGAACGGCAACGGCCTGCTCCTGGCGAGTGTCCGGAAACACGTCAGGCCCGGGCCAGACGGATGCGACCGCAGCCTGGTCCTTGCGGCCCTGGTGCGTGAACCCGAAGGACTGTCCCTTGGCCGGGAAGCGCACCACCGGATCTCCCGCAGGCTTGAAGCCCGGATCCCGCGCTGGCAGCGCGCCAAACGTCTTGGCCGTCGCCTCAATCGCGTCCGCCACTTTCACGTGCCCGACAATCGTCACTTCCATGGGTGCCTTGGCGAGGGAGGGCGCCAACGCAGACTTGATGTCATCCATGGTGAGCGCACGAATGTCTTCCGGTGAAGGCGAGGCCCATCGACCATCGCCACCGCGCACCAGGCCGAGAAGCTCCCGGTTCAGAACGCCCATCGGCTTTGACATCTGCTCCTGGTACTGACCATCGATCGCGGACTGCAGGCGACGGAGGCCGTCGGGCCGATAGGCCGGATCGGTGGCGAATGCGGCGAGAACCTGCAACTGCAGCAGCACGTCGCGCTCGACGGTGTCGCCGAACAGCTGGAACTTGTCTTCGTCGAGGTCGAGGTTGATCCCGGCAAAGTGCCCTGGCTCTGTCTGTTCAAGCTCGCCCATCTCAAGCCGCCCGAGGCCGCCTTCGACAAAGGCGAAGGGCAGCACCCAGCCAAGCCCGCGCTTGTTCTTGGGCAACGCCAGGTAGCCGCCTGGCATGCGTACGATGACCGTCACACGATCTTTCTCGTAGTCAGTCGGCTTGACGTTGAGCGTCACGCCATTGGCAAACTTGACCTGCGTCACCCCCATGTCGGGAAGCGTGGTGCGGTCCTTCACGGTGCCCTTGGTGCCAAACTCCCTGTAGGTGAACTCCTTGATCGAGTCCTTGGGCGGCGGCGCGACCTTCACCTTGAGGCTTTCCAGATAGGCAGCCTTTATCGTGGCATTGCCACCGGCGACGGCCTGCGGGGAAGCAACATAGACCAGCGGGCCGGAACCGGAAACGGACTCCTTCAAAGCCCGCGTCACGTCCGCCGCCTTCAACCCGGAGATGCTCCGGGTGTAGAGGTCGAGATCAGTCTTGGGATCCGTGGGAACGCGGTTGCCGGCCACCGACTCCATGATGAGTTCGGCAACATCCATGTTCGACCGCGTGTTGGCATTCGCATTGACCAGGAGGTACGGCGAGCGCTGCTCAAGTGCCTCGCGCTCGACCTCGCTCTGCTGGAGCCCGTGCACGAGAGCCCGCCGAAGTTCCTGCTCTGCAGCAGCGAGGCCACGCTTCCATTCTCCGGTCTTCGTCCGCACGGTGAGGCTGGTGACGATCCCGGCGCCCTTGATCACTTCCCGGCCAATGTCCGCATCGATGTAGGGCGGTTCAGCCTGCCGGGCGAGTTTGCTCAGTCGCCGGTTCATCACGGTGTAGGCCACGAGCCGCTGGTGGACTTCCCGGCGGCGCGCCGTCGAGTCAGGACGGGTGTCCTCCGGCTGGACCCAGCTGATGCTCACCACTTCTTCAAGTCCCGGATCGGCGAGGTGCTGGGCGGTCAGGCCGCGCTTGGAGGGCTTTCCGAAACTGTCTGCAGTGGCTGCGGCTCCCGCCGCCTTCCAGTCTGCGAAGCTCGTTGCGATGCGCGCTTCGAGCGCATCCAGCCCGACATCACCGACGATCACCAGCAGGGCACGATCAGGGCGATAGTGGCGTTCATAGAAGCTGCGCAGCTGTGCCGACGTCGCCGAGCGGACAAACGCCATGTCGCCGATGGGTGACCGGATGGCGTAACGCTGTCCCTCAAACAGCAGGTTGATCTGCGCCAGCACGGAACGGATGCCAGGCGTGTCGCGCGCTCTTTCTTCCGACAGGATGACGCCGCGCTCACGATCGACGGCATCCTGCGAGATCGTCAGGCGACCGACGATCTCCCGCATGATCCGGAAACCGTTGTTCAGGATCTCCGGGCGCACGCTGGGCAGCGAGAGCGTGAAGGTCGTCGAGTCATAATCCGTCGAGGCGTTGGCCGCCGATCCGATCTGCATGCCCATGCGCTGCAGCGCCTTGAACATCTCGCCTTCCGGATAGTTCTCGGATCCGTTGAACGCCATGTGTTCGAGGAAGTGCGCAACGCCTCGCTCATTCTCGTTTTCGTGCAGCGAGCCGGCATCGATGCGCATGCGCATGGAGACGGTGCCTTCGGGATTGGCGTTGCGCTTGATCACATAGCGCAGGCCATTGGGAAGAACGCCAAACCGGACGGTAGGATCAGGCTTGAGGTCGCTGCCATCCTGCGGCCATGCACCCTTCGCATGGGCAGTCGCGGCAAAAAGCAGAAACGCCAGGAGCACAAAAGCGGCGCCAAAATCACGCCAAACCCACCGCCGATCGAGCATCGAATCCCTCAAGCAACAACAGTTTACAGTGACCGGCGAACACTCCCGGCGGGCAACCAACGTCCGGTTGATTTGCGCTCTCAAGCACCCCTATCCCGTCCCCGTTGCACATTCAAGGAAACGCGCGCGGAAACGACGGGCTCGAGACCAGTTTCACCAGCAATCGTGGCCCTTTTGTGGGCTTTGCCGGGCAAGATCACGCAGTTGTGCGCAGCGAACGAACCACAGTTTTTGCACGGTTTTTGAACGCGCGCCGGAAACCTGCCGGGCTGCATTAAGACGCGCTTCATCATGGGAGACTAGGCTTGATGGAGGCAATCGGCAGCAGCTCATGGAGATCAGCGCGACAACCGCCCCGGCAGCCGCGACGGACGTACCGCACGCAGCACCACCGGCATCCCAGCCCAACGCGAATGTTCGCGCGGCCTTGCAGGGACTTGTCTCCGGAAACAGCCAGCCTCTGATCCAGACCGAAACCGCGCTCCTGCGCACGCTGCTGCAGGCACTGCAGTCATCGTCTGGCGGGCTCTCTCAGGTCACGAGCCTCCTCACCGATCTTGAGCGGGCAAGCACGTTGCCAGCGACACCCGCAAACATCCGGCAGGAAATCAGCCAGACGCTCGCGGCCGCGGCCCCGCTGCGCAATCTCGGCTCAGAAAGCGCCATCCTGAAGGCACTGACTGAAGCCCCCTCTCCCGTGAACGCGGGCACAGGTCCGGCGACGACCGCGCCAGCAACCGCGCCTCCGCCGCTGGTCACGGAACTCAAAGGCGCGCTCGCATCCCTCCAGCAGGCGACGCAGCAATGGGCGGCCAGTTCGCCCGCCACGACATCAACACCCGCGACAGGCGCGCCTTCCCCAGCCGCCAGCAAGATCGTCGCGCCATGGCAGCCCACTCCGGCAAACCCGGGCATGTCGTCTGATATGCAGGCGCGCGCGGTCTCCCCGGTTCCCGCAGGCACCACCGAAACTGAAGCCATTCCGGCACCGGTTCAGGGGGGCACGAAAGCCGCGAGCGAGATACCGCCGACCCTGTATCCGCTTGGCGCCTTGTCCGTGCCGGTGACCGCAGGCGGGACGTCACCTGTCATGGCCAAAGGCGGAATGGCTGACGCCATGGTGTCATTGCTTCTGTCACAGCAGGCCTTGGCGACCCCTTCGGACGCCCTGCTCAGAAGCCGAAACGCGCGGCCGGGCGCCCCCCTGACGGACGGACCGGAACATCCTCACGGCAGCACCAACCCGGCGCTGCAGGCCTACAGAAAGGCTCAGCCGGCAACGCCGGTTCAGGCGGCAACGCCCTGGCCGCAGGATCCCGGCGCACCATTCATCGTCCGGATAATTGCCGCACGCACCGAGGCCGCACTCAACCAGATCCGATTGCTCGAGACTGCGGCGCAACTGAACCGCGCCGAGCAGGCAAGCGCCGGCGCTCCCGCGGCAGTCGAACCCCGCTGGACTTTCGACCTCCCCCTCCAGACGCCATATGGAGAAGCGCGCGCCCGCTTCGAAGTCGCGCGCGATGGTGTGCGCACCCGGAACGGCGCCCACGCCGTCGTGTGGCGGGCCCGGTTTTCCATGGACCTGGAGCCGCTGGGTCCCGTGCATGCGCAGATCGCACTGATGGGCAAGCACGCCTGGGTCAGCCTCTGGGCCGAACGCGAGGCGTCGATGTCACTGCTAGAACAGCAGCAGGCGGCATTAAGGAACGCCTTCTCGGCAGACAGCGTGGAAGCCGAAGTGATCTGTTGCCTCGGCAAGCCGCCAGCGCGGCCCGCAGGTTCGGGTGCCGTGTGGGATGGTGAAGTATGACCCTGCCGTCTGACACCTCGCCACCGAATTCAATCGCCGTGGCACTGGAATACGAGGCTGGACATGCACCGAGGGTCGTTGCCTCGGGCCGCGGCTATGTCAGCGAGAAGATCGTGGAGGTCGCAAGGGCGCACGGCGTACCCCTGCAGAAGGACCCGGCCCTGGCCGCGGCCCTGTCAACGCTGGACCTTGAACAGGAAATCCCGGAACAGCTCTACACGGCGGTCGCCCAGGTCCTCGGCTTTATCCTGAAGGCAGCCGGCCACCTCAGATAGGCCCCGCGCGACTGCGGTCGGCATGCCACTTCCGGCACCCAAATTGGATTTCCACAACCAAACTTTCGGATCGTCCGGAAGAAGGCGCAGGAAACCGGATTTCTGCACGCAGCTTCTCCGTTCTCCACAGCATCCGCCGCATGGCAACTTTGACGTGTCGCGTGATTCCCGACATGACTTTCGGGTGTCGCGAGAGGGGCCGGAGGGGAACTTTCCAGCCTTGCCATGGGGTTGGCCAAGTGTGCTTCCACAAGCCGCCAGAAGGCACCCCATCCGTTGCATGACGACACCGTGTGTGGTCGTCCCGCAACGAAGCCCCGGGGAGCAAATTTCCCCACAGCGGTTTCCCGACACTCTCCACAGGAACAGCCACAAAATATAGTCCCTGTCCCTCCCGATTAACACAAAATCTATTGCGGGAAACAAAATCTGGGTACTACATAGGGGTCCCTGAAGACGACGTTTTTTGAGCTCGTGCGGGACACCAGTCGGCCTCCCGAACCCAGCCAGAAAGACACGTCGCCAGCAGGAAATTGTTGGGCACGAGGGCAACCATTTAAGGGGCGTTAGCCATGCGTATCGACCGCTGCTTCACCGTTGAAGGCAAATCAGCATACGAAGGAATTTCTTTCCGCACGATCACGAGCGAAATCCGCAATCCGGATGGGTCGATCGTGTTCAAGCAGGACAATATCGAAGTGCCTGAACGCTGGTCGCAAGTGGCGTCAGACGTGCTCGCCCAGAAGTACTTCCGCAAGGCTGGCGTGGCCGCCCGCCTGAAGCCCGTTCGCGAGGACAAGGTCCCCGAGTGGCTGTGGCGCAAGGTGCCCGATGAAGACGCACTCTCCCGCCTCGAGCCCGAAGCCCGCATCGTCGGCGAAACCAGCGCCCGTCAGGTTTTTGATCGCCTCGCCGGTACCTGGACCTATTGGGGCTGGAAAGGCGGCTACTTCGACACCGAACGCGACGCCCGCGCGTACTTCGACGAAATGCGCTTCATGCTGGCCGAGCAGATGGCCGCGCCCAACAGCCCGCAGTGGTTCAATACCGGCCTGCACTGGGCCTATGGCATCGACGGTCCTGCCCAGGGCCAC
>CAZYFM010000015.1:0-44309 GCA_964646885.1 uncultured Flavobacteriaceae bacterium
GAAAAAATGCCGCCTCCCGAAGACTTCGGCTTCTCGGCGGGCTGGGCCTTCAGGCTTCCGCCTTCCATGAGGAACACACGGGTTCCGCCTGAATCCACCGACAGAGGCGAGCGATCGAAGACGTAGCCGGCATCTTCTCCAATGGATTCCAGCTTTTCGCGCGGCTTGGTCCACTGGTCGGAGCTGGACTTCTTGTAGCCGCTCCTGGCCAGCACCATGATGCGCTTCTTCTGTGAGCCCGAGGGCACCTTGAGCGCTCCGGCCGGAAGCGCCGCGCCTTTCTTGCTGACCAGGATGTACTGGGTCTTGTTTTCAGGCAGGTCGGGTGCGCCAAACGAATAGACGTCCAGCAGTTCCAGAAGGTTTCTCAGCAGCGACACGATTTCGCCGACGGAACCATGGCGGTCCCAGCCATCCGGATCCTGCTGCATGTCGAGCAGGCCTGAAGCAATGAGGGCTGCCGGGACGTTCAATTCGGAAATGGTTCCGGGCCTCGTCGGCATGTCGACCACGAATGGCGAGCCGCCGTAACTTGTTTCCTTCTGCTGGCGCGCGTGGCGCGGCGCACCGTACTGAAGGTCCTTGATCAACTCGTTGCGAACGATTTCCTCGAGCACGCGGAGCGGATTGCGGGAGTGTTCAACAGTGGCCTGCGCCATGTCCGGCCTGAGAAGACGTCCACGATACTGCTCTTCCGCCTGGGCACCGACGAAAATGCGCGTGAGGAACCGGGTGTAGATCTTCTTGGCGCGTTCCGGGGACAGTTGCTCTCGCTTGTCCGAAAGAGCCTGATAGCGTTCCACGATCTCGGCCATGTATTCCTTGTGCGCCGCGAGCACGTAGCTCGTGGGCATGCACATCTGACCGTGGATCTCAAACTGGCCAGTGGCCAGTGCCTTCAGCGTTGCGCCGTCCCACTGCGTGATCGAATTGTAGTAAGGCACCACGGCAAAGTTGGCCTGACCCGCCACGACCGCATCCAGCACATCGCTGACAGTTGTCCTGAAGATCAGATGGCCAATGCTATTGGCATCCAACATTGCACGCGCGGCCAAATACGAATGACCACCGTCGCTCTCGGCGAAACTTACAAAGAGGTTGCGCTTGCTCACCCGCGTCCCCGACTTCTGCGAGACGCGTCAACCCCGGGGATGGGGGGACAGATCTCGCTCACCAGGCCCCGAAGCTAGCCCGAAACTTCTCAGAGAGCGAGAGTTCTCAACAGGTTAGAGCGCATTTTTGTGCTCTGATTGGAACTCACCTGTTGGGTGTGCGACGGCGGGATCTCGCGTCAAAGTATGAAGCGCGAGAGGTCCGCATTCTTAGCCAATGAGCCAATTTCCCTCAGGACGAAACTGCGGTCTATCGTTATGCGTGCATTGCGGCTGTCCGGTGCGTGGAAGCTTACCTCTTCCAACACTCTTTCGATGATGGTCTGCAACCTCCGCGCGCCGATATTTTCCACGGTCGCATTAACCTCAGCGGCTGCATCAGCCAGTGCATCAATCCCGTCATCGGTGAATTCGAGCTCCACGCCTTCGGTCTCCATGAGGGCGCGATACTGCTTGATCAGGCTCGCTTCGGGCTCCGTCAGGATGCGCCTGAAGTCGTCGCGTGTCAGGGCCTGCAGCTCAACGCGGATGGGAAGGCGTCCCTGCAATTCCGGCAGCAGGTCGGACGGCTTTGCAATGTGAAACGCGCCTGACGCGATGAACAGGATGTGATCCGTCTTCACGGGGCCATGCTTTGTCGACACCGTCGTGCCTTCGATCAGCGGCAGCAGGTCCCGCTGAACGCCTTCGCGACTGACGTCGCCGCCGCGGTGGGATCCTTCACGCGCGCAGATCTTGTCGATCTCATCCAGGAACACGATGCCATCGTTCTCGACGGAACGGATGGCTTCCTGGACGAGAGCCTCGCTGTCGATCAGCTTGTCGGCTTCCTCGGCCACGAGCGGTGCATGCGCATCGGCGACCTTCATCTTGCGAAGCTTCTGACGGCCGCCAAATGCCTTTCCGAGCATGTCGTTCAGGTTGATCATGCCGACCTGGGCTCCCGGCATTCCCGGAATGTCGAAGGACGGCATGCCGGATGTATCCGACACCTGAAGCTCGATTTCCTTGTCGTCGAGCTCACCGTCCCTCAGCTTCCGTCGGAAGGATTCCCTCGTGGATTCGGAGGCGGTCGTACCAACGAGCGCATCGAGGACCCTGTCTTCGGCTGCCTTTTCAGCGCGTGCCTTGACTTCCTTGTGGCGGCGCTCGCGCATCGAGGAGATGCCTATCTCCACGAGGTCCCGGATGATCTGCTCGACATCACGGCCGACATATCCAACTTCCGTGAACTTGGTAGCCTCGATCTTCAGGAACGGTGCCTGTGCGAGCTTTGCAAGGCGACGCGAAATCTCTGTCTTTCCGACGCCCGTCGGTCCGATCATGAGGATGTTCTTGGGAAGCACTTCCTCGCGCAGGCTGGGCGGCAATTGCTGCCGGCGCCAGCGATTCCGGAGTGCAATCGCGACCGCGCGCTTGGCGGCGGCCTGGCCCACGATGAAGCGGTCCAGTTCTGTCACGATTTCGCGGGGGGTCAGTGCGCTCATGGTTTGCTACAGTGTTTCGATTGTGAGTTCGTGGTTTGTATAGATGCAAATGTCTGCCGCGATCTTCATCGAGCGGCGGACAATCTCCTCCGCAGTAAAGTCCAGCGGCATCAGTGCCCTTGCGGCGGCCAATGCATAATTGCCGCCGGAGCCAATTCCGATCATCCCGTCCTCCGGCTCCACGACATCACCGGTGCCCGAAAGGATGAGGCTGACCTGCGCGTCAGCCACGGCCAGCATGGCTTCGAGGCGGCGCAGGTAGCGGTCGGTCCGCCAGTCCTTGGCCAGCTCGACAGCCGCCCGTGTCAGGTTGCCGGGATAGGTTTCAAGCTTGGCTTCCAGGCGCTCGAACAGGGTAAAGGCGTCAGCCGTTGCGCCAGCGAAGCCTGCAATCACCTTGCCGCCTGCGAGACGCCGGACCTTGCGCGCGTTGGATTTCATGACGGTTGGCCCCAGACTGACCTGGCCGTCTCCGGCGACCACCACCTTGCCCCCTTTCCTGACGGCCAGAATGGTCGTCCGGCGCCAGATTCCGGCCTCATTTGCAGCGTCATAGGTGGGCATTGCGTGTCTCTTCGGTCATTGTTAGGGCTGTTCATGTATCTGAAAGGGCATCCCGGCCTGCGGGATGCTCAGAGGTCATTTGTACATGCGCAAAGCAACGGTTGAACGCAAGACGCGCGAAACGGAAATTTCCGTCACGGTTGACCTTGACGGCACCGGCAAATTCGACATCAGCACCGGCATCGGATTTCTTGATCACATGCTCGAGAGCTTTTCAAAGCATTCGAGCATCGACATGCATGTACGCGCCAAGGGCGACCTGCACATCGACTATCACCATACGACCGAAGACACGGGTATCGTGATCGGACTTGCGATCGCCAAAGCGCTTGGAGACCGCAAGGGAATCCGTCGCTTCGGGTCGGCGCTGATCCCGATGGACGAGACGCTGACGCGGTGTGCCATCGATGTTTCGGCGCGGCCATATTTCATCTGGAAAGTGTCGTTCAGCCGGGCGAAACTCGGCGAGATGGATACCGAACTCTTCAAGGAGTGGTTCCAGGCCCTGTCGCAGACGGCCGGGCTCACCCTGCATATCGAGAACCTCTACGGTGAAAACAACCACCATATTGCCGAGAGCTGCTTCAAGGCCTGCGCGCGCGCCTTGCGCGAAGCGGTTGAGGCGGATGCTCGGCATGCAGGCTCGATCCCAAGCACCAAGGGAACACTCGGAAACTGAGCCCGGCTGCCGGATGATGCCGGCATGACTGGGCAGGTTGTCGTCATCGATTACGGTTCGGGCAACCTGCGTTCCGTCGAGAAGGCGCTGGTGCGTGCCGTTTCGGATGCAGGGCTTTCGAACAGCGTCATCGTTTCATCCGATCCCGATGCGCTCCTTGCTGCCGAGCGCATCGTGCTTCCTGGTGTCGGTGCCTTTGCTGACTGCATGCGGGGACTTGCCGGCATTCCGGGCATGACGGAGGCATTGAAGGATGAAGTTCTTGCCCGAGGCAAGCCGTTCCTTGGCATCTGTGTCGGCATGCAGCTCATGGCCGATGCCGGGCACGAGCATGGCAGCTGTGCGGGACTGGGCTGGATCGGCGGGGAAGTGGTGCGCCTTGTGTCCGATGATCCCGGCATCAAAATTCCCCACATGGGCTGGAATGAACTCACGATCCTTTCGGATCATCCGGTGCTGCGTCACCTCAGGACGGATCCGCGATCGCACGCCTACTTCGTGCACAGCTTCCATTTTGCCTGCCGGTCAGCGTCGCACGTGCTTGCGACGACGGAGCATGGCGATGCTGTGACCGCTGCCGTCGGGCGCGACAACATGATCGGTACGCAGTTTCATCCGGAGAAAAGCCAGGCAGCGGGACTGAAGCTTCTCGAGAGTTTCATCAGGTGGCGGCCATGATCATCTTTCCTGCCATCGACCTCAAAGGCGGCTCCTGCGTACGTCTCGTGCGTGGCGACATGGAGAGCGCGACAGTCTTCAATGAAAATCCGGCGCAGCAGGCTTTGCAGTTCGTGCGCCAGGGATTTCGCTGGATCCACGTGGTTGATCTTGATGGTGCGGTTTCCGGCAAGAGCGTGAACACCGATGCCATCAAGGGGATCCTTTCTGCGTCGGCGCTTCCCGTCCAGCTGGGCGGAGGCATTCGCAACATGGCGGCCGTGGAGCACTGGCTTGATACCGGTGTCAAGCGCGTGATCCTCGGGACCGTGGCCGTTACAAACCCTGATCTCGTCAGGCAAGCGGCCCGCGCGTTTCCCGGGCGCGTGGCTGTCGGCATAGATGCCCGCGCCGGTCAGGTCGCGATACAGGGTTGGGGCGAAGGCACCAATGTGAGTGCCGTCGAGCTGTCGCGTCGCTTCGAGGATGCTGGGGTCGCGGCGATCATCTACACAGACATCGCGCGCGACGGGACGGGACTTGGCCTCAACATCGAAGAGACGGTCGCCGTTGCCGATGCCGTCAAGGTTCCCGTCATTGCGAGTGGCGGGGTTGGAAGTCTTGCCGACCTTCAGGCCCTTGTAGCGACGCGGCATCACAACATTGCCGGCGCGATCTGCGGGCGGGCACTCTATGACGGGCGGCTTGATGCCGTGGCTGCGCTGGCGCTCGTGGAAGGGCGGGGCGGATGCTGAAGGCGCGCGTCATACCCTGCCTCGACGTCAAGGATGGGCGCGTGGTGAAAGGCGTCCGCTTTGAAAGCCTGCGCGATGCGGGCGATCCGGTTGAAGCCGCACGGGCCTATGATGCGGCCGGCGCCGATGAGCTCTGCTTCCTGGACATTACCGCCAGCCACGAGAAGCGCGGCGTCCTCCTCGACGTCGTTCGCCGGACGGCGACGGTGTGCTTCATGCCGCTGACGGTGGGGGGCGGGGTGCGAACCATCGAGGACATGCGGGCGCTTCTTCTCGCTGGCGCTGACAAGGTATCCATCAATACGGCCGCCGTGCAGCGACGGGAGATCGTGCGGGAGGCGGCGGAGAAGTTTGGTTCGCAGCTTGTCGTCGTTGCGATTGATGCGCGACGGATGCCAGCCGGTCACTACGAGATCTTCACCCATGGCGGGCGCAATGCCACGGGCATAAATGCGGTGTCATTTGCCCAGGAAGTCGTGTCGCTCGGGGCTGGCGAAATCCTGCTGACTTCAATGGATCGCGACGGGACGAAGGAAGGCTACGACATCGCGCTTACGAGAGCCATTGCCGATGCCGTTTCGGTTCCCGTGATCGCCAGCGGTGGTGTCGGCAATGTTGACCATCTTGCAGAAGGCATCCTCAAGGGTCATGCGAGTGCCGTGCTGGCCGCCTCGATCTTTCACTTCGGGGAGGCGACCATTGCGCAGGCCAAGGAAAGGATGTCTGCAAGTGGCATCCCTGTCCGACGCTGAAATTTGTGGTTTTCCACACCCCCAATCTCAAGCGGGCGACAGCTGGTCGAACCACAAAATGAAGCAAACGTGACACTTCCGTGAAGGAAACATGACGTTTGCGCCCGTCCTTCGGGCTGTCGAGTATCCGGTTCCCACTTCCTTCTGAAGGCCGGATTGCCCGTCTCATGCATCAGGAAACCGAACTGAAGTTTGTCGGTACCGAAGATGCCCTGGCCACGCTGAGGCAGTCGACGCTGCTCCAGCAACTCGCCGGAGGTCGCCGGGCAAAGACACTCGTCAGGCGCGCGATCTATTTTGACTCCGAAGATCACCTCCTGCGGAAGGCGGGCTATGTGCTGCGCGTTCGCAATGAAGGAAACGGCTTTTCCCAAACGCTCAAGAAGCTGGGCAACGGGGACGTCGTGACGCGGCCGGAATTCAAGTCAGAGGTCTCCGACGTCGCGCCCGAGCTTGAAGCCATTCCCGACAGCCGGGTGCGGTGGCGGATCATCCACCTGCTCAAGGACAAGCCGCTTGCGCCGGTGTTCGAGGTCGACACGCGTCGCACCAAGCTCGTGCTGACGCGGGGAAAGTCTCTGGCGCTCGAAGCTGCCTTTGATACCGGAGAGATCCGACTGTCCAGGAAGCCTGGCGAGAGCGTGCCCGTCTCGGAGTTCGAGGTGGAGCTTGTTCGTGGCAGTGCTGACGAACTTTTCAGCGTCGCCCGACAGCTCACGGAAAACCTGCCGCTGGTGCTGTCGGTCCTTTCGAAGGCTGACCGCGGCTTCAGGCTGGCGCGCGGCGAGGCCAATGCAGCTTTCACGTCGCACGGCGTCAAGCTCAGCCCCGCGGGGAGTGCTGACGATGCCGTGGCCAGCATCATCAGTGAAGCCCTGCACCACATGCTCAACAATGTGGAGGTCGTGCGTGCAGGGCTTGCCGAGGGCATTCACCAGATGCGCGTGGCGCTGCGGAAGCTCCGGATCGCCATATCCATGCTGCATCCCGAACAGCGCGTCGCACTGGCTTCGATCAGTTCGGAAGCCCGGGATATTGCCCGTGTCCTGGGCGAGGGCAGGGATCTTGATGTCCTCCTTACTGACATCACCTATCCGGTTGCGCGGTCACTTGGAAAGGACGAGGAGTTTTCGCATCTCGTCCATTTGATCGAGGCGAAGCGGGAAGCTTGTCACGCATCAATCGATGAATTGATCAATTCAGAGAAGTTCCGGTCATTTGTCATTGGTGTGGCGGCCGTAACCTACCAGCGACCCTGGCTGTCCATTGCCTCGGAGCATGGAACAATGGAGGCTGATGCAGGCGCCTTTGCCCGCCGTCAGGTTGAACGACGAAACAGGCAGGTGCACAGGGCCATCAGGAA
The DNA here is from genome assembly GCA_964646885.1 of uncultured Flavobacteriaceae bacterium. GTDB lineage: Bacteria > Pseudomonadota > Alphaproteobacteria > Micropepsales > Micropepsaceae > SZUA-430. The sequence continues at coordinate 7,370 of CAZYFM010000015.1, forward strand.
GGCCGGCAAGCTCAAGGCCGCTGACGTGCATGAACTGCGCATCAGGCTGAAGAAGCTTCGCTACACGCTCGACTTTTTCCGTTCGGTACTGCCTGCACGGCGGGCTGGACGGTTGCTTCGGCTCGTCACGAAGCTGCAATCCCTCCTGGGAGACATGAATGACGCGGCCATTGCGCGTGCGTTCATTCGTGACCAGCTTCGCGCGCAGGAAGCCGGGGAAGGCACGCCTCAGCTTGCCTTTGCCGGAGGCGTTGTCATTGGCTGGCATGGAAGACGCAGCATCGAACGGCGTGCGCGGGCGAGGCGCCTGCTCAAGAAGCTCAAGCGAAGAAAAGCGATCTAGACGTTCAACAGGAGATGCTGCCTCTCCCAGGGGCTGATGACCTGCTGGTATGCGTCGTGCTCGGATGCCTTCACGTCCGAATACAGGTCGACAAAAGCAGGTCCCAGAAGTTCGCGAATGTCTGCCGATCCCCGGAATCGCTGAATGGCGTCCAGCAGGTGCCGCGGCAGCTGGTACTTCATCGACTCGTAGGCGTTGCCTTCCATGGGCTTTGTGGGCGTGAGGTTCTGGGTCATGCCGAGGTAGCCGCATGCCAGGGTTGCCGCGATCGCGAGGTACGGATTTGCGTCCGCGCCAGGAACCCGGTTTTCGATACGCCTGTTTTTCTGCTCCGACTCCGGCACGCGAAGGCCCACGGTTCTGTTTTCGTGTCCCCAATGGGTGTTCACGGGTGCCGAAAGATAGCGAACCAGGCGCCGGTAGGAGTTCACGTATGGCGCGATCAGCGGCATGGAGGCCGGCAGGTATTTCTGAAGCCCGGCGATATAGGCGAGGAAGAGGCGGGTGTCCTTGCCGTTCTTGTTGGAGAACAGGTTTCGTCCGTTACGCAGATCCACGACGCTCTGGTGGATATGCATGGCGCTGCCCGGTTCCTGCTCGTAGGGCTTGGCCATGAAAGTTGCGTAGATGTCGTGGCGCAAGGCGGCCTGGCGCACCGTGCGCTTGAACAGGAAGGTCTGGTCAGCAAGCTGGAGCGGATCGCCGTGATAGAAGTTGATCTCGCACTGGGCCACGCCTTCTTCATGGATCAGGCTGTCGATGCCGATCTCCTGCGCTTCGCAGTAGTCGTAGACGTCTTCGAACATCGGATCGAATTCATTTACGGCGTCAATGGCGTAGGCCTGCCGTCCCGTCTGAGGGCGACCTGACTTGCCTGCCGGTGGCAGGAGCGGATAGTCGGGGTCGATGTTCTTCTGTGCCAGATAGAATTCGAGTTCCGGTGCCACCACCGGGCGCCAGCCCTGTTCGCGGTACTTCTCGAGCAGGTCCTTCAGGATCTGGCGCGGCGCGAGTGCGTTGGCATTGCCCTTCCGGTCCACGCAATCGCAGATCACCTGAGCCGTTGGTTCGCGATACCATGGAACAACGCAGATCGTGTCGGCATCCGGCACGAGGATCATGTCAGGGGCCTGGTACGACAAGGCTTCGGTTTCGGCGTCGGCGCCGGTCACCATTTGTCCGAAAACGCTTTCGGGAAGACGCAAAGTGTCATTGTCGAGTCCCGAGAGGAACTTGCTCGTCGGCAGGATCTTTCCGCGCGCAATTCCGGCCATGTCCGGCACCAGAAGCTCGACTTCCGTGATCCTGCGTTCCTTCAGCCACTCTTTCAGTTCTGCCCTGTTCCTTGTCATGGACGCCCCCCGTGCGTTCCAAGCCCAGCCTTCAATGCCTGGCCGAATTCCCTGAAGATCGCCGTCGAAAACGCGTCTTCCCAATACTTCCACTCCGGATGCCACTGCACACCCAATGCGAACGTCGAAGCCTTCGCCGGGCGAATGGCCTCAACAGTTCCGTCCGGCGCGAATGCTTCCACTTCGAGACCCGCGCCCAAGCGATCCACGCCCTGCCCGTGGAGCGAATTCACCCTGACGGCCTTCTGTCCGGCCAGGCGCTCCAGAATGCCGTTGCGGGCCAGCTCGATTTCGTGTGCCGGGGCGTACTGAACTTCAAGCGGCGCTGACTTGTCTTCCCTGTGATCGAAGCGGCCTGGCACTTCCTCAAGATGCTGGTGAAGCGTGCCGCCGAAGGCCACGTTCATTTCCTGGAAGCCCCGGCAGACGGCCATGAAGGGCTTGCCACGCTCTATCGTCCTCTGGATGAGGGGAATGCTGGTGGAGTCCCTTCGCGTGTCCTGAAGCACGCCTTCGCGCGGGGCAGGGCCTCCATAGATCGACGGGCTGACATTGGAAGGTGAGCCGGTGAGGAAAATGCCGTCGACAACGTCAAGCAACTCGTCCACGGCAATCGGGTCCTGAAGCACCGGTACGAGCAGCGGAATTGCGCCCGCACCATCCCTCACGGCAACGATGTATTTCTCGCCCACCGCATGAAACGGGTGGGGGCCAATCATCCTGTGGTCACAGGGGATTCCAACGACTGGTCGCTTTGTCCGGGTCATGTGCCATCGCTAGCACCGCCCCTCAGACTGCATCAAGGCGCGGCGGGATTAATCGTCTTTTCGGCCGAAACGGTCGACATCACGCAGCACAAAGAGTTCTGGTGACAGCTGAAGTTCCGTCTGCGGGCCCTTGAGCGCGATCATAGTCTGCAAGCCTTGCGCATCGGTAATGATCCACTGCGCTATTTCGAGCGAGGGGTACCGGAAGATCAGGGTTACCTGACCCTTAAGAGGACCCGATTTCTCCGTCGCGGTCACCCTGAGGGCGCCGGCCTGGCGCTCAACGGCTGTAATTCTCGGGTCCCTCGTCAGGTCGATGTTTTCCCGGAGAATTATGTTTAACGGATTGTCGACGAGCGGATAGCGGTCGACCGTGCGCAGCTTGCTGTTGGCCACGGCGATAGTGACGCCGTCGGAAACGATCAGGTAGGGGCTCGGCGGGGCGTATTCGAAACGGAGGCGTCCGGGCTTGCGTGCGTAGATCACACCCTGGTCCAGCTCACCGTTCGGGCCGACCTGCACGAAGTTCGACTTCAATGAGGTGATGGCATTCAGATAGGCAGAGACCTTCGACAAATCTGCCAAATCCTGGGGCTTGAGCGGGGCTGCCGACGCGCTGGCCGTTAACGCAAGTGCCGCAACAAACAAAAGGGATCTCAGCATGGGCTTCAGGGGTTCCAATGGGGGTTTACGCCGCGATTTAGACCGCAAGTGTGTCAAAACGAAGGATAACCGGTCAGGGCAAAAGTCGTCTACAGTCCCCCGCGTGGGGAGCTGCCATTAAATCATCGACATGATCGGCGGCGGGGCAGGGCAGAATGTTGGATATCCTGGAAAGGCTGGTCACCGATCCGGCCGGGCCTTTTGGCCTGAATGAGCAGTTTCTGCAGAATGCGCTGGTTGAAGCCGGTGGCTTTTTGCTGGGAGCCCTCTTTTTCTCGATCCTCATCCCGGTTGTCATCGACGTTCGGCAAAACCTGAGATGGCGCCCGGCGCGGCAGAACCTTGGTCAGGAACTTGTGCTGCTGCATGTGGAGTTCGGCGACGCCCTGTCGCGCTTCGTTCACTCACCCGAAGGTCCAGCCCGCGTACGCGCAGCTGACGCGATCGATCACGCCTTCAGGGCCATCCCGGCAATGACCGGGTTGTTCGGCTATGCGCTGACGGCACGGATTTCCCGCGAGGTGAATGACTACATGCGGATCCTGCGCGGCATTCGCGACTGGGCGCACAAGGCGGCCCATCCTGAAGACAGCATCTTCGCGTCGGCCGAACGCAGGGTGGTGCAGACGCGAACCATGTTCGAGAAGGCCAATTCAGAGTTCGCCGAGGTGATGAGTGTCCTCGGCGTCAAAGGGTTCAAGGATGTACGCTGGCCGGATGAGCTCGTCGAAGAGCTCATGAATGCCTTTGATGCGTCACAGGGCGGGTAGCGGGGCGCAGCGGTTCAGTCGCCGCGCCCTGAATGATCGCTGATGAGGATTTCGCGCTTGCCTGCATGGTTGGGCGCGGAAATGACGCCTTCCTCTTCCATCTTTTCGATGATCCTTGCAGCGCGGTTGTAGCCGATCTGCAGGCGCCTCTGGATGTAGGAGGTCGAGACCTTGCGGTCGCGCGCGATGATGGCCACGGCCTGGTCGTAGAGGTCGTCGCCGCTGCCTTCGCCTTCACCGTCAAACAGGCCCGCAGCTTCCGGTTCGTCCGGTTCCTCGGTGATCGCGTCGAGATAGGAGGGTTCGCCCTGCGTCTTGAGATATTTGACGACGGCTTCCACTTCATCGTCCGAGACGAATGGGCCGTGGACGCGGCGGATACGTCCGCCACCTTCCATCAGCAGCATGTCACCCTGACCCAGCAGCTGCTCGGCGCCCTGTTCGCCCAGGATCGTTCGGCTGTCGATCTTCGACGTCACCTGGAAGGAGATGCGTGTCGGGAAGTTTGCCTTGATGGTGCCGGTGATGACGTCGACGGACGGACGCTGCGTCGCGGTGATGATGTGAATGCCGGCGGCGCGCGCCATCTGGGCCAGACGCTGGACGGCTGCTTCGATGTCCTTGCCGGCCACCATCATCAGGTCCGCCATTTCGTCCACGATGACCACGATGTAGGGCATGTGGTCGAGGGGGAGCGTCTCTTCCTCGTAAAGGGGCTCGCCCGTCTGGCTGTCAAAGCCGGTCTGGACCGTGCGCTTGAGCATTTCGCCCTTGGACTTCGCGCGCGAGATCCGTTCGTTGTAGCCCTTGATGTTCCTGACGCCGACCTTCGACATGCGGCGATAGCGATCTTCCATCTCGCGCACGGTCCACTTGAGGGCGACGATGGCCTTCTTCGGGTCCGTCACGACCGGCGACAACAGGTGCGGAATGCCGTCATAGGCCGACAGTTCCAGCATCTTCGGGTCGATCATGATCAGCTTGCACTGATCCGGAGACAGCCGATAGAGCAGGGACAGGATCATCGTGTTGATGGCCACGGACTTTCCTGAACCCGTCGTACCTGCGATCAACAGGTGAGGCATGCGGGTGAGATCGGCCACGACGGGCTCGCCGCCGATGTTCTTTCCGAGCGCCAGCACAAGATCCAGTGCTTCGCTGTCATATTCCGGCGTGGAGAGCAGGTCGCGCAAAAGGACCTTTTCGCGACGCTGGTTGGGCAATTCGATACCAATGACGTTCCTGCCGGGAACAGCGGCGACGCGGGCGGAGACCGCACTCATGGAGCGGGCAATGTCATCAGCCAGGGAGATCACGCGGCTGGAGCGAATGCCGGCGGCAGGCTCGAATTCGTAAAGCGTAACTACCGGGCCCGGACGGACCTGCGTGATCTGGCCGCGTACGCCGAAGTCCGCGAGGACGCTCTCGAGCATGCGTGCGTTCTGCTCGAGCGTTTCATCGGATTCCTTGACGCCCTGGCTGCCCTTGTTCTTTTCGAGAAGGTTCAGCGAAGGCAGCTGGTACTCTGAGCGCGCATCCAGGCGGAACGCCGAAAGGGCGGAGCGCTGCTCGGTTGCCGGCGCTTTGGCAGGGTTCATTCTCATGACCCGCAGTTCGCGTGGCGAGGCAACCGGCGCGGCTGCAGGCTCCGCAAACGGAACGTTCTCGGCTGGCGGCGTGATTGCGACGCGTGGCTCAAGGCGTTCTGACGGCATGCGAGGCGGGCGCTCGCTCGAGAACGAAGCGGCGGCCAGGCTTGCGCGGCGGGCGATGGCGCGTGCGATGCCAGATACAGGAATGGCGGGCATGGTCATCTGGAACGGGTTAAGCCCAATGGCCCAGGCCATGAGCATGGTTCCGGCAATGCCAGGAATGATGGCAGCAAAACCATCCGGCGTCGGAATGCCAAGCGATCCAATGAAGCCGGACATCGCCTCGAAGACAGTCAATCCGATTGCGCCGCCGGCGCCGGCCTGCTGCTCCGACAGTGAATCCATCGAGACGAGGCTCGCGCACGCCGCGAGTGCAACGAGACCCATGATCCAGGAGGCCGAACGGGATGCGAGCTTGAGCCCGACGCGGCCATCCACGAGCCACACACCCCAAAGGAGGGGAGGCAGCAACGCAACCCAGCTTGCAATGCCAAAGGTCTGGAAGAGGATGTCTGCAGCCGTCGCGCCCGAGGCGCCCAATGCGTTTCCGATTTCGGATGCGCTGGCGTTGTTCCAGCTTGGATCATTCGAGTTGTGGGTGGCGAGTGCGATCACGCAGCCAATGGAAGCGATGATCATCGTCAGGCCGGTCAGACGGATTGCCAACCGATGCGCCGTGGTCGTGACTGCGTCTCGCCATCCTGTCCATTCTTCCGGCAAGAGCGGGATGCGCTCGAACGAAGCGAAGGCACGGGAAACGGGATGCAGTTGGCTCATTCTGAAACTCGCTGATTTGAGCTTGACCATCGCGCGCATTGCGCGCGTCATCACAAGGTCTGTGTAAGTCTATCAAGTGCACCAGATGTCGTTGCAAAGTCGTTAACCAGCGCAACGCGAATGAAGCGTTTTGCTGGATTTCCGGACGAAGAATCTTTTGCGAGATACTCACCCGGCAAAACTTTCACACCGCTTTCCTTCCACAAGCGCAATGCCGCCTGGGCGCCATCTTCGACGTCAAGCCAAAGGAAAAATCCGCCTTCCGGAATCCTGAAGCCAAAACGGTTCGAAAGCCGTGCGCGCGCTGCATCGAACTTCTGTCGATAGAGACGTCGATTTTCTTCGACGTGGCTTTCGTCCGACCATGCAGCTTCTGAAACTGCGGCAATCGGAAGCGGAAGCTGTGGCCCGGCCACATTCCGGAATTCGCGCAATCTCGCAATGATCTCTGCATCGCCAGCAATGAAGCCGGAACGCAGACCTGCAAGACTGGAGCGCTTCGAGAGCGAGTGGAAGACCAGCAGATTGCGAAATGAAGGCGAGGATTGCTGCCTGACGGACAGGGCACCGCATGGTGGCTTGTCGTAGAAGATTTCGGAGTAGCACTCGTCTGCGAGAACCGTGATGTCATGCTCGTCAGCCAATTCAAAAAGCGCTTTCCAGTACGTAGCGCTTGCGGCTGCGCCCTCAGGGTTTGAGGGAGAACACATGTAGATGATGCTCGTGCGGGCGAGCAGGTCCCGCGGCAGCGATGCGAAGTCGGGAAGGAATCCGTTTTCGGGCGAAGCGTTGACGTACACAGGCTCGGCGCCCGCCGAAAGCGCCGCTGCCGCATAACACTGGTAGAAGGGGTTCGGGATCAGAACCGCAGGCTTCTGTCCGCGCTTTGCCTCCGGAACAATCACGAAGGGCGTGCTGAACAAGCCCTCGCGCGTTCCCACCAGTGGCAAAACCTGATTGTCGTCACTGATGCCAGGCTGCAGCGCAAAGCGCCTGTTCAGCCAGCGGGCAATCGAGGCCCTGAGCGATTGAGGACCGATGATCGGGGGGTAGCGACCAAAATCAGACGTGTGACGGGCGAGAATGTCCGCGACGAACGGCGGAACGGGATGCTGCGGTTCGCCGACGTGCATGTTGATCGGCGGCTTGCCGGGCTGCACGCCTTCCAGAAGCTTGTTCAGCCGCGTGAACGGTGAAACGGGAAGGGCAGAGAAGCGGGACATAGGCAAATCGCATCCTGAAAATCAGCATGCGAGTATAGGGGCACTTCGGTGTTTGCCAAAGTGCCCCTGGATGCGTGTTAGTGCAGTCTTTCGCCGTGTTGCGTGAGATCCAGACCTTCGCGTTCTTCATCTGCCGAGACGCGGAGTCCAACTACGGCATTCACGAAGAGAAGGATGATGTAGGTTGCAATCGCGCAGTAGATGCCTGCGATCGCCAATCCTTCAAGTTGCGTTACGATCTGTCCCGGATTGCCATCAATGGCGCCCTTGCCCAGGCTGTTGACACTCGACAAAGCGAACACGCCCGTGAGCACTGCTCCGACGGCGCCGCCGATGCCGTGAACGCCGAACGCGTCGAGTGAATCGTCATAGCCCAGCTTGTGCTTCAGCCAGACAGCGCCCGCGTAGCAGACCGCGCCGGCGATCAGGCCGATGGCCAGTGCCCCCGACGGATCGACAAATCCCGCTGCCGGGGTCACGGCCACAAGGCCCGCGACGGCGCCGGAGAGCATGCCGAGTACGCTCGGCTTCTTCTGCAGGATCCATTCGACGATCATCCAGGACATGGCTGCCGCGGCCGTTGCGATCTGGGTGTTGGCCATCGCAATGCCGGCCAGCGCGTTGGCGGCCACTGCGGATCCGGCGTTGAATCCAAACCAGCCCACCCAGAGAAGCGAGGCACCGATCAGCGCGTAGAGCAAGTTGTGCGGCGACATGTTTTCGTGGCCGTAACCAACGCGCTTTCCGAGGACGATGGCGCACACGAGACCGGCTACGCCTGCGTTGAAGTGGACGACCGTGCCACCGGCAAAGTCAAGCACACCCATGCCTCCAAGGAAGCCGCCGCCCCAGACCCAGTGCGCGACAGGGCAGTACACGAGGAGAACCCAGAGCGCCATGAAGACCATCATGGCCGAGAACTTCATTCGGTCCGCGAAGGCGCCGCAGATGAGGGCCGGCGTGATGATCGCGAACGTCATCTGGAATGTCATGAATACGGATTCCGGAATGGAGGCCGCGAGTGAATGGGCCACCTCATTACCCATGCCTGCCAGCATGATGCGGGCGGTGCCGCCAATGAAGGCATTGTTGTCGCCGCCATTGGTGAAGGCCAGCGAGTATCCGGCGACGGCCCACAGGACCGTTACCATTGCAGTGATCGCAAAGCTCTGTGCAGCCGTTGCGAGGATGTTCTTCTTGCGGACCATGCCCGAGTAGAAGAGTGCGAGTCCCGGGATCGTCATCAGCAGGACGAATGCCGTAGAGGTCAGCATCCAGGCCGTGTCACCGGAATTCAGCGCAAGTGCTGCGGCGTGGGCCGGAAGTTCCGGCGCTGCGGCGGGTGCGGCTTCCGCTGCCGGTTCCGGCGCGACGTCGGCCAGGGCAACGGATGCGGCCGTCATCGCGATCATCGACAAGGTGAGCCGCGCTCTCAGGTTACTCAAAAATTTCATCTTCCTGTTTCCTTCGATTTTTTGGCGAATTGCCTAGAGGGCGTTGTTGTCGGTCTCGCCCGTGCGGATGCGGACGACGTGTTCCAGCGGCATGACGAAGATCTTTCCGTCACCGATCTGCCCGGTGCGGGCATGGGTCGTGATGCACTGGATGACGGCGTCAGCCAGATCGGCCCTGACGGCGACTTCAATCTTGAGCTTGGGCACGAAGCTGATCGCGTACTCGGCGCCCCGGTAGATTTCCCGGTGGCCCTTCTGGCGGCCGAAGCCCTTGGCTTCCGTGACCGTCAGGCCTTCAATTCCCATAGCCACGAGGGCTTCCCGGACTTCATCCAGCTTGAATGGTTTTATGACCGCAGTGACCAGTTTCATTGTGTCATGCCTTGCCTTGGGGTTATCGACGGGCAGGATGATCAATTTTTTTTCATGCGCTGTATTGCATCATGTGTCGGCACAAAAATGACCCATGTGATGACATTTTGTGCAGTTAACCTATGTGACGCATGCCAAGTCCGTTGGTCGGAAAATGCAGACTGCCTATAAAACAGAGCATGAGCGGAAACCGGGATCTCAAGGCTGACGTTGTCATCGCGGGTGGCGGGATGGTGGGGCTGCCCCTCGGCATTGCCCTGGCTTCGGCTGGAATTGAAACCGCTGTCATTGATGCGGCCGATCCAGTCGATGTCGTCAATGCATCGTTCGATGGTCGCGTCAGCTCCTTTGCACCGGCATCGAAGCGCCTGCTCGGCGCCATTGGCGTTTGGGACCTGGTCGCGCCAGAGGCTGAACCGGTTCTCGACATTGTCGTGGGAGACGGGTCGGTGCGGGAGGGCGCTTCACCGGCGCTTCTTCACTTCGATCACAGGGATGCAGGTCCGGATCCGCTGGCGCACATGATCGAGAACCGGCATTTCCGGATGGCGCTCGAGCAGAGAGCGCGAGGACTCGAGAAGCTGAGGATCATTGCGCCGGCCAAGGTGTCGGGGGCGCGTGCGGAGGCGGGGAGAACGTTCGTCGCCACGGACGATGGAACCACAATCTCGGCACAGTTGTGCATCGCCGCCGATGGTCGAGATTCTCCGCTGCGCAAGAAGGCCGGCATCAACACGATCGGATGGCCCTATCGCCAGAACGGGATCGTGGCCACCATCGAGCACGAGCTGCCTCACCGGGGCGTGGCTCATGAGCTATTTCTCGAGGCGGGGCCGTTTGCGATCCTGCCGATGAAGGGAAACCGCTCTTCCATCGTCTGGAGCGAACAGGAGGCGCGTGCCGAGAAGTTCATGGGCCTCGACGACAAGGCTTTCATGACCGAGGTCCGGCAGCGCTTTGGTGACCAGTGGGGCGAGACGAAGCTTGTCGGGCCCAGGTGGTCGTACCCGCTGACGATGCAGATTGCGACGACCTATCTCTCGCCGCGGCTCGCACTTGTCGGGGATGCAGCGCATGCCGTGCACCCGCTTGCAGGGCAGGGGCTAAACCTGGGCCTCAGGGACGTTGCGGCCCTGGCAGAAGTCATTGTCGAGAGCAAGCGGTTGGGTCTTGATGTCGGGCTGGCGCCAAACCTGGCCGCCTATGAAGCGTGGCGCCGCTTTGACAACGCGCTGTTTGCCTTCTCGATGGATGGACTGAACCGGCTCTTCTCGAACAGTGTCCCTCCGGTCCAGGCGCTTCGCAGGCTGGGCCTCGACCTTGTCGACAGCATCCAGCCGCTCAAGACTCTTTTCATGCGGCAGGCGAGCGGAGAGTTTGGTGCCATGCCGCGCCTTCTCAAAGGGCAGCCGCTCTAGTGGCGAGCGCCTGATCAGTCCGCGCTGCCGTCGATGGAGCCGGGGGCACGCCTTCTTCCGATGCGGTTGCCAAACGACCTGTCCAGGTCCTGATAGAAGCCACGTGCCTCGGAGAGGACATGCTGCCATCGCGCCGCCTCGGCTTCTTCGCGCGAAGTGAATGTGATGTCGTTCCAGCGATACTGGTCAGGCGGTCCTGCGATCACTTCGACGGCTGGAACGTCTTCGTTGATCTGCTCTACCGAGTGGCGGAAGTGGGAGTTGGGGTTCGAACGGTCGTACATGGCCTGAAGTTCGGCAGCTGCCCGGCGTCGCTCCATGTCGCGAAACGCGCTGGTGACATGATGTCCCCAGATTCGCCATGCAATCATACCGAGCGTCAGAAGGATGAGATACCAGAGGCCTGGCGGGATAATGTCGGGCAGCATCACGGTTCCCGGCTCAGACCCTGCTGCTTCAGCCGCGTCTCATATTCAAACCACTTGCGTGCCTTCTGTGCGCCGAGTTCCTGAAGGTAGCTCCAGGAAAAAAGACCCGTGTCGTGTCCGTCATCAAAGATGATGCGGACGGCGTACTGGCCCACAGGCTCCATGGCGGAGATCGAGACGTTCTTCTTTCCCGCGACCGTGATCTTGGTGGAGGCGCCGTGTCCCTGGACTTCGGCGCTGGGACTTTCGACGCGCAGGTATTCGGCCGGCAGTTCATAAGTGGAACCGTCGTCGAAGGAGACGTGCAGCATTCGCGTTTCGCGCCGGAATGTCAGCTGAAGCGGCCAGGGCGCGGCGGCACTCATCGCAGCTCTTCGTCCCCGAGTTCCCGTGCCTCTTCCGTCAGCATGACCGGAATTCCATCGCGGATTGGATAGGCAAGGCGCGCATTTGCAGACACGAGTTCCTGCTTCGCCGCGTCATATCTGAGGGCGCCCTTCGTCACGGGGCAAACAAGGATTTCCAGCAGGCGCGGATCGACCGGGCGCGAGGAACCCTTCCCGGGTTGTTCTGCCGTCACTGCAGCACTCCTTCCGGCCCCTGGCCTTCAGCGATCGACATCTCGATCAGCGTGATGAGCATTTCCGCCCGCTCGGCGACTGTCCTGGCCTCCAGCAATGCCTGTTTCTCGGCGGGAGGAAACGGGCAGACCATCGACAGGGAGTTCACGAGCAGGTCGCCCGGAAACTCTTCAACGGTAGGCCAGAGGTTTTCCATCTTGTGCTTCTGGAAAAACTGGTGAATGCAGCCTGCGAGACGATCGCGATCAATTGTCTCGCTGGTCCTGTCACCCTCGATGTCTCCCGCAAAATCTTCGTAGGAAACCTTCACGATACGATAGAGGCGTGCGCTCTGCAGTTCTTCCTCGATGCGGAAGCGGCTCAGTCCGGCCAGCGCAATCGAGTACCTGCCATCGCCGCTCTCACTCCACGCGCAAAGCCTTCCGACGCAGCCTACCGTGTAGAGGCGGGGAGCGGCGCCTTCGCCCGTTACCGGCTGGATGATGCCGATCAGCCGGTTACCGCGCAGCGCGTCGTCCGTCATCTGCAGATATCTGGGTTCGAACACCCTCAATGGCAAACGACCCGCCGGCAACAGAAGGGCTCCCGTCAGCGGAAATACGGGCAGCGTGTCCGGAAGGGCAGTTGGCGGAAGCATGATCAGGCGAACAGCAATGCCGAGAGCTTGCGCCGGCCAGCCTTCACCACCGGATCTGCCGAGCCCAATGCTTCGAACAGGGTCAGGAGTTGCTGGCGCGCTGCGCCGTCATTCCAGTTCCGGTCGCGACGCAGGATCTCGAGGTACTCATCAATCGCGGCTTCAGAGCTTGACGCCGCTGCCAAGGCGCCCGCGAGCTCGAAGCGCGCCTGCAGGTTGGTCGGGCTTGCTTCGACCTTTGCGCGAAGTTCGCCGATGTTGTCATCCGCGGGCGCCTGATCCCGCAGCTTCACCTGCGCGGCCACCGATTTGATGGCCTCGTGATTGCGATGCTCGGGCGGCACGATTTCGAGCGCCTGCTTTGCACGGTCGATGTCACCACTCGCCAGATAGCATTTGGCAATGCCGCCCAAAGCTTCCGGGTTCTGCGGATCTTCCTGCAGTATGCGCGCGTACGCCTGTGCAGCCGTGCCCAGATCGCCGGCCTCGAAGGCTTCTGCAGCGATGGAGATGAGCTCATCGGTCGCTGACGGACCCGTGTCACCTGCCAGACGCTTGATGAATTCCTTTACCTCGGATTCCTTGAGTGCGCCCATGAAACCATCGACGGGCTGGCCATTGCGAAAGGCGTAAACGGCCGGGATCGACTGGATCCGAAGCTGGGCCGCAATACGCTTGTTCTCGTCGATGTTGATCTTGACGAGCTTGACGGCGCCCTTCGCTTCCCTGACGACCTTCTCGAGGATCGGGGTGAGTTGGCGGCACGGGCCACACCATGGCGCCCAGAAATCCACCAGCACCGGAACTTCCCGGGAAGCTTCAAGAACATCGGCGACAAATGTGCGCTCGGACGAGTCCCTGATGAGATCGTTTCCGGGGTTTGCTCCTGGCTGATTTTGTCCAAACATCGATTGCATTACCGCAGTTCTTCCCTGTGTTTCCCATCAAGATGGTGTGCCATTGGCCAAATGCCAAGCGGCCCAACGTCCCGTCATTCCGGAACTATAGCCTGCGGTTCCCGGCGCGGAAAGCGTGGGCAAAGCGGCGTGAAACCGAGTGCCTCGGCGAACCGGAGCAGGTCTTTTGCCGCTATTCCGGTGGTCGCAGTGTTGTGCAGCGGATGAAAGTTCAAGGGCGACACCTCGAGCATTGACGCATCAAACATCGGTGTCACCAACCTGGCGTGATCGTTAATGAGCGCGAATGGCGTGACGGATCCCGGTTCGACGCCCAGCGTCTGCCGGAGCACATCGGCTGACGCAAAACTCAGCCGGCCGCTTGCTGCCGCCTGCGTGGACAAGGCTTTCAAATCGACCGGCACGTCCTCCAGGGTGACTGCGAGGAAAAGTCGCCCCTTGCGGTCCTGCAGGAACAGGTTTTTCGTATGTCCGCCGGGGATGTCGCCGCGCAAAGCGCGAGCCTCGTCCACCGTGAAAACGGGTGCGTGGCTGGTGGTTCGATGGGGGATTTCCAGCTTCGCGAGCAGTGCGAAGAGTTCTTCTTGTGAGGCGGGTTGCGCCATGGTCAACTTGTCCGATCTTCCATGAGGTTCGTGCCTAATGCCAGCCATTCCAGTCGCTTTCAGGATCGCTCCGACATTGGTGGCGCTGCTGCTGTCCATGTCTCTTCCCATTGCAAGCGCAGCGCCTCTCCAGATTGTCAAGCGCGAGATCAAGCAGCACAAGCCGACGCACGAAGTCGAGTTCTCCTATCCCATCACGGGACACAAGGCGATTGACGCCGTCGTCGAGGGCTGGGCGCGCAAGCTCGCAACCGAGTTCTCCGTTGATGCGGAAGAGGCGCGCGATGAGCGGCCCTGGAGCTCAGAGCTTTCCTTCGAGGTCCCACGGAATGACGGCAAGGTGTTCTCGCTGGTGTTTTCGCACTACACCTATACTGGCGGTGCGCATCCCAACAGCAGCTATCGTACCTTTCATTTCCTGCTTCCGGATGGCTACCAGGCGGATATCGCCGAGCTGTTTTCACCTCGGGGCATCCGGCGCATCAGCGACATGTCCATCGCCGCGCTTCGCCGTGACCTTGCAGGGCCCGACGGGATGAGCGATGCGGACTGGATACGGCGCGGCGCTGGCCCGAACCCGAGGAACTTTTCCAGTTTCGTGCTCACGCCCGATGAACTGACGGTGCTCTTTGATGCCTATCAGGTAGCCGCGTATGCTGCCGGGCCGCAGGAAGTGAAGATCCCGGTTTCCAGGCTCCGGGATACGCTTCGACCCGATCCCCGTGCGCCGGCGGCATCCTTCGATTGCGGCGAGGCTCGCGGCGTCATTGAAACCGCCATTTGTTCATCGCGGGCGCTTGCCCGGCTGGATCGCGCTCTGGCCGAGGCTTACATTGATGCGCTGACCTGGGCGACGGATGAGGCTCAGCGTCGTACGATCCAGCAGTCGCAGCGCGCTTGGATTTCCGCCCGGGACGGCACTTGCAGGAACGCCGGTGCCAATGTTGTTTCATGCCTGACGCCCCTCTACGAAGCGCGCCTCAAGGCCCTGAGCAGTCGGTGATGCGTCGATTTGGGCACCTTATGGCTGAAAACCGGCAAAATTCCCGGCGAGGACCGTATTGCATTACCCGGTTCTTTCAGTCATAACCCTCGGCCTCACACGCGGGTGCGGGAAGCTTCCCACACCCTTGGAGCGCGGGCGTAGCTCAGGGGTAGAGCATAACCTTGCCAAGGTTAGGGTCGGGCGTTCGAATCGCCTCGCCCGCTCCATTTTCCGGGTCCTCTGGACCTGTCGAAGCGTTTGACCAGTCTTTTCGAAAATCAGGCTTTCGAGCCATTGCGGCCGGACCCCATCGGGGACCCCGTGTGCCCGTCAGGTAATCCGGTTCTCCGGCCTGGCCGTAGAGCCTAGAGGGAGACCTGCGATGGGACTAATTCCAAAATCATTCCTGCGTTCGAAGTGGCTGGAAGCCATTGGCCGCATCGAGTGCGGACAGCTTACCTTCATTGAACCTTCGGGAGAGCGGCATGTGGTGTCGGGTCCGGCCGAAGGACCTCGCGCAACCTTTCAGATCCATGACTGGGACGTGATCGATCGCGCTGTTGCCCGTGGCGATATTGGCCTTGGCGAAGACTACATTGCCGGCGCTTGGGAAACGGACAGCATCGAAGCGCTGATCAGCCTGTTCCTGCTGAACATGGAGCGCTTCGAAGGCTATGCCCATGGAAATGCGTGGAACCGGATCGGCTTTGTGATCCTGAACACCCTGCTTCGCCGCAACAGCCTGCGCGGCAGCCGACAGAACATCGAAGCCCACTATGACGTCGGCAATTCGTTCTACTCGTTGTGGCTCGACGAGACCATGACCTATTCGTCAGCGCTCTACGAGCGGGATGGTGCCCGGCTGGACGAGGCGCAGCGCAGCAAGTACGGGCGAATCCTGGGAAAGCTGGGTGAGCAGCGTGCCTCCGTGCTTGAGATCGGTTGTGGCTGGGGCGGCTTTGCCGACATGGCGAGCCAGAGAGACCACGAGGTTACCGGTATCACCGTGTCTCCGTCGCAGCATGCCTTTGCAACGCAGCGACTGGGTTCGCGCGCCGATGTTCGCCTTGAAGACTATCGCCACACGAAGGGGACGTATGACTCCATCGTCTCCATTGAAATGTTCGAGGCGGTGGGAGAGCGCTACTGGCCGCAGTACTTCCAGGTGCTCTCCGAGCGCCTGAAGCGGGGCGGGAAGGCGGTGCTCCAGGTCATCACGATCCGGGATGACCTGTTTTCCGGCTACCGCACCCGAAGCGATTTCATAAGGCAATATGTCTTTCCCGGCGGCATGTTGCCTTCACTGTCCGGTCTGGTGCGCGAGGCAGATCGGGCGGGATTGAAAACCGTCGATGTGTTCGGGTTCGGGCAGGACTATGCCCAAACGCTGCGCGAGTGGACCCACAGGTTTTCTGCGGTCGAGAACCAGATCCGCGCGCTCGGTCACGGCGATGCCTTCATCAGGAACTGGAAGTTCTATTTCGGAATGTGCGCGGCGGCGTTTGCCGTCAATCGTACCAATGTCGTCCAGGTGGAGTTGGCTCATGCGTAAGTTTGTCTTTGTGACAGCATTTGCAATCCTGTCCCTCGCTTCGGTCGTCGCGGCAAGCGCGCGTCCTGCCGAGTTGAGCGGCGTTGTCCAGTCCAAGGAGCCCTATGGTCGGGCTTCGCTGACGTGGCTCTTCCTGAAGGCCTATGACGTGAGCCTCTGGACCGATGCGCCGTCCTGGTCGTTCAGGGAAACTTTCGCGCTGTCCATCGACTACAACATGTCATTCTCGACGGAAGAGCTTGTCGAGCGCACAGTCGAGGAAATGAAGCGGGTTTCACCTGGTTTGCCTGCGGCGGACCAGTCCCGTGTCGCCACGGCGCTGTCGCGCCTGTTTCCCGACGTGAAAAGCGGTGACCGCATTACGGCCCTTCATCTCCCGGGCCGCCCCGTCCAGTTCTTCCACAATGGCAGGGGAACAGGTCAGCTCGAAGATGCGGCTTTTGTCGAGCCATTCTTCAATATCTGGCTGTCTCCGCGAACTGCCGAACCTTCAATCCGCAAGAAGCTCCTGCGACTTGACCGGTAGTCGCTAATCGATCACAGCCCAGTCGGGTGCGCAGTCGAAACGACTGACCACCCGCAGCGCGCTCACGAGCCCGTCTTCATGGAAGCCGTGCCGCATGTAGGCGCCGCAGAACCAGGTGTTTCGCTGACCCTGGATTTCGCGCAGACCCTTCTGCGCCTTGACCGCCGCCGTATCAAATACCGGGTGGTGGAAGACATGCCGGTCGAACACTTTTTCCGCCGGTGGCTGCGTTGCCGGGTTCAGCGTGACGAACAGCGGATACCGTTCGTCGATCCCCTGAAGGCGGTTCATCCAGTATGTCACCGCAACGGAAGGCTCTGACCCATTTCCATCGGACTGATAATTCCAGCTCGCCCAGCAACGGCGCCGCCGCGGCATGTAGCGCGGATCACTGTGAAGGATTGCATCATTCTTCTGGTACCTGATTGCACCCAGCAGGTGTGCCTCCGCGTCGGACGGATCGGCGAGAAGACCCAGGGTCTCGTCCGAATGGCTGGCCAGCACAACGTGGTCGAATTCGTGGCTTTCGCCGTCCTCTAGTTTCAGTCTCGCCGTCCCGGAGGCACGATCAACCGATACCACGCGCGCCGATGTCCGTACGCGCTCGCCCAGCACCTTCTGGATTCTCGACACATACTCCTGCGAGCCGCCATCAACGGTTCTCCATTGAGGCTGCCCGCTCATTGCCAGCAAGCCGTGGTTACGGAAGAACTGAACGAAGACAGAGGCGGGGAACTCCAGCATCTGCCGGGGAGAGGAACTCCAGATCGCTCCTGACATCGGCAGCAGGTAGAGCTGGCGAAAGCGTTCGCTCAACCCCATCGTGTCTATGAGCTCGCCAAGGCTCATGTCGGGCTTGCGGCTTACGGCCTGTTCAGCGCCCTTGTTGAACTTCATCACTTCCGAGAACAGCCTGTAGAAGGCCGGGTTGAACAGGTTTCGCCGCTGTCCGAAGATCGTGTTGAGGTCCTGAGCGCCCCACTCAAAGCGGCCTTCGCCCACGGACAGGGCATAGGTCATGTCGCTGTCCTTGACGGGGACGTCCAATTCCCTGAAGAGCGGGGTCAGGTTCGGGTAGTTGCGTTCGTTGAATACGATAAAGCCGGTATCGACCGGAATGATCCGATCCCCGTGCCGTACCGTAATCGTTCTGCTATGTCCGCCCGGGCGAGGTTCCCGCTCGAAGAGGACAACTTCGTGCTTCCGGCAGAGAAAATAGGCGGCTGCAAGGCCGGAAATACCTGAGCCAACGATCGCTATTTTTGACATGAGGCCGTTACGTCACCTGATGAGAACCGGATCACCCACATGAGCGAGATTGGCTCGAAACTGCCCCGCTCCGTCGTGGTGTCCTACGGGTTGCCGGGCCTGGCGTTTGCCATGCTGCTGCTGCCGCCATACGTGCTGCTGCCTGTCTTCTATACTCAGACGATCGGCCTCCCGCTTTACCTCGTCGGTCTCGTGGTGGTCGGGTGTCGCGTGTTCGACGCGTTTACCGATCCCGTCATCGGTGTCCTTTCGGATCGCACGCGCTCGCGACTGGGCCGGCGCCGCATCTGGATCGTGTTTGCCGTACCCCTGACGGTCCTCATGGTCCTGATGCTGTTCGTGCCTCCCGAAAACCCGAGCATCTGGTGGTTCGGCGCCGGCCTTGCGGGGCTGACGCTGTCCTGGACGATGCTGCTGCTTCCCTATTCTGCCTGGGGTGCCGAGTTGTCACCCGACTACAATACCAGAACCATGGTCGTGAGTGTCCGGGAGGGGATGGGACTTGCAGGCACTCTCATCGTTGTCTCCATACCCGCTGCAATGACGGCGGCCGGATATGCCGATCCAGAACTGCACATGAATGCCGTGGGCGCAACCATTGTTGTTGCCCTGCTGCTCACGACGCTTCCGCTCCTGTCGTTTGTTCCCGATCCCAACACGGCGGCGACAGGCCCGGCGAGGACAAGGTTTCGGATCAGGGATATTGCATCGAACGCGCCTTTCCGGCGGCTCGTGTCTGCATACCTCGTCAATTCTCTCGCCAATGGCCTGCCGGCGACGCTGTTCATCCTCTTCGTGGGACACGTGCTGGGCCTGCCCGACCTCTATGGCCCACTGCTGCTTGCCTACTTCGTCAGTGCGCTGGCTGCGATCCCGTTCTGGTTCCGGATTTCAAAAGTGCTCGGCAAGCACCGGACGTGGGCGATCGCGATGATTTTTGCCTGCATCGTCTTCTCGGCAACCCCCCTCGTGGTGCAGGAGGGAGAGTATCTGCCGTTCCTGATCATTACCGTTCTGACTGGTCTGGCGGCCGGCGCCGATTTCGCGCTCCCGAGTTCGATCCAGGCTGACGTGATCGACGTTGATACACTGCACTCGGGGTCCAACAGGGCGGGGCTGTTCTTCGCCATTTGGGGCGTGGTCACGAAGCTTTCCTTCGCGCTTGCAGCGCTGTCATTTCCCCTGCTTGACTGGGCGGGGTTTGATGCCAGTGCCCTTGACCCTGCAGGAGGCTCGCTCAACCCAGAGGCTTCGCTCTCATTGCTCGTCGCGCTCTATGCCATTCTTCCCGTCGCACTGAAACTTGTAGCGATAGCGATTATCTGGCGGTTTCCGCTTGGAGAGGCCGAACATCGCGCCGTCCGGCAGCAGCTCGAAGGCAACTGACGCCTGCAAAAGACCTGAGGATCGTGCTAGTCCACGGAGCCCGCACCGACGGAGGATGACGTGCTCGCTCCCATTGCTGACCAGGTTCTCGAAAAATACTCGGCGGTTCCGGTTCATCAACCGGTCCACCGCTTCACGCCTTCCGTTGACCTTTCACATTACTCCGCGTTCAAGAAGGGGCAGCCCTTCGATGCTTTTCGCGAAATGCGGGAGCGGGCTCCCGTCTGCTGGGTCAAGGAAACAGGAGAGCAGGGTGCGGGCTTCTGGGCGCTGACGCGGTACGAGGATGTACGCCATGTCTCGCTGAACCCGCAGATTTTTTCCTCGCAGCGCGGCGGGATCCTCATGGCCTATGGACAGCCTGAAACAAGGCATCCGATCCTTCATCGCGCGTCGCTCGACCAACTCATCAACATGGACCAGCCCATTCATTTCGAGTTGAGGCGGGAACACCTTCCTTTCTTCACGCCCAAGTACGTGCAGGATCTCAAGGCAAAGGTGGACGGAAAGGTTTCGGAGTTGCTCGGCGCGCTTCCGGCCAGTGGCACCGCCGATCTGGTGGAATCCGTGTCCGCGGAACTTCCGCTATTCACCCTGTCCGAGATTCTCGGCATTCCACATTCCGACCGGTCCAAGCTGGTGCGCTGGATGCACTATCTCGAGATTGCCGGCTATGTTGTTGCTGAAAAGTCCTTCGGCTCCATCGATCCGGATTTCTTCGGAAAGTTCATGGCAAATGTCGAGGAGATGTTTGCGTATGGACGTGACATTCTCCTCAAACGCAGAGCGGATCCGAAGCCTGACCTGTTGTCTGCCCTTGCGCATGCCAAGGTCCAGGGTGACCTGCTTTCCGACAGTTACCTGGATGGATCATGGCTCCTGATCGTGTTTGCAGGCAACGACACGACACGGAATTCGATATCGGGCGCCATGAAACTGCTTACGGAGCATCCTGCGCAGAAAGAGCGCCTCCTCAACGACCCGTCCCTGTTGCCGGGGTTTGTCGATGAAGCCATCCGCATGGTCTCGCCCGTCATGTACATGCGCAGGACGGCCATCCAGGATACAGAGCTGGGTGGGCAGAAGATCGCGGCGGGTGAGAAAGTCATCATGTACTATGGTGCGGCCAACCGGGATCCCAACGTCTTCGCCGAACCCGACGTGTTTGATGTGTCGCGCGCCAATGCCAAGGATCACCTTGCCTTTGGTGTTGGTCCGCATGTCTGCCTCGGGCAACGCGTGGCCAACATGCAGCTGCAGTCCGTCTATTCGCAGATCCTGTCAAAGTATCCCGACATGCGGTGGAACGGAGAGATCGATATCGCGCCCAACAACTTCGTTCATGCCATCAGAAAGCTTGGTGTCAGCTATTCGCCGGCGCGGGTGCAGTCATGAGCTGGAAAGACAGCATGGACGAGCTGGAGGCGCGAAAGGCGCTGGCCCGACAAATGGGTGGCGAGGAGCGTGTCTCAAAGCACAAGTCGCTCGGCAAGCTTACAGTCAGGGAAAGGGTGGAGCGACTTCTCGATCCGGGCTCTTTCAGCGAAGTCGGTTCCATCTCCGGCAGCGCGGTCTATCGGCCAGATGGATCCATTGATCAGTTCACGCCCGTGCCTTTCATCTTCGGGCGAGGACGGATTGACGGGCGGCCGGTCGTGGTGGCTGGCGATGACTTCACCGTGCGCGGTGGTTCGGCGGATGTGGCTGGCAAGCGCAAGCAGGAAGTTGCGGAGCAGATGGCGCATGAACTGCGCCTTCCAATGATACGGCTGATCGATGGCTCCGGTGGTGGCGGTTCGGTCAAGACCTATGAGCAGTCGGGCTTCACCTATGTGCCGGCCAATCCCGCCTGGGATCATGTGGTGCTCAATCTCGAGACGGTGCCTGTTGTTTCGCTGGCCCTCGGGTCTGTTGCGGGACTTGGTGCGGCGCGGGTTGTCACCAGCCACTATTCGATGATCGTGAAGGGAACGGCGCAGATGTTCACGGCAGGACCGCCGGTCGTGAAGCAGATCGGGGAGGACCTGACGAAGGAAGAGCTTGGCGGAAGTTCGATCCACGCGCGGAATGGTGCCGTGGATGACGAAGTTGAAAGCGAGGAGGAAGGGTTCAGTCGCGCGCGGCAGTTCCTTTCATACCTGCCGTCATCCGTTTTCGAACTGCCAGCGCGGCAGGCCTGCAATGACCCTGTGTCCCGCCGAGAGGAGAAGCTGCTTTCCATCGTTCCGCAGTCGCGCCGGCAGGTCTACAAGATGCGATCAATCATCACGTCGGTCGTTGATGAAGGATCGTTCTTCGAGATCGGGAGACAGCACGGGCGCTCCTCGATCTGCGGGCTCGCGCGCCTTGATGGCTGGCCCGTGGCGATCCTAGCCAGTGATCCCTATGTCTATGGGGGCGCGTGGACGGCGGAGTCGAGCCAGAAAGTGGTTCGCTTCATTGACCTGGCGGAGACGTTCCATCTGCCGGTCGTGCATCTCGTCGACGTGCCCGGTTTCAGGATCGGGCTCGAGGCCGAGCAGGCGGCGACGATCCGGCATGGTGCCCGCGCGCTGACGGCGATCTACCAGGCCAAGGCTCCCTGGTGCTCGATCGTCATCAGGAAAGCCTTTGGTGTCGCGGGTGCGGCCATGAGCAATGCGGCGCGCCTGCCGTTCCGCTACGCATGGCCGTCGGGAGACTGGGGCTCGCTGCCGCTCGAAGGCGGGATCGAAGCTGCTTACAAGCGTGAGCTTGAGGCTGCGCCTGATCGTGACGCCCTGCGGGCCGAGATCGAAGGGCGGCTGAACCGGGTGAGGTCACCCTTCAGGACAGCGGAGAAATTCGGGATCGAGGAGATCATCGATCCAAGGGACACCCGTCGTGTGCTGTGCGAGTTTGCGAACCTCGCAGCACCTCTCCGGGAGGCCGGCCGCCGGGCGGCCGGCTATCGGCCGTGAAAGAGCGACAGCCGCGACTTTGATGGTGTTTTTCGGGAAGACCCGGGCAGGAACCTGGTTCATTCTTGCGGGATGAGCATGACCGGACCCATGACGACGAAGATTTCACCGAACGCCTTGCCCGCGCGCAGGTTTGCGAGCGACGAGGAACGCCTTGCTGCCTTCCGCGCAAGAAATCCGGCGGCGGACGGACATTTCATCGTTGCCGTCAAGACCACGGGCATCTACTGCCGACCCACTTGTCCCGCCCGCCCGCCAAAGCGCGAGAACATCAGGTTCTTCAATGATATCGATGCTGCACGTGGCGCAGGATTTCGTGCGTGCAAGCGATGCCGGCCAGACGGCCTGTCGCTGAAGGCGCGGGTCGAAGCCGTCATTCGCCGTGCCGAAGCACTGGCCGATGAAAGCGATGAGACCTTGAAAGTTGCGGACCTGGCGTACGCCATGAAGATGAGCGAGGCGCAGCTGCTGCGCCTGTTCAAGACCGCGATGGGAATGACCCCGAAGCAGTTCCTCCTGGCGTTCATGACAGACAGGCTCAGGAAGAATCTCCGGAGGGGAGGGTCGGTCACACATGCGATTCAGGACTCAGGGTTTGCGTCCTTCAGCCGGGCCTACGAGGCGGGAAAGCGGCTTGGTGTTCGTCCTGCCGACATTCGCAAGGGTGGAGAGGCGCTCGACATTCGTATTGCGGCGCAGGCGTGTGAACTTGGCTTTCTCGCGATCGGCGTCAGCGACCGCGGACTGTGCGCCCTGACGTTCGGCAACTCCCGCAGCGAGGCGCTTGAAGCTGTCCGTGGCCTTTATCGGAAGGCTCGGTTCATTGAAGACCAGCGGGGGCTTTCGGCGGCACTCGATGAAGCTGCGCGTGTCATTGCTGGGGAGGCGACCAAGGTCAGCCTGCCGATGGACATCAGGGGCACGGTATTCCAGGAGAAGGTCTGGAAAGCCCTCACGCGCATTCCGCTCGGAGAAACGAGGTCCTATGCGGATGTTGCCAGGTCAATCGGACATCCTGCGGCTCATCGCGCGGTGGCCCAGGCCTGTGGTGCGAACCGGATTGCGGTGCTGCTGCCATGTCACCGCGTTACCGGCAGCGACGGACGCATGGGCGGCTATGCCTATGGCGTGGAAAGAAAGCAGGCGCTGCTGAAAAAGGAGCGGGCGAGGCGCTAGTCGAGCCCTGCCGACTTCGTCACGCGATCCAGCGTTGCGCAATAGGCCTTGAGGTCCTGGTGTTCTGCCCAGGACCTGAAGCCGTTGCTCATCATTCCGTTCAGCGAGGCATATTCCTCTGCCGAAATGGTTCCCTGCTGCTTCAGTTCAATCAGCTTCCTGGTGAGGTCAGCCGCCTTCATTCCTGCCTGTTCGGGCGTGGTGCAGGCCTTGCGCACGGGCGGGCTTTGGGTTGCCGCGGATTTCTTCTGGGAATCTCCGCAGGCTGCGAGCGAAACAGCAATTGCCGTCAGGACCAGGATACGATTTTTCATGACCGGGGGAGCTTTCGATGAAAAGCCGTTTTGCGTCAATAGCGCGTTGTGATCACGGAACGCGGTTGGTAACGTTGATCCTCACGAACACCATCGAGATGGTTGCCTGCATGAGAATTCCTGCCATTTCCCGTTTTGCATCCGCTTTATTCGCTGTCCTGGCCCTGATGACGGTTCCGGCGCCCAAGGCAGACATTCCTCCTCCCTATGAGCGATACGGGATCGGGGCCACCCTGACGGAGGCGGAGCCCTATCCGGTGATCAGTGGCGTCATCAAGGGTGGGGCCGCGGACAAGGCCGGTATCGTCAATGGCGATGCGATCATTGCCGTGGATGGCGATTACGCCCGCGGCGGCGTTCCATTCTACTATTTCGCCGGCATGCTCTCCGGCCGTCAGGGAACGGAAGTCGAGCTCGTTGTCCTTCATGATCTCCGGCTCGTGCGCGTCGTGAAGGTGAAGCGCCTGCACCGGAAGTAATCCAAACCACTGCACTCACCTGGGAAGTTGACATGTCCATAAACAACAGAATGACGAAGCTGATGGGCGTGAAGTACCCCATCCTCCAGGCGCCCATGGGATGGATCGCCCGGGCGCCGCTGGCGTCGGCTGTCTCCAATGCGGGAGGCATGGGGATCATCGAGACCTCATCCGGAGAGCTCGATGTGATCCGGCAGGAAATCCGGAACATGAAGCAACTCACACCTCATCCCTTCGGCGTGAACATTGCGCTCGCCTTCGTGCGGGACCCGAACATCATCAAGTTCGTCGACGAAGCCATTGTCGGGCAGGGGGTGAAGTTCGTCACGACCTCGGCGGGCGATCCGTCGAAATTCTGCCGGGATCTCAAGGCGCTGGGCCTGACCGTCTTTCATGTTGTTCCCACGCTGAAGGCTGCGCTTAAGGCGGTGGAAGCAGGCGTGGACGGGCTCGTCGTCGAAGGCGGAGAGGGTGGCGGCTTCAAGAATCCGCAGTCGGTAATGACGATGGTGCTGCTGCCTCTTGTCCGCGAGAAGGTGAACGTGCCCATCATTGCGGCAGGAGGCATCACCTGCGGCCGGACGATGGCGGCTGCGTTTGCGCTGGGTGCCGAAGCCGTGCAGATGGGCACCCGCATGGTGTCGGCGGCAGAGTCTCCGGTGCATCCGAACTGGAAGCAGGCCATTGTCGATGCCGAAGATACGGGGACCGTATTCCTGAACCAGTTCTCGCGTCCGGCTCTCCGGGCGCTGCGGACGCAGAAGACCGCGCGACTCGAGCGTGAGCTGGTGCCTGACTACCAAGGGCCGCCGGTGATGGTCGAGTTCGGGCGTTCGCGTGACCTTTACTTCGGTGGAGACATGGAGGCCTCGATTGCCCTGTCCGGCCAGGTGGCCGGCCGCATCGACAGCGTGAAGCCCGTGCGGCAGATCATTGACGAGACCGTGTCGGAGTTTCATGCGACCGTTCAGGCCATGGCTGCGCAATACGGCAAGGCGTAGATTCTGATTCTGCCGAGGGATTTGTCCATGCTCGCACCTGCTTCCGTTTCCGACTATCGCGAACTTGCCAAGCGGCGCCTGCCGCGGCTCATGTTCGATTACGTGGATGGGGGTGCCTTCGAAGAGGCGACGCTGCAGGCCAACCGCCTCGACCTGCAGAAGCTGCCGCTCAAGCAGAAGGTGCTCAGGGACGTTTCAAGCCTTGATACGTCGGTTGAGCTGTTCGGCCGCAAGATGGACCTGCCCGTGATCCTCGCGCCCGTCGGCTTTGCGGGCATGATGGCACGCCGGGCCGAAGCGCAGGCGGCGCGCGCTGCCGAGAAAGCCGGCATCCCCTTCACGCTGTCGACCGTCGGCATCTGTCCGATCGAGGAAGTGCGGCGTGCCACGTCCGCGCCGTTCTGGTTCCAGCTCTACATGATGCGGGATCGTGGCGTCGTGAAGGAGATCCTTTCGCGGGCGCAGGCCGCCAATTGCGGCGCCCTCGTATTCACGGTCGATCTACCCGTGCTGGGCACGCGCTACCGCGATATCCGGAATGGCATGGGGGTAAAGCTTCCGCTCCTGTCGCGCCTTCGTCTCGCCGCGAGTTTCGCGGCACGGCCTTCCTGGATCTACGATGTCGGCATGAAGGGGCAACCCCTGACGTTCGGCAATCTTGCCGGCGTGGTGAAGGATGCCAAGTCGCTTGGCGCGCTGCTGCACTGGACCACAACGGCGCTGGATCCCAGCGTGACGTGGAAAGACCTTGAGTGGATCCGCAGCATCTGGAAAGGACCGCTGATACTGAAAGGCGTGCTGGATGCCGACGACGCACGGTCCGCCGTGGCGACAGGTGCTGACGGGCTTGTCGTTTCCAATCATGGCGGTCGCCAGCTCGACGCGGCGCGATCCTCGATCGCGGTCCTTCCGCGTATCGTGGATGCGGTTGGCGACAAGACCGTTGTCCTCATGGACGGCGGCATCCGCTCGGGGCAGGACGTGACGCGAGCGCTGGCGCTCGGGGCGCGCGCCTGCATGATCGGGCGCGCGTGGGTCTACGGCGTTGCGGCCAAGGGCGAAAGCGGCGTTACCGCCGTTCTCGAGACAATGAAGCGGGAACTGCGCACCAGCATGGCGCTGGTGGGTGCGCCCCGTGTTTCGGACATCAACAGCTCGGTGATCGAAAGCTAGGTGCGCGCGCTTCCATGAAGGAAGTGGCGTCTCGTTTCGGCAAACTCCACAAGCCTGTCTTCCACCTTCCGGTTGATTGATCCCTCCGGAAAGGTGCCATCGGTGGACCGCGCGCCTGCGGGCATTCCCGTCAGGATCTGCATGCCTTCGTCAATCGTCCCGACAGAGAAGATGTGAAACCTGCCTTCGCGGCATGCCGAAACGACTTCCTTGTCGAGCATCAGGTGCTGGACATTGGCGGCAGGGATGAGGACGCCCTGCGTTCCATCCAGGCCCCGCGACCTGCACAGAGAAAAGAAGCCTTCGATTTTCTCGTTCACGCCACCGATTGCCTGCACCTCGCCGCGCTGGTTGACCGAACCTGTCACTGCAATGCCTTGCCGGATCGGAATCCCGGACAGTGCCGACAGGATTGCATAAAGCTCTGTCGAGGAGGCGCTGTCGCCATCGATGCCGCCATAGGACTGCTCGAAGACGATGCTGGCATGAAGCGAGTGGGGGAGGCTTATTGCGTATGTCGACGACAGGTACGAGCTGATGATCAGCACGCCCTTGGAGTGCAGTGGCCCGCCGAGATCCACTTCGCGCTCGACGTCAACGACTTCGCCGGTCCCCACGCGAACGCTGGCCGTTATCCGAACCGGGCGGCCAAAGGCATATCCGCCATAGGACGTGACGCTCAAGCCATTGATCTGGCCGACCTTCGCGTTCGAGGTGTCGACCATCATGATGTTTCGTTCCAGCATCTCCTGGCCCTGTACGCGGATGCGCTCGTGCCGCTGTTTCCAGGCCGCCGTTGCGCGCTCGACATCGACGGCGTCAATCATGGCGTGTCCGGCTTCGGTCGCCCAGAAATCGGCTTCGCGCAGATGATCCGCCAGGTTGCCGACACGCAATGAGAGCTTGTGAGAGTCTTCGGCTTCGCGGGAGGATTCCTCGATGATGAGGGAAACGGCGGCGGCTGTCAGCGGCTTCAGGCCCTCGCGGCGTGCGATGGAGCCGATAAGGTGCGCATAGTCCCTTGTCGTTGCCTCGTTCCAGTCGACGGTGTCCTCGAACTCGACCGCGATCTTGAAGAGTTCCGAGAAATCGGGATCTCCGGCGAAAAGCGCGTAGTACAGCGAGCGGTCGCCGAACAGCACGACTTTCACGTTCAGCGGGATCGGGTCAGGCTTCAGCGTCAGCGTCGACATGATCGACATCCGGTCCGTCGGCGACTCGATCGAAATGGACCGCGCGCGCAGGGCGCGTTTCAGCATTTCCCAGGCATAGGGCTCCAGCAGCAAGCGCCTTGCGTCGATCAGGAGATAGCCGCCGTTTGCCAGATGAAGCGAGCCTGGCCTGATCAGCGAGAAGTCCGTGAACAGGGCGCCCATGTGGGCCTGCTGCTCGATGCGTCCAATCAGGTTGCCGATCGAGGGATTGTCTTCGGTGATGACCGGCGCACACTGCTTGGCGCCGTCTCCCACGAGAAGGTTCACGCGGAACCGCTTCAGCTTGGGATCATCCGGCTCAACGGCTTCCTGCTGGTCGTCTTCCTCTTCCCGTCTCGCGTAGGACATTGCCTTGAACACGCCAAAGTACCGAACCAGTTCTTCGGCGAGAGCGGAAACATGCTCGGCGAGCACCGGCAAGTCTGCGACGGTCTGGGCGACGTCCTTGATGACATCTGCAACAACCAGCCTTGCATACTCGTGGTCGAGCGTGGAGAGCTTCTGGCGCCGTTCGCGCTCCCACACCGGCAGTCGCTCAATGAGGGCCGCCAGTTCCGACTGCATCCCCTCGATCTTCTCGATGATCTCCTTGCGCCTGTCTTCAGGCAGCGCGTTGAAGGCGTCCGGAGGCATGACGGCATTGTCGGCGATCGGCGCAAACGTGAATCCGGTCTGCGTTCGCAAAAGCGCAATGCCCTGCGCGCGGGCCTTCGCGCTCAGTTCCTCGAAGGCGTGTTCCTGCTGGGAGTTCACGGCTTCAAGGGCGGTTCTCCGTTTTGCCTGATAATCCGCACTTTCAAATACGGCGGGTACAAGGGTGATCAGTTCCTCGAGCGCCGCGTCGAGCGAGGTCTTGAACCTGGAGCCCCGGCCGGCCGGAAGCGAGATCGCGCGGGGACGGTCAGGCTGTTCCCAGTTTGCCACGTAGATCCAGTCCTGCGGCGCCGGCAGCCTCGACGCGTGGCGCTCGATGAGGGTGCGGACGATACCGTGGCGGGCGGTGCCGCGCTCTCCCAGTATGAACATGTTGAAGCCGGGTTTTTCGATCCGCGCTCCCAGATCGAGCGCTTCGAGCGCGCGGCTCTGGCCGACCAGTCCGTCAAACGCCGGCAGCTCTTCCGTGCTCCTGAAGCCCAGTGTCTCGGGCCTGCATTCCCTGCGCAGCCGGGATGGCTCAATCCGCTTGGGTATCGATGCAAGATCTGCAGGACTGGCTGACATTCTCTTCCTCGACTGGGTGATGGAACCGGCGGCAGATTACCAGTGCATTGTGCGAATGCGATAGGTGCCTGAACAGGAAGGCCGTTTGCCTCTGGCGCGGGGCAGAGGGGCTTGTATAGTGTCGGCAAGCACAGGTTCGGATCAGGCTCCGGGCCTACAAGAAATGTACTACTGCGAGGGAGAACGGGCGCGCGATGACTGTTGACGCCATGAAAGCGAAATCCGACATTTCCACTCAGGAAATGAAGCCAACAGACATTTCCGATCCCGACTATTTTCACAAGGTGGTGGACTGCCAGTGGGCCTGTCCCGCTCACACCCCTGTCCCCGAGTATATTCGGCTGATCGCTCAGGGACGTTATGCCGACGCGTACATGGTCAACTGGCGGTCGAATGTCTTTCCGGGTGTGCTTGGGCGTACCTGCGACCGTCCCTGCGAGCCTGCGTGCCGCCGCGGTCGTATTGACGAAGAGCCCGTCGCAATCTGCCGCCTGAAACGCGTTGCCGCCGACAACAAGGGCGACGTCAAGGCGCGCCTTCCAGGACCGGCGCAGAGCCGTAACGGCAAGAAGGTGGCTCTCATCGGTGCCGGGCCTGCGTCGCTGACGGTCGCCAGAGACCTGCTGCCGCTCGGTTATCATGTTGTCATCTTCGAGCAGGATGCAGCCGCTGGCGGCATGATGCGCACGCAGATCCCGAAGTTCCGCTTGCCTGAGCGTGTGCTCGATGAGGAGGTCGGATTCATCCTCGACCTGCAACCGGAGCTTCGCTCCGGACATCGTGTCTCGAGCCTCAAGTCCGTGCTGGCTGAGGGATTTGATGCGGTGTTCATCGGATCGGGTGCACCGCGCGGGCGTGATCTCGAGATCCCTGGCCGCAAGGAGGCTGCAGCCAATATCCATGTCGGCATCGACTGGCTTTCTTCCGTTTCCTTCGGTCATACGAAAAAGATCGGCAAGCGCCTCATCGTGCTGGGCGGCGGCAACACCGCCATGGATTGCTGTCGAACATCGCGCCGCCTGGGCGGTGATGATGTCCGCGTTGTCGTGCGTTCCGGCTTTGACGAAATGAAGGCCAGCCCGTGGGAGAAAGAAGACTCCATGCGGGAAGGCATACCCATCCATAACTTCCTGGTTCCCAAGTCCTTCGAGCACAAGGATGGAAAGCTCACGGGCATGGTGTTCGAGAAGGTGAAGGCGGAGTACGACGCGAAAGGCCGCCGGACGCTTGTGCCTGCGGGCGAACCCGACGTGCACATGCCATGTGATGATGTGCTCGTGGCCGTTGGCCAGGAGAACGCATTCCCGTGGATCGAGCGCGACATCGGCATCGAATTCGACAAGTGGGGCATGCCGGTGGTTGGCGAAAGCACCTACCAGTCGACGCTGCCGAAGGTCTTCTTTGGCGGAGACGCCGCATTCGGCCCCAAGAACATCATCTGGGCCGTTGCGCATGGGCATGGGGCTGCCATCTCCATCGACCAGTTCCTGAACGGAAAGCCGGTATCTGACCGGCCACCGCCGCTGGTCAACCTCATGAGCCAGAAGATGGGCATTCATGAGTGGTCCTATGACAATGACGTGTCGCTGGATGACCGCTATCGCGTCCCGCATCTGCCGAACGAGAAGGCGCTCAAGGACCTGACGGCTGAAGTGGAGCTTGGGTTCGACCGGGCCGACGGCTTCAAGGAGACGCAGCGCTGCCTGAACTGCGATGTCCAGACCGTCTTTGCGCCAAAGCTCTGCATTGAATGCGATGCCTGCGTCGACATCTGTCCCATCGACTGCATCACCTTCACGCCGAACGGAACCGAACATGACGTGCGTACGCGCCTCACGGCGCCATCCAGCAACCTGACGCAGGCGCTTTATGTCGGTACAGGTCTCAAGACCGGCCGCATCATGGTCAAGGATGAGGACCTGTGCCTGCATTGCGGATTGTGTGCCGAGCGCTGTCCGACGGGGGCCTGGGACATGCAGAAATTCCTTCTTGAAACCGCGCAGGCTGGCACATGTCAAAATCGATAACGGCGACGAACGACTTCGTCGTCAAGTTCGCAAACGTCAATGGTTCCGGCTCTGCCAGTGCGAACGAGCTCTTTGCACGCTCGATCATGAGAATGGGCGTGCCCATCGCGACCCGAAACATCTTCCCTTCGAACATCCAGGGCCTGCCAACGTGGTATGAAGTCCGCGTGTCGGGGGAAGGGTGGCGCGGGCGCCGGGGCGGTGTTGACTTCATGGTGCCCATGAACCCGCAAACCTGGGACAAGGATGTCCGCGAAATCGAGCCCGGTGGCTACCTTTTCTACGACTCAACGAAACCGCTGCCGCCCTCGAAGTTTCGCGAAGACGTGAATGTCATCGGCATTCCGCTGACGGAGATTGCGAACAGCCGGTACGAGCTGCCACGAGACCGGCAACTGCTCAAGAACATGATCTATGTCGGCGCGCTGGCGGCGCTGCTCGACATCGAGCATGGCGTTCTCGAAACGCTTGTCGGCGAGCAGTATGCCGGCAAGGACCGGCTCATCAAGCCGAACATCGAGGCACTCGGGCTGGGGCGCGACTACGTGCTTGCCAACCTCGGAAAGGCCTGCGGCCTCAGCGTCAAGCGCTCGGATGGCGTGGGCAACCAGATCTTCATCGACGGCAACGATGCGGCTGCACTTGGTGCCGTCTACGGTGGTGCCACGGTTGCAGCCTGGTATCCGATCACGCCGTCGACTTCGATGGCGGAAGCCTTTGCCGCCCACTGCAAGAAGCTGCGCGTTGATCCCGAGACCAAGGCCAACCGCTTTGCCATCATCCAGTCCGAGGACGAACTGTCCGCGATCGGATCGGTCATTGGTGCAGGCTGGAATGGCGCGCGGTCGTTCACGGCGACGTCAGGACCGGGCATCTCCCTGATGCAGGAGTTCCTGGGCCTTGCCTATTTCGCCGAGATCCCGGCCGTCATCTTTGACATCCAGCGCGGTGGTCCCTCGACCGGCATGCCGACGCGCACGCAGCAGTCCGACCTGCTCGTGTGCGCCTATGCCAGCCATGGCGACACGAAGCACGTCCTGCTGATCCCGGAGGATCCCACGGAGGCCTTCGAGCTGGCCGCCGATGCGTTCGATTTCGCAGAGCGGCTGCAGACACCGGTGTTTGTGCTGCTCGATCTCGACATCGGCATGAATGACTGGCTGACGCGTCCATTCACCTGGGATGACAGTCGCGTTTATGATCGCGGCAAGATCATGACGGCTGAGCAGCTCGAGGCGGGCAAGGAGTTCGGCCGCTACCTGGATGTCGATGGCGATGCCATTCCCTACAGGACGCTCCCGGGAACGCATCCCACGAAGGGTGCCTACTTCACCCGTGGCACCTCGAGGAACCGCTATGCGAAGTACTCGGAGGAGGGCGCGGACTATGTCGACAACATGCAGCGGCTTCTCCGGAAGCTTGAGACCGCGAAGACGATCCTGCCTCAGCCCCGCATCAAGCGTGCAAAGCAGCCGACGAAGCTGGGCGTGATCTATTTCGGGTCCACATCGGCCGCGATGGATGAGGCGCTGGCGGGATTTGCGGGTTCGGGTATCCATCTCGACGCGATGCGCATCCGGGCGTTTCCGTTCCACAGCAGCGTCGTCGAGTTCATCAACCAGCACGACCACGTCTTCATTGTCGAGCAGAACCGGGACGCACAGATGCGCTCGCTTCTCGTCAATGAGTGCGCGATCGATCCGGCGCGCTTCTCGTCGGTCCTGCATTTTGATGGCACGCCGATCACCGCGCGCTTCATCAAGAAGGAAATATCCGAGCGGCTGGCGGCCTTCGAGGCGGCGCCGCGCAAGAGGGTGAACTCATGACCTATCTCGCCAAGCCAAAGTTCCGCCATCCGGGCATCGAAGTGAATGAACGCGGCTTCACGCATCGCGACTATGAAGGCGCGATTTCAACGCTGTGCGCCGGTTGCGGCCACGACTCCATTTCTGCGGCCCTGATCCAGGCTTGCTTCGAACTGAACATCGAGCCGCATCGCGTCGCCAAGCTCTCGGGGATCGGGTGCTCGTCAAAGACGCCTGACTATTTCCTTGGGCAGAGCCATGGCTTCAATTCCGTGCACGGGCGCATGCCGTCCGTGCTGACCGGCGCCAACCTTGCCAATCGCGAGTTGCTCTATCTCGGCATTTCCGGTGATGGTGATTCTGCTTCCATCGGTCTGGGCCAGTTCGTGCATTGCATTCGTCGCGGCGTGAACATGGTCTACATCACTGAAAACAATGGCGTGTATGGCCTCACAAAGGGACAGTTCTCGGCGACCGCTGACCGGGGCTCGAAGTCCAAGGCCGGTGGCACGAACAATGATTCGCCGATCGACCTTGTCGGCATGGCGCTGCTTGCAGGCGCGACTTTTGTGGCGCGTTCGTTTTCGGGTGACAAGGGCCAGCTGGTGCCGCTGATCAAGGCGGCCATGGCCCATAACGGTCCGGCGTTCATCGACGTCATCAGCCCCTGCATCGCCTTCAACAACCATGCAGGCTCCACCAAGAGCTTCGATTTCGTTCGCGAGCACAATGAAGCGGTCAACCGCATCGACTTCATGGAAGGGCGTGACGAGATCACGGCGGACTATGCACCAGGCTCCACGCATGATGTCGAACAGCATGACGGCTCGGTGATCCGCCTTCACAAGATCGATCCTGCCTATGACCCGACCGACAAGGTATCGGCGATGGACTTCCTGCAGCGGCATCATGCCAAGGGTGAACTGGTCACCGGCCTGCTCTATCTGGACGCCAACCCGCGCGACCTTCATGCCTACCTGAAGACGATCGACCAGCCTCTGAACAGGTTGAGCGAAAAAGACCTTTGCCCCGGCTCGAAAGCGCTGGAATCAATCAACGACGAATATCGCTAGGAGAGCGACATGGGACGGCTTGCGGGAAAGCGCGCGATCGTAACGGGGGCGGGCTCCGGGATCGGACGCGCGACTTCCATTCTCTTTGCCAAGGAGGGTGCTTCCGTCCTTTGCGTGGACAAGACGACTGCCGTGGACGAAACGGTGGATGCCATCAAGCGAGATGGCGGTACTGTCCAGGGCCTCACATGTGATGCGGGACTTGAAGCCGATGTGAAGGGATACGTCGCCACGGCCGTCCGCCTGTTTGGCGGCATTGATGTCATGTACGCCAATGCCGGCATTTCGGGCGGATACATCCCCGTGACCGAACAGTCGGTGGAGCAGTGGCAGGAGATCCTTCGGGTCAACCTGCTCGGGCCTTTCCTCGCCATCAAGCACGTCGTTCCGGTCATGGCGCCTTCGAAGAAGGGTTCCATCATCTGCACGGCTTCCGTGGCCGGCATCAGGGCGAATGCAGGGCCGACACCGTACTCGGCCTCCAAGGCCGGCGTGATCTCCCTGGTCCAGACGACAGCCAACGAGCTCTATGGGTCCGGCATTCGGGTGAATGCGATCTGTCCTGGCCTGATCGAAACGGGAATGACCAAGCCCATCTTTGATGGCGCCCGCGCCCGTGGCAACGAGGGCAAGATCGGACAGCTCAATCCGACGGCGCGCTATGGCAATCCCGCCGAGATTGCCAACATGGCGCTGTTTCTTGCCTCCGACGAAGCCTCCTATGTGAACGGGCAGGCGATCCCTGTCGATGGCGGCCTGACTTCCACGCTTCCCTTTGTTGCGAGACGGTAGAACGACGATGTTCGATCCAGCACGACTGCAGTCCCACGTTCACCAGAACTGGGGGGATTCCATCATTCCCTCGCTGGTCGAGTACATCCGCATTCCGAACAAGTCGCCTGCCTATGACGCCCAATGGATCCAGCACGGCTACATGGATGATGCCGTGCGGCTCATGGAGAAGTGGGCGCGGGAGCGCATTGCCGCGCTTCCCGGTGCGACCCTGGAGGTCGTGCGCCTTGAAGGGCGAACACCTGTCATCTTCATCGAAGTCCCGGGCTCGAATGATGACACCGTTCTCCTTTACGGACACCTCGACAAGCAGCCGGAGATGTCGGGCTGGTGGGACGGGTTTGGGCCGTGGACGCCGGTCATCAAGGACGGAAAGCTTTACGGGCGCGGTGGGGCCGACGATGGCTATGCGATGTATGGATCCATTGCCGCGCTGCTGGCGCTGAAGGACCAGAACATTCCGCATGCGCGCTGCGTGATCCTGATCGAAGCGTGCGAGGAATCCGGCAGCTATGACCTGCCGTTCTACATCGATCACCTGGCGGCCCGCATCGGGAAGCCCTCGCTCGTGATCTGTCTCGACTCGGGGTGCGGGAACTATGACCAGCTGTGGCTCACGACTTCGCTGCGCGGTAATGGCGTAGGGACCCTTACTGTCCAGGTCCTCACGGAAGGCGTCCACTCCGGTGATGCGTCGGGCATCGTGCCTTCGAGCTTCCGCATTGCGCGGCGCCTCCTGTCGCGCATCGAGGACGAAGCGACAGGGCGGATCCTGCCCGATGAACTCTACGTGCAGGTTCCGCAGCAACGGATCGAGCAGGCGCGCGCTGCGGCTGCGGTTCTGGGCCCTGAAGTCTATTCGAAGCTGCCGTTTGCGGGCGGAACGCTGCCGATGGGTGATGACCTTGCGGAACTGGTGCTGAACCGCACATGGCGGCCGCAGCTTGCCATCATTGGTGCTGACGGGCTTACGCCTTCCGCGAATGCCGGCAACGTGCTGTTGCCCTTTACGACGCTGAAGCTGTCGTTCCGCTGGCCGCCGACGCTGAATGCCAACAAGGCCATCGAGGCGGTTGAGCGCATCCTGACAGCGGATCCTCCGTACGGGGCGGAGGTGAAGGTGTCGTTTGACCGTGGCGGCACGGGATGGAATGCGCCGCCGCTGGCGCCTTGGCTCGAGGCTTCGGTCGCGCGGGCCTCGCAGATGGCGTTCGGGAAGCCTGTCGTCTACATGGGCGAGGGCGGGACAATTCCGTTCATGGGCATGCTGGGCGCGAAGTTCCCCGAGACACAGTTCGTGATCACGGGCGTGCTCGGACCTCACTCCAATGCCCATGGACCCAACGAGTTCCTGCACATCAAGACCGGCGAGCGCGTGACGTCATCGATCGCGCAGATCATCGCCGATCACTTCTCGCGTCCGGACCGCAAGGCCAGCTAGCGCGGATAGCCGCGCACTGGCTGCGAGCGGTCGATGCGTGGCGTGCCGGGAGGCCTGCCCGTCACCGGGCTCGGGTGTCCGTCGAGGCGCATGTTGAACAGGAAATATGTCGGAACGCAGAATCCGGTCTCGCGGTCGTGGAGGCTTGCGAGTGTCGCCGAATTGATGCGGTCGGGTGATGAAAGGTTCACCCGTGCTCCATTCTTCGTGTTCGCGTACATTGCTGCCGGGATGCGGTCATAGTCGGGAAGTTTCTGGCAGATGTAGTCTTCGCGGCAGGCGCGGGTGGGGGAGCAGGTGTCCAGCATGCCGCGAACCACGCGGGATTCAAGGCAAGCGCCCGAGTTTCCGGTGGCGGCGCAGAGATCAAATCCGTTTCCGCCCTGGTTGGCGCAGATCTGTGCCGGCGTGCCACGTGAGAGGTTCACTTCCGAGAAGTTTTCCTCGGCCAGCGTGCATTTGCGGCTTGCGCGTCCGAGTGGGGCGCCGCTCTGCGGCAGGACACAGCGCAGTCCGCCAAGCTCCGATCCTGCGTAGGCCGAGCCCTTCAGCTTCCACTTGTCCTGGAAGGCGAAGAGATTGTAGCTCGGCAGCGGGCCGCGATCGGC
>CAZYFM010000016.1:0-37923 GCA_964646885.1 uncultured Flavobacteriaceae bacterium
CCGGGTGCTGTTCCAGCGCGGACTCGATCTCCGCGGGGTAGATGTTCACGCCGCCGGAGATGATCATGTCCTTCTTGCGGTCGCAGATGTAGTAGAAGCCTTCCTCGTCGCGATAGGCGATGTCGCCGACCGTCTGCCATCCATCGCGCCGGTCCGACATGAACTTGTCGTGCGCCTTGTGGTAGGTCGAGAACATGTTCGCGCTCTTCACGTAGAGTTCACCCTCCGTGTTCGGCGCCGTGACGGGCTTTCCTTCCTCGTCGAACAGCATGATCTCGACACCGGGCGCCGGCCGTCCGCATGATCCCGGCTTCGAGAGCTGGAACTCCGGGCGCAGGACCGTGTTCACGCCAAGCTCGGTCGAGCCATAGACTTCGAACAGCGACAGCTTCGGAAAGCGCGAAAGATAAAGCTGCTTCAGCGCATAGCTCCAGGGCGCCGCATTCGCCACCATGCGCGCCATGGAACTCACGTCGTACTTCCGGAAGATCTCCTCCGGCGTCTGGCAGACGCGCCGGATCGGCGTCGGCGCCGCGAAGGTGGTGGTGACACGATACTTGTCGACGAGGCGCAGCCAGTCCTCCTCGTCAAACTTGTGCTGCAGCACGCAGGTGTGCCCCTGCCGGAGCGACGTCGCAAGGAAACCACCAGGCCCCGAATGGTAGAGCGGTCCCGTGGTCAGGTAGACATCGTTGGGCTGGTAGCCGATCTCCGCCCACAGGGCGGCAGACTGCTGCGGGTTGCCCAGCGACGAGCGCACGGCGCCCTTCGGCTTGCCCGTCGTTCCCGAGGTATAGATCATCGTCATCGGCTCGCCGGCGGGTTCCTTGAGCACCGGTGGCGTGCCGGGAAGCGCCGCAAGCAGCGGCTCGACGCGCTTCTGCCCGGAAAGGGGCGCACCATCGAAGATCAGCACGTCGCGCACCTTTGGCGTCTCGGGGCGGATCTTCTCGAACAGCTCCGCGAATTCGGCATCGCTGAAGACGATGACCGAGTCCGAATTGTCCGTGACATAGGCCGCTTCTTCATGGGTCAGGCGGTAGTTCAGCGGCACGCCGACGGCGCCGATCTTGCGCACGGCATTTGTCATGGCGACCAGCCAGCACGAGTTCTGCCCGCAGGACAGCACGCGATCATTGGGGCGCACGCCCAGGTCCAGCAGCAGCTGGGCCAGCTTGTTCGCGTTCGCCTCGAGCTGCGCGAAGGTCCAGGTGACGAGATGCCCGTCCGGGCGGTCATCAACAAGTGCGGTGCGGGTGCCGATGCGTGAGGCGAGGTCTGTGAGAATGTCGGTCATTTGGGAACCTGCGTTGGGCAGTGTGCGCGCCACATGGGTGTACGGCCTCACTGTCGCCGGAGGTTGGGGCGGGACGCAACAGCGATCTGCAGCCGCCAACGGCCTGGTCCACGGAAGATGGAGGCGTGGCTTCAGCGCGTCCGGTCGTTGCCCGTGAACCCGTCCACGGCAAGCATGACGGCGCAGGCCGCGGCGGACGATACGGCCGTCACGAAACTGCCCCAGGCCATGTCGATCATCGTGACCCTGAGCGACCAGACTTTCAGCGTCGCAAGGTTGGTAAGGTCGTAGGTTCCATAGGCGACCAGTCCCAGCACGGCGCCGGTGAGGGCTGCAGTGCGGACTGAACCGGCGCGATAGCCTGGGTCCGCCGCCAGGACGACCATGCCCGCGACATAGATCAGGTAGAAAGCAACCGCGGCCGCCAGGTTGACCTCGTCCGCGAGCACCGCGCCGACCTCGGGCCGATAGACAGCGTCCGAAACGATGCTGAGCCAGGCGATGTCGAGCACGAGGAACACGATCGCGGCAGCGCCATAGGCGGAAAGCCATTTCAGCATCGGGGAGGTCCAGGTTGCGAAATGGTGAAACGCACGGCTACCGGCCGCGGATCACCGCAAGGGGAGGGGCCGGAAAGGCAATGCGGCCCGCCATCCGTCGGGAGGCGGGCCGGTGTTCAGGGAGTGCGCACGGTTCAGAACGTGATTTGCACGCGACGGTTCTGCGGTTCGCGCATGCCATCGGCCGTCTGCACGAGCGGCTCGGTCTCGCCGCGTCCGCGTATGCTGATGGCCGAACCCATGACGCCTTCCGCGACGAGGGCCTTCTTGACAGCCTCGGCGCGTCGCATGGACAGCGCCTTGTTGTAGTTGAGCGATCCCGAGCGGTCGGTATGGCCGACGACGCGGATGTTCGCCGTGCCCATCTGCGTGGCGGCGGTCGCCGCCTGCCTGATTGTCTCGAGCGCCTGCGGCGTCAGCACGGATTTGTTGAAGCCGAAGAAGACCAGGAACTCGCGCTCCACGGGCGGGGCGGGTTGCGGCGGCGCAGGCGGGGCCAGGGGCGGTTCCTGCGGCGGCGGGGCGAACGCGTAGCGCAAGCCCACGCTTGCCGTATGCTTCTGGAAATCCTCGCCATCGACGATCAGGGTTTCGGAGGCCTGGAACTCCTCCATGTCGACATAGAGATAGCGGTAGTTCACGAACATCGCGAGATTGTGCGTGATCGCATAGTTGACCCCGGCAATGCCCTGGTAGGCCAGGCGCCAGTCATTGTACGCGATCGACTTCCACGGCAGGTCGATGTTGATGTCGGCATAGTCGCCGCCGGCGCCGACACCGACGGACAGCGAAAGCACCTGGCTCAGCGGCACGTCGTAGATGGCATTCAGCATGGCGCTGATCTCTGTCAGCTCCCCGGAAACCGGCTCGATCGACCACCCGTTCTTGTCATAGGAGTCGATTTCGTTCGTCCTGTAGCCGCCCTCGAATTCGACGCGCCAGTTGTGCATGGCATAGCCAAGAGCGCCCAGGGCCGCCCAGCCGGTCTCGAACACGGCTTCGGCCGGCGTGGTGATGCTGTAGCAGCGATAGATCTTGGTTCGAAGGTGTTCCCATTCGTCCACCCAGACCGCACCGCCTTCGACGCTGGCGTACCAGCCATCGGCAGCCTTTGCCTCGTGGGAGGCTGCAAGAAAAAGGGACAGTGTCGCTCCCGCGAGCGCAATTGTTTTGATCGTCATCCCGGCACCCCGTTTTTACGCACCATGTCTCTCGGTGGTGTGGCCGGGTGATGCCGCTGGGGCATCGATTCCGGGTCACCACTCGAATCATCCGTTAACAAGATGTTAACGCGAGGTGGCTGGATGCTGTTACGCGCGACGCGCGCGCGCGATCAGCAACCTGTTCAGGTGCGTGTGCAATGAGTTCGTGCAGCGCGATGATTCGGCAATTGGCGGGTGGCGGAATGGTCGAATTTCAGCGACACGATAAAACAGGGCGTGACGCACCGGAATGAAAGGGCGTGTGCCGGCAAGCAGGAATATTTTCGCGACTGTCTCGCAGGTCGACGTCGATCCCCAAAATGAAGAAGGCGGAGGTGGTGCCTCCGCCTTCTGCCTGACAGTCCCCTCGACGTCGTGGCGTTTTATGGCAGGGTGATGTTCACCCGGCGGTTCTGCGGCTCGCGCACGCCGTCATCCGTGTTCACGAGCGGAGAGCTTTCACCCTTCGCATCGATCCCGATGGCGGCTTCGGCAATGCCTTCGGTGACCAGGGCCGACTTCACGCTGGTGGCGCGCTTCATCGAAAGGGCCTGGTTGTACTTGTCCGAACCCGAGCGGTCCGTGTGGCCGACGAGCGCGATGCTCGAGCTGCCATAGGACTTGGCTGCAGCCGCGGCCTGCTTGACCACGTCCAGGGCTTCCGGCGTGAGGTCGTACAGGTTGTGCCCGAAGAACACGATGAACTCCTTCGGTGCCTTCGGCGGCTCAGGCGGCGGCGGAGGCGGGGGCGGCGGAGGAGGAGGCGGCGGGGGCGGCGGCGGGGCTTCGACACCGAACGAGTAGCGAATGCCCATCGTCGCGGTGTGCTTGCCCACGTCATCCAGTTCGACATCCAGCACGCCAGCTGGCGAAACGACGTTTGACGACAGTTCCGGGCCGGTGACGCGCAGGTAGTGATAGTTGAACGTCAGGTCCACCTGTTTCGACAGGGCGACGGAGAGGCCTGCGATACCCTGGTAGGCAAAGCCCCACTGGTCATCATCGAACCCGATGTCGTTCTGCTTGAGATGCAGGAAGTCGCCACCGGCGCCTGCACCCAGCGTCAGCGCGAACGAGCGCGACAGCTTGATGTCGTAGAGCACGTTCATCATGGCCGACCACTCGTCGATCTCGATGTCCGACGTGGCGTCGACATTGTTGTGCCGGAAGCCACCTTCGACCTCGACGCGCCAGCCGCCGATGCCGTAGCCGGTCGAGGCGATGACTGCCCAGCCCGGATCGACGACGAACGAGCCGTCCGCCGTCGTGTTGGCGCCCGGTGCCGTCGGGTCGAACACGCTGACAAAGTCAACGTCATCGACCCACACGCCGCCGCCGGCCACGCTGATGTACCAGCCTTCCCCCGCCATTGCTTGCGGGGACAGGGTGAGCGCGAGCACTGCGGCTGCACCCAGTAGTCCAAGTTTCGTTTTCATGTAAACCACCTTATCAAGAGAGGTTTGGATCCAATGCTTCGTGGCGCCCGTCTCCAGGGGAGGAAGGAATCGCCGGAAGAATCGCCAAGGAGTCTAAGAGCCACTTCGGCGAATCTCTGTACCGCAATTGACACAGTCGAAAATCAATCACCGGACAACCCAAGGTTATGCCCGGCTCAGGCACGTAATAACGGGGACATAATGTGATTTGCAAGGCGCTGTCACGCTTTGCTGCAAGGGACGAAGGAGGCAGGAGTGTTGCTCCCGCCTCCTCGCAGTCGTCCCCTCATAACCGGAATGATCCCGCGTCGGCGATGCGCGTCACGGGACCGTGTTGTGTCAGAGCGAGATGTGCACGCGCCTGTTCTGCGGCTCGCGAACACCGTCAGCCGTCGGCACGAGCGGCTCGCCTTCACCCTTGCCGCTGACCGTGATCGAGTTCTCGGCAATGCCTTCCTGCACCAGCGCGGCTTTCACGCTGACGGCCCGCTTCAGCGAGAGCGCGTCGTTGTATTCCGCGGAGCCGGAGCGGTCGGCGTGACCGACAAGCGAAAGCGTCACGTTTCCATAGCTCTTCGCTGCAAGCGCCGCCTGGCGAACCACTTCAATGGCTTCCGGCGTGAGCTTGGTTTCGTTGTGGCCGAAGAAAACGATGAACTCGCGCGGCACGTCCGGCTCTTCGGGCGGCGGAGGCGGCGGCGGAGCCGGTGGTGGCGGAGGCGGCGGTGGAGGCTCGACGCCAAATGCATATCGCAGTCCAAGCGTCGCTGTGTGCTTGCTCACGTCGTCGAACTGGAATGCGAGGATCGCATCCGTCTCGCCATCTGTCGCAAAGTCGGAGAAGTCCGGCTCATGCACGCGCAGGTAACGG
The DNA here is from genome assembly GCA_964646885.1 of uncultured Flavobacteriaceae bacterium. GTDB lineage: Bacteria > Pseudomonadota > Alphaproteobacteria > Micropepsales > Micropepsaceae > SZUA-430. The sequence goes on from CAZYFM010000016.1 coordinate 5,367, forward strand.
TAGTTCACGAACAGGTCGAGCTGGCGGCTGATCGCGTAGGAAACCCCCGCAATTCCCTGCCAGGCAAAAGCCCACTGGTCATCCTCGAACGCGGCGACAGGGATGTCCAGCATGGCAAAGTCGCCGCCGGCGCCGGCGCCGAGCGAAAGGCGCAGCCGGTTCGTCACCTCGATGTCGTAGAGGACGTTGGCAAGCACGCTCCATTCATTGAAGGACGCATCGCTGCCATCGAACTCGTTTGCGCGGTATCCGCCTTCAAGCTCCACGCGCAAGCCGCCGAAGCCGTAGCCTACCGACGCCAGCGCGGCCCATCCTGTTTCGAACGAAAACGTGTCCGTTCCGGGCAGGTTGTCGTCAAAGGTCGTGACGACGTCGACGTCGTCGATCCAGTTGCCGCCGCCTTCGATGCTGATGTACCAGCCATCCGTGCCGGTCGCCTGGGCAGGTGCCGAGAAAGAGAGCGCGGCGCACGCGGCGGCGCTGAGGAGCAGGGCTCTTGAATTCATGTCTTTCACCATTCGCTTGGCATGCGCGACAGCGCATGTCCGAGGGGGATCGGGAATCAGTGACAGCGATGAGTCTAAAGTCGGGCGTCTCGTATTCATGTCACACGCGCGCAACACGACAGCCGCAACCGGACATCCATTCACTATTTGGTAACAAATAAAAAAGCGGCGCAGACCCTTCAGCCTGCGCCGCCTGTTTGTGATCGATGCGTCTAGAAAGAGATGTTCACGCGCCGGTTCTGCGGTTCGCGCACGCCGTCGGCTGTCGGGACGAGCGGTTCGGACTCACCGCGGCCATCGACACCGATGATCGACTCGCTGACGCCTTCACGCACGAGGGCGCTCTTGACTGCATTCGCACGGCGCATCGACAGCGCCTGGTTATACGAGTCCGAGCCCGAGCGGTCGGCATGTCCCACCAGCTTCACGTTCGCGATGCCGTTCTCCTTGGCAGCCGAAGCGGCCTCGCGGATCACGTCCATGGCGGCCGGTGTCAGGTCAGACTTGTTGTGGCCGAAGAAGATGATGAACTCGGTTGGCGAGCCGGCTTCGACGGGCGGCGGCGGAGGTGCCGACGGCGCAGGTGCCGGTTCATTGCCCGCGTTGAGGTAATAGCGGAAGCCAACGGTCGCCGTGTGCTTCTGGAATTCCTCGCCGTCAAAGACGGCATCCAGCGACGGCGTCAGGTCGAAATCGGCCTTTGCCGTGCGGAAATAGCGGTAGCTCGCGAAAAGTTCGCTGCGCTGTCCGACGGCATAGCCGAGCGAGACGATGCCCTGGTAGGCGAAGTTCCAGTCCTCGTCTTCCGTCACGATCACGCCGTCACGCACGCGAAGCTCGGCGAAATCGGCGCCGAGGCCGGCGCCAACGCCCAGCGTCAGCTTCTGGCCGAGCGGGTAGTTGTACCGGGCATTCGCCATGAACGTCGTCTCGTTCAGGCGGGCATCATCGTAGAAGTCCACGACGCCATCGACAGTGACCTCGTCGCTGTCGTTGCGGCGGAACCCGGTCTCGAACTCGACAGCCCAGTTGCCCCGGCCGTAGCCAACGGACGCAAGGACAGCCCAGCCATTGTCGAACGCAATCGAACCGGCCGAGGTGCCGACGTTCGTGACGGAGTCGAAGTCCCAGTCCTGGACCCAGTTCCCGCCGCCTTCGAGGCTCAGGTACCAGCCATCCGGCAGGGCGTGCGCCTGCGCAGACAGTGCCAGCGCGGCAACCGCGCCAAGAATCATAGCTTTTGTTTTCATAGCCCTCACCATTGTTGCCTTTGGAATGCGCCTCGCCCTTCGGGTCTGTCACGCATTCAAAGAATCAGCTTCCGTTCAAAAGTTTACGGGCGAGAGGATCGTTTCTGTGTCACGCGCAAGACACAGCTGGGCGCTGCTGATATTGCGATGCGGTGTGCTCAACAGGCAGTACACGGAGCAATCGCTGATTCTCAATCCGGAATTCTGTGCACGGATCACTGCACGCACGCAGCGTGCGCTGGACAAAAATGGAAAGCCTGCAAATGCGCATCAGTTTGATTCGGATTAAGAATTTCTCACCTTGCGCAAACGATACGTCGCGTCGTTGCAATTTTCGCACTTCGCGCGCAATCGTTGAATCGAGCCTCGTTCTTCCCGGTGGATAACTCCGCGAATCAGTTATCCCTGATTCCATGATCAAGGGGTTGGGGCATCTCATTCGTATCGTGTTCGGCGGCAGGCAGCCGGCTCCGGCATTGCCGTCGCACACGACTGGGGGCGTCGAGGCCGAGGCGGCGGTGCCGCCTCTCGCTTCTGACGATGTGTTGCGTCGTGCGATGGAAGCCGCTGGCGAAGCGGAAGCGGAGGGAACTGGTCCATCCGGTGCCGGACCGCGTTACGAGGCACCGCAGATCGAGGAAATCAGCAGCCTGCCGACGCTTTTCCTGCACGGAAAGCCGTCCGAGCCATTGGCGCAGGAGCCGGAACCCGAAGAGGTCGCCCCCGAAGAGGTCACCGATGTCGATGTGGCGCCCGTCACGGATGTGGCGCCCGTCAAGAACGTGACGCCGGAACCCGCGCTCTCGCCGGCGGCAAGCCTTTCAGGGTTTGTGCCAGAAGAGCCCGAGGAGAGCGTGTCCCTGGAGAGCGTCGCGTCGACACGGGACCACCTCCGTGCCGGCATGGCGTACGAGGAAATCGACTTCGCAGCGCGTGCGAGCGAGCTGATCCTGTTTGGTCGCGAGTTCGCAACCCATGCCGAGCGCGTGGTGCGCGTCGGCGCGTCGCCGTCAGTCCAGCGTGAAGCGGCCGCCATTGTGCCGGACGCGTCCGTCGAGATGTATGTCCAGGATGTCCGCGTCGATGCCGAAGGCGCGCTCGACGAGGTGGCGCCGGTGGCATCCGCAGATGACCTCGTTGAGGAAGGTGTCGTCGATGACGTGTTGACGTCCGCCGATGAACTGCGCGTCGAACAGCCTTCGGCTGACGAGCCTGTCGCCGACGCCGCGCTCGCGGATGAGGCGCCGCGCAAGACGACGCGTCGCAAGGCAGAGCCCGGCACCACCACCCGCAGGAAAAAATCGGCGAAGGCGCTCCCCGAAGATGCCGTCTGGTTGACCGACGCCGTCATCTGGACCCAGTGCGGCTCATGGCGCGAGTTCTGGCTGCCGCCGACGGATCCGGAATCCTCCGCGCGCGTCGAGGAATTCCGCATTCTCGCCGCCGAGGGACAACTGACCGTGTGGGGGCGCACGGGCGAGGCCCTTGAATGGACGCCGATCGCGGCTTCGCACTGGAAGAAGGCGGGCTTTGATCCGCTGGCCTTCCTCGCCGGTCGCGAGAACGCGTTCAGCCAGGCGCCGGTGAAGAAGAGCCGGACCAAGCCGCCGGCGGATCCCGTGCGTTACTCGAGCCTGATGGTGAGCAAGTCCGCCATCGAGGCGATCTGGGCGGCGCGCAGCTCAAGCGAAGCCGCCGTCGCCTGAAGTCTCCAGTTTCATTGAAGCAATGAGCGAACAGCGGCCTTGGCCGCTGTTTCGCCGTTTTCGCCCTGCGTCAATTTGTTCACTTTTTGTTTTCGGCGATTTCGGCAATATTCGGCGCTGCAGATCGATAGCGTAGGAATCTGTCCACGAATGATCGAGGCTTCGTTCATCGAGCGAATGCCCGGATTTCAGCCTTCGTTGTCAACGCCTGCGCAGCTTCATGGATCACCTTTGGTCCGCTGAACGATCCTGCATCCGCACCATCCTGCACCCGCCCCATCCTGCATCCGAACGGGTGCTCCACCCATCTCCGTCAGATTTGACCCCCGCGCGAACGGATACGCCCGCTCGCGCCAGCACACGCATGAGCCCATGACCAAATTCAACGCACCGCCAAAGGGCGGCGGCGGGCCGGGATCAACCTTGTCCCGGAAATTCGCCGAAGGCCTCCTGACCTGCTTCGAACGCACCGGCCAGAAGGCGATTGACGATCTCGCCAACGATAACCCCACCCAGTACCTGCGCTTCGTGGCGGGCCTCTCGCCCGACCAGGAAGGCGCAAGCCCCCTCACGGAAATCCAAGATGACGAACTTGCTGCCATCCTCGATATCATCCGCCAGTCTCTCAGGGATCGAGAAGCTGCTGGCGGCGGAACAGAAACGCCGCCGCGAGAAGAACCGGCTGGCGAACTACCAGCCCTACGCCAAGCAGAAGCAGTTCCATGACTACGGCGCCACCTGCCGCCAGCGCCTTCTGCGCGCCGGCAACCAGCAGGGAAAGACCTTCTGTGGCGCGATGGAAATGGCGATGCACCTCACTGGTCGCTATCCCGGCTGGTGGCAGGGACGACGCTTCGATCATCCGATCGATGCCTGGGCGTCCTGCGACACGGGAGAAACGACACGCGACAACCCGCAGCGCGCCCTGATGGGGCCGCTCGGCCAGTGGGGCACGGGCGCGATCCCGTCTGAAGCGCTCATTGAAGCCAAGCGGGGCCTCGGCGTCGCTGACCTGCTCGACACGGTCCTCGTGCGCCACGTCTCCGGCGGCACGTCGAAGCTGGGCTTCAAGAGATATGACCAGGGCCGGCAGGCCTGGCAGGGACCGTCGAAGCACGTCATCTGGTGCGATGAGGAACCACCGGAGCAGGTCTACAACGAGGCACTCGCGCGCCTGATTGCGACAGGCGGCATCGTCTACACCACCTTCACGCCGCTGCAGGGCATGAGCAGCATCGTCTCGCGCCTGATCCGCGCGCACGATGGCGAGACCTGCGCCGACGTCAACATGACGCTTGAGGAGGCCCTGCATATCCGGCGCGAGGACTGGGAGGCCATCATCCAGGGATTTCCCGAGCACGAGCGCGACGCGCGCATGTCGGGCATTCCCTCGCTCGGCAGCGGTCGCGTCTTTCCCATGGCGTCAGCGGACATACGCTGCAGGCCGTTTCCCGTGCCCGACGACTGGCCGGTTCTGGGCGGGCTCGACTTCGGCTACGACCACCCCTTCGCGGCGGTCAGGATTGCGCATGACGAGGAAGCCGACTGCATCTACGTCACGCATGCCTATCGCGCGCGCAACGAGACGCCGGCAATCCACGCTTCGGCCTTGCGCCGCTGGGGGCGGGAGCTGAAATGGGCCTGGCCGCATGACGGCCTTGCCACCGAAAAGGGAAGCGGGCGCCAGCTGATGTCGCTCTACGAGGACGAGGGCCTCGCCATGCTGCCCGTCCATGCCACCCACGAGCGCGGAGGATTTCTCGTCGAACCGGGCATCCTGGACATGCTCGAGCGGATGCGCACGGGACGCCTGCGCGTGTTCGAGCACCTCGACGACTGGTTCCGCGAGTTCGAGACCTATCACCGCGCCAATGGCCGCATCGTCAAGCTCGACGATGACCTGATGAGCGCCACGCGCATCGCGATCATGATGCTGCGCCACGCCGGCGCGCAGGATAAGGGGACATCATGGAAGATGCCGCCTGCGAGAACCATGGCGATCGGCGACCTGACTTACTTCTGAACATCCACCACAAGGAACAGCAACATGTGTGCACCCATCATGCTGGGCGGGCTGCAGGCCGCGGCTTCGCTCGCCGGCGCTGCGGCCCAGTCCCGGGATCTTCGCCGCCAGGCGCGGTACGAAGCCGACGCGGCCCGGGCCGAAGCATCTCTCGCCTCTGCGCGCGCCGCGTTTGCGCGTGACGACGCCGAACGCAGTTCGGCGGCCGAGCGCGCCCGCGTCTTTGCCGCCGGCGCAGACCCCGGTTCGGCTTCGGTCGTTTCGACGCTGGCGGCATCCCATGCTGCTCGCCTGGATCCCGCGCTCGGGCTCGAGGCAGAGGCGGCCCGAAGCCTCCACCAGGGTGAAGTCCGGTCGCGTCTCCTCAGGTCGCAGGGCCGCCAGTACCTGGCGCGCTCCCTGCTCGGGGCAGCGTTGAACGCGCTTCAGACCGGCCAGTCCGGAGACGGCTTCCGCGTCCCTTGATGAGGGCACGGGCATAAAAGGACAAGGGCAACCGTGGCGAGTGGCGGAAGGGGGCGGGAGGGCTGTTGAAAAAATGCCTCGTCGACCGGCGATGAATTCGCCTGCCCGGAGAAATGGCAGAAATGAGCCAGAAAAATGCCAAACATTCTGTCGAATTCAATCATTTGGGAGCGGAGTGTTGCGTTACGGGCACTGCCTCTCCGAAACGAACCGTCTAAGATGCAAATGGGTAAAACATGCTGGGGTCGGTCCATTCGTGGTCACGCCGCCGGCCTTAGTTGGAAGTTGGGGGTTCAACAAATGAAATTGAAAGCCTTGTTGCTTGGCGCCGCCGCTGCGGTGGTGCTCTCGGGAACGGCCAGCGCCGGTTATGAGCGCGATGGCTGGTATGTCGGTCTCGAAGCGGGCTGGGTCCGCGTCAATGAGACGGACTTCGCCGGTACGTCGGTGAAGCTTGAGCTGGACGACGGAATGGCCGCTCTCGGCACCGTCGGCTATGCGTTCAAGAACAGCAATTGGCGCATTGAAGGTGAAGTCGGCTATCGCACGAACGAAGGCGACCGCACCATCTGCACGGGCACGATTGCTCTCATCTGCACCACGAACGACGTCGAACTCGAAGAGTGGTCGGGCATGATCAATGCCCTGTACGACTTCAACCTGAATTCGGACAAGTGGGGCCTGAGCCTCGGCGCCGGCGCCGGTATCGACAACCCGCGCTACATGGCGTTCGACGGCCACGACAGCAACGACAAGGTCTTCGCCTACCAGGGCATCGTTGGCCTGACGTATCGCGTCAACCAGCACTGGGACCTGATGCTCAACTACCGCTACTTCAATGCGGCTCAGGCTGAGCTCCAGACGCTGTCCACGGACATCTCGCGCGAAGTCGACCTCGAGAAGCACACCGTGACGATCGGCTTCCGCTATGGCTACGACGAGCCGCCGGCCCCGCCGCCGCCGCCTCCGCCGCCGCCTCCGCCGCCGGCACCGAAGCAGTTCATCGTGTTCTTCGGCTGGAACAAGTGCAACATCACGGCTGAAGCCGATGCAGTCCTCTCCGAGGCCGCTGCCGCTGCGAAGTCGTCGGGCGCTGCATCGATCCGCGTCGTCGGCCACACCGACACGTCGGGCTCGAACGCCTACAACCAGAAGCTCTCTGAATGCCGCGCCGATGCGGTGAAGTCGAACCTGGTTGGCAAGGGCATTGCCGACGGCTCGATCTCCACGTCCGGCAAGGGCGAAGGCGAGCTGATGGTGCAGACCGGCGACGGGGTGAAGGAACCCCAGAACCGTCGCGCCACGGTTGACATGAACTAAAGGGTAAACCCATCGCATACCCGGAAGGGCGGAGGAGCAATTCCTCCGCCCTTTTTCATTGGGCCTTCAGGATCTGCCGAAGCCGGTCCCGCAGGGCGCGGTCCTTTTTCAGGTACCACTCGCGGCTCATCGCCTGGCGGCGGTCGGGCAGGGCTTCAGCGTAGAGCAGGCGCCATCGCCGGCCCTTCGTGAACTTGGCCCCGCCCGCGCCGTTGTGCGCCGACAGCCGCTGTTCGAGGTCGACGGTCCAGCCGACATAGGTCAGCGGCCCGCGCGGCGTCAGCGTGCCGACGACATACACAAAGCAGAGCGGCCGCTTGCGCTCACGCGCAGGCGGCCGCTTCGGGGCAGTCTTGCTTTTCTTCTTATTCGCCGAAGACGCGGACGGTCGCCGTACGGCGCTTCCACGAGTTTTCTTCATACTTGAGGACGATGGCACTGATGTTCCTGTTGGCGCCGTTCAGGTCGATGTTGCGGGTGCAGTCGCCGGGATTGATCTGCCAGCGCGTGTCCACGTCCTGGTGGCCGCCATTGGCGAAGTGGATGTCGATGTCGATGATATGCACCGGATGGCGGTACGCGCAAACCTTGATGCGCGAGAACACGCGGTTGCCCGGCAGGGTCAGCGTGTCGACGTCGACGCGGTCGCGCACGTTGAACGTGCCCAGCAGGTCCCAGGCGAAGGCCGGCGTGGCCACGGCCAGTGTTGAAACAAGGGCGACTGCAGCGGCCGCGACATATGACTTCTTCATGACTTCGTTTCCTCTGGATCTGTCTCAGCCCCCATGGGCCGAACGCGGGCGGAAAATGGTGCCTGCCGCCTGAACGGCAGATGAAAGGGAAGCCTACGGGGACGCGGAGCGCAAGGTCTGTGACGACCGCTACGAAATTCCCTCCTGCTCGACGGCAGGGTTAACTCAGCACGGGAAATCCTGATGAATGCAAACGACATTGCCGCCGTGATTTCGCGCCTGCGAAAGCGCGACCGGGACGAACTTGCAGCCTGCGGCTGGAGCGCGAGCGACGCCATGCTCGCCTTTGGCCAGCCCGCGGTGCTCGCCACCGCATTCCATGACGGCGACGGGGCCCAGGCCCTGGTCGCATTCCACGCCGTGACGCCGGCGTGCCTTGCCGTATCGATGATGGCCACGGATCGCTGGCCCGCCGTCGCGCGCAGGGCCTTCCGGTGGGGACACGTCACGGCCCGCCCGCGCCTCCTGGCGCAGGGCTACATGCGCGCCGAATGCCGGACGATGGAGGGACACGCGGACGCAATCCGCTTCCTCGAGCGTCTCGGCTTCGTCCGCGAATGTGATGTCCCCCTCTACGGCGCCCGAGGCGCCACCTTCCACCAATATGCCTGGAGACTGAAAGACCATGTGCCTGTTCAAATCACCCAAGATGCCCGCGCCGCCACCGCCACCACGCCCTGAGTCCCGCCAGGAAGAGGAACTGCGCGAGCGTCGCCGCCTCGTGCGCCGCCAGGGCCAGTTCATTTCACCCTTCGCAGTGACACCGCAGTCGCTCGCAAGCCCCTACGTGCAGAAGACACTGCTCGGCGGCTAGCAACGCGCGGCCACGCCACGCGTCAGTCGAGCTTGAATTCGATGACGGCTTCGGTCACGAGCGGACGGCCCGGCGGCTGGTAGCGCCACTGCCTGACGGCATCGATCGCCGCGCGCTCGAACCAGCCCGGCGGATCGGCCGCGATCACGGTGGCTTCGCTGACGGAGCCATCCGGAGCAATCGTGAGCCGGATGCGCACGACGCCCTCCTTGCCGCGATCAAGCGCACGCTTCGGATAATGCGGCTTGGGCTGCGCGATCGGCTGCGCGACGATGTCGGCGGCGGCCGGTGGCGGCGGCGCCGTTCCCGGAAAGGCGGGGAAGGGCAGGGGCGCCGGACGTGGCACGTCGACAGGCGCCAGTGACGGCCCGCGCGCGCCTTCCTCGAACGGATAGGGATGCACCTCCTGCTGCGTGACGGCCGGGACATACTCAGCCGCCGGCCCGCCGCGCAGCAGGGGCTCCGCATAGTAGAGCCCGATGATGATCACGAAGGGTATGCCGAACCACCGCGCGAGCCACGACAGCGCGGCGAGATCGGCCTCGCGCGAGCCGGCCGGTGCCGGCGGCGGAGCAGCGGGTGGATGGCTGTCGGCTGTCATGTCCCTGTGACGTTCCCTCGGTGCCAAACGCAACAAACCATTATGACCCCAATATGTCAGACAGGACGAACATGTCACCCTCCCCACAACAACTCATACTGCACTGCAACAGGTTGAAGGCCGAACGGGCCCCGCTGGAGCGCCACTGGCGGGAAATCGCCGCCTACATGCGCCCGCAGCATCTGCCGGGCCTCCTTGGCGAAAGTGCCGGCCCGCGCCGCTCGGTGCTGCTGCTCGATTCCACGGCACGCATCGCGGTCGAGGCCTTCGCGGCCGGGATCTACGGCATGATGACGAACCCAGCCAATCGCTGGTTCGCCCTGAAGCTTGGCCAGGAGGACCTGAACGGCATCGACGAGGTGCGCGACTGGCTCTACGAGGCCGAGACAAGGCTCCTGGCATCGTTCGGTCCGCAGGCCTCACGCTTCTACGCCGTGCTCCCTTCGCTCTTCGCCGACCTCGCCTGCTTCGGTACAGCCGTCTTCTATTCCGGCGAGATTGCGGGGACAGGGCGGTTCAACGACAGCGTCAGGCCGCTCTCCGAGTGCCACGTCGCCGAGAACGCCCATGGCGAGATCGACACGCTCTTCCGGCGCTTCACCCTCACGCCGCGCCAGGCCGTCGGCATGTTCGGCCCGCGCGTCAGCGAAAAGGTCCGCAAGGCCGCCGAGGCCAATGCGCAGGAGAGGGTCGCCTTTCTCCACGCCGTGCTGCCCGAGGAGGACCCGGCGCTCGCCGCAACACGCCCCTTCGCTTCGATCCATGTCGAGGAAGACACGGCACGCATCGTCGGCGAGGGAGGTTACTTCGAAATGCCCTACCAGGTGCCGCGCTGGACGCAGGCCGCCGGCGAAGTCTACGGCCGCGGCATCGGCGACCAGGTCCTCCCCGACGTCCGCCTTCTGGTGCGCATGGAAGAAACCGTGCTGCGCGCCGCCGAACTCATGGCCGATCCGCCCATGGCCGTGCCCGACAAGGGTCTCTCGCGCGGTGCACACACGCGGCCGGGCGGCATCACCTACGGCGCGCTCGACCACGAGGGCCAGCTGCGCATCAAGCCGATCTACACGGGATCCAATCCGGCCATGGCGGCCGAACTCATCACGCAGCGCCGCCAGGCCGTCCGCGAAGCCTTCCAGGCGTCGCTGATGCAGATGTCGGAAAGCCCCAACATGACGGCGACCGAGTTCATGGCCCGCCACGAGGAAAAGCTGCGCCTGCTGGGCCCGAACCTCGGCCGCATCCAGAGCGAGTTCCTCTCGCCCCTGATCCGGCGCCGCTTCGGCCTGATGCTGAGGGCGGGGCGGCTGCCCGACCCGCCGGCTGCAATCCGGGGACAGGACCTGAAGGTGGAGTACGTCTCGCCGCTGGCCCGCGCGCAGATGGCGTCCGAAGCCCAGGCGGTGGGCCGCCTCTATGACAGCATGGCTCCCGTCGCGGCGGTCTCGCCCGCCGTGATCGACAACATCGACCATGACGAGGCGATCCAGGTCATGGGGCGCGGCTGGGCCGTTCCGGCGCGCATCATGCGCGGCGCCGACCAGGTACGCGCGCTGCGGGAACGGATGGCCTAGGACGCCTGGTTGCCGCGACGCGCGGTCACCTCGATCTCGATCTTCATGCGCTCGTCCGCAAGGCCGGCGGCGAACATCGTCGCCGCCGGGCGGACATCGCCCAGGTACTTGCGCAGGACCGGCCAGCACGCGGGGAAGTCCTTCGCGTCAGGCAGGATGTAGTGCACGCGCACGACATTCGCGAGGCTGGCGCCGGCCTGCTCAAGTGCCTTCGCGATGTTGATGAAGCACTGCTCGGCCTGCACGGCGACATCATCCGAGATGGTCATCGTCGAATAGTCGAAGCCGGTGGTGCCCGACACGAAGATCCAGTCGCCGTCCACCACGGCGCGCGAATACGCCATGTCACGCTCAAAGGGAGAACCGGAAGAAATGCGCTGAACCATGACCTTGTGCCTCTCACGACTTCACGGCCCGCTTCATAGGGCGGGCCGCGCGCGGCAGCAATGCGGCGCCAGCAACATCAACGGAGAATTGAATGAAAACACTGCCTGACCTCCTGTCCCTGCTGTGGGGACAGCCAGCCGCCCGCCGCGTGGCGGACGAGTATCGCGCTGTCTGCAGCGCCAACCCGCGATTCCTCAGGGACATCGCGGTCTTCTGCAATGCCGCCGCACCGGTCGCCGGTGCGTGCGAGTTCGATCGCGGTGTCGAGGAAGGAAAGCGACGCGTTTGGCTGCACCTGGCCCGCGTCGCCCGCCTCGACCCGGATGACTTTGTCTCGATTGCCGACAGGGAGAATGACAATGACTGAACCGACCACCGTGACACCTCAGGAGACACAGCAGCCGGCCTGGACCGAGGGCCTCGCGCCCGAACTGCGCCAGCTCGTCGAGACGAAGGGCTACAAGTCGCCGGCGGATGTCGTGCAGGCCTACGCGCATGCGCAGCGTGCCATCGGCGCGGGCAAGATCCCGCTGCCGCGTGACGGCGTATGGGACGAGGTGGCCCGCGAGCGCCTCGGCATTCCGCGCGATCCTGCCGGTTACGAACTCGCGCGGCCCGAGCTGCCGGAGGGCGTGGCCTGGGACGACGCCTTCGAGAAGGCGGCACTTCCCGTCGCGCACCGCCTCGGACTGACACCGCACCAGCTCCAGGGCCTCATCGACTTCTACGCCGGCCACCAGGCAGAGGCGCACGCGGCGATGGGCCGGACACGCAGCGAAGCCGAGAGCCGCGCCAGCGAGGAACTGAAAGGCGAATGGGGGCCCGACTATTCGATGAAGCTCTCGCAGGCCGCACGCGCGGCGCGCTATTTCGGCGGCGAGCAGCTGGTGGCGTTCCTGAATGAAAGCGGCGTCGGCAACAACCCGCATCTGATCCGCGCCTTCGCGCGGGCCGGTTCAACGCTCGTGGAGGATACGCTGAGGGGAGAGGCAGGCTCGGCCCAGGGAATGGCGCCGGGTGACGCGATCCGCAAGGCGCGGGAGCTCATGGCAAGGCCGGCTTACGTGAAGAGGGATCACCCCGACCACTTCGACCTTGTCGAGCAGGTGCGCACGATGTTCGAGCGCGCCTACGTGAATGCGGGCGACTAGGACGAGGCGGCGGAGGAATCCGATGAATCGCCAGGCGCGTCCTTCTTGCGCTTGGACGACGTGCGCGCCTTTCGTGCTTCTTCCTTTGCGGCCTGTCGGGTGGCGACTTCGGTCTCGATCAGCGGCACGAGGATCTCGGCCGACTTCTTCTGGACCGCGGTTCCCGAAGCCAGCAGGCGTCGCGCATTGGCAAGCAGCGCGTTCAGTTCCGCATCCGTCATCGTCGGGACGCGGCCGGTAATGTCATGCACGACAGGGATCTTCGGCGGTTCGGCGCTGTGGTCCTTGTCCTTGGGTTTGTCCCGTTCTTTTTTCAATGCACAGCCCTCCTAAAAGCAGGGCGGCCCCGGACTGCGTGTCCGGCGGCCGCCCCCAGAATGCCAGATCTGCGGCGTGCCGTTAGGCAGCGCGCAGGTTCACAGCCTTCGGTCCGCGAGCATCGGCTTCGGTGTCGAAGCTGACGCGCTGTCCTTCGCGCAGGCTTCTCATCCCGGCGCGCTCGACAGCCGTTGCATGGACGAACACGTCCTTGCCGCCGCCGTCAGGCGTGATGAAGCCGAATCCCTTCGACTCGTTGAAGAATTTTACAGTTCCGGAAAGCGAGGCCATATAAGGAAATCCTAGGGTATGTATGTTTGGCACGGGCGAAATGCCCATGCCGGTCGAAACAGCGGAACAATGTGTTGCTTGAGGTGGAGCCTGGCCTGCGCAGCCACCGTGCTGCAGAGCGCTAGTGCCTAGGCATTCCCGATCCGCACTTCATATCGTGCAGCCGTCACGATGACTAACGTACATGCAATGTCCACGTTAGGCAAGGAAACCCTAGGGTAGCACGCGTAATGGCAGTAATGCGCCACGAACGCATCTGCAAAACCCGATCTTAACAATTGCGGACACCCGGGTGTGCGAAAGCGCACAGGCCCGCCCCACGCTTGCACAGCAAGCCGCACCGGATGTTGCGCTGCACATCCACGTTCGCGGTCCCGCGTCATTTGCCGGGGCACCCGCGTCAAATCCAGATCCAACACAGACAACTTGTGGAGTCATTTCCATGTCCACTCAGATCACGACGGCGTTCGTCAGCCAGTACGCGGCGAACGTCACCATGCTGGCCCAGCAGAAGGGCTCGAAGCTGCGCGACGCCGTGCGCGTCGAGAACGTCAACGGCAAGCAGGCCTTCTTCGACCAGATCGGCGCCACGGCAGCCCGCCGGCGCGCCTCGCGCCACGCCGACACGCCGCGCATGGACACGCCGCACGCGCGCCGGCGCTGCGCCATCGAGGACTTCGACTGGGCCGACCTCGTCGACCAGGAAGACAAGGTACGCATGCTCATCGACCCGACGTCGACTTACGCCCGCAGCGCCGCCAACGCGATGGGTCGTGCGCTCGACGAGGTGATCGTCGACGCGATGCGCGGCATTTCCTTCACCGGCGAGAACGGCACCACCGCCGTGCCCTTGCCGGGCGTGCAGCGTCTTCCGTCGCAGGGCGCAGGCCTGACGCTGCAGAAGCTGATCCAGGCAAAGAAGGCGCTGGATTCGGCTGACATCGACAGCGACGGCCGCTTCATCGCGGTGACCTCCGAGCAGCTCGAGGACCTGCTGAACACCACCCAGGTGACCTCGGCCGACTTCAACTCGGTCCGCGCGCTGGTGCAGGGCGAACTCGAGACATTCCTCGGCTTCTCCTTCATCCGCGTGGATGGCACGCGCATCGATGGCACCAAGATCCTGCCCATCATCTCGGGCGCCGAGCGGGCGTGCCTCGCCTGGCAGCGCGACCAGGTCGTGCTGGGCCTGGGCCACGAGCCATCGGCACGCATCACCGAGCGTCCCGACAAGAACTACGCCACGCAGGTCTTCTACTCGATGTCCGCCGGTGCCACGCGCATGCAGGAAACCGGCGTCGTCGAGATCGCCTGCGTCGAATAACCCATCCAGAACCACTCACTGAACAAGGAAGCCTTTCCATGGCTACACTCTATGGCGCCTTCACGGCGCCGCGCGGCACCACGCCGCCCGGCCTCGTCGATGGCAGCGTCCAGGGCGGACATGTCCGCGTCTATCGCGAGAAGATCACGCTCGCCGGGCAGACACCCGCCGACACGATCACGCTGGCCTTTCCGACAGCGGGCGAGACGTTCCTCTGCGGGACGATCACGTCCGATGTCTCGCTCGGAACCTCACTTGTTGCCATCGGCACGGCGGCGACGCCCGGCAAGTACCGCGCGTCAGCTGCGCACGCGATCATCGACACGCCCGTGAATTTCGGGCGGGCTGCGGCGCAGGGCACGCGCCTTGCCACGGATGAGACCGTGCAGCTGTCCATCGCGACGGCAGCGCTGCCGATCGCAGGAACGCTCATCATCGACCTCTATTTCGCCCAGAGCTAGGGCGCAACGGACGCAAGCCCCGCACGGCGCAGGTCGTGCGGGGCTTGGGTCAGTCATGAAAGGAACCACATGCCATCCTTTGGTGAATACTCGGAAGTTGCCATCTGCAACATGGCGCTGGCCGAGATCGGTCGCGGCGCCGAGATCGTCTCGCTTGACGAGAAGAGCGAAGCCGCACGCGCCTGCCGTCGCCGCTATCCCTATGCGCGCGACGCGGTATTGCGCAGCTATGACTGGAACTTCGCGGCGCGCCGCGCGCGGCTTCCCGCGTCTGCCGACCTGCCGGCCTTCGGTTACGCGCGGGCCTATCCGCTGCCGTCCGACTGCCTGCTCGTGCGCGCCGTGCACAATGCCTGTGCCGGCGCATGGGAAGTCGAGCAGCGCCAGGTCCTCGCCAATACGGCGCCGCCATTGCTCATCACCTACACCGCGCGGATCACGAACCCGTCGGTCTTCGACGTGCTGTTCACGGATGCGCTGGTGACAAGGCTCGCAGCCGACCTGGCCGTGCAGCTTGCCGACAGCCAGTCCCGCGCCAACAGCCTGCATCAGCTTTTCCAGGTCAAGCTGGGTGAAGCCCGGCGAAGGGATGCGGACGAGGGAGCGGCGCCGCACCTCCTGCGCAGCGCCTGGCTCGACGCACGCTTCGAGCCGGGATTTGTCCAGCGTGAAGGAGCAGAATGACATGAGGCAGACCTCAAGCCAGTTCTCCTTCTCGGCCGGCGAACTGTCGCCGCGCCTTTATGGTCGCGCCGACCTGCAGAAATACGCCAGCGGCGCCGAGCTGATCGAGAACTTCATTGTCAGGCCGGAAGGTGGCCTCATGCGCCGGCACGGCACGCGCTTTGCGGGCGAGGTCCGCGATCCGCTGGTGAAGGGCCGGCTGATCCCCTTCGTGTTCTCGACCATCCAGGCCTACATGCTGGAATTCGGGGACAAGGTGATCCGGGTCTGGAAGGATGGCGCGCCCGTCACCGTGTCATCCCGACCGGTCATGGACATCACCCGCGCCAGTCCGGCGCGCGTGACTGCCTTTGCGCATGGTTTCGTCAACGGGGACCGGATCCTCGTCACGGGCGTGCGCGGCGTGGGCAGCCTGAACAACCGCGAGTTCATCGTCGCCAATGCCGACCTCGACACGTTCGAGCTGTCCGGCACCGACACCTCGGCCCTGCCGCCCTACATGTCGGGCGGCACCGTCTCGAAGATCTACGAGATCGCCTCGCCGTGGAGCGCGTCCGGGCTCGACGCCCTCTGCCATGCGCAGTCCGCGGACGTGCTCTATCTCGCGCACCCTGACCACGCGCCCCGCACGCTGACCCGCACGGGCCACGCTGCATGGTCGCTGGCCGCGATGCCGCTTGCGCGGGGACCCTTCGCGCCCCTGAACGCCGACGACACGGTGCGGGTCATGTGCGCGTCGACGTCAGGCTTCCAGCCCGGCGCGCAGGTGACGCTGCGCGCCTCGGCGCCACTCTTCACGCCGGGCCACGCCGGAAGCCATTTCCGGATGCAGGAACTTTATCTGTCGGACCAGAACGTCAGCCCCTGGTCGCCGGGAGAAACACTGTCGACCGCCGCCGGCACGCAGGTCTCCAGCAATGGACACGTCTACGCGCTCGCCGACGCAGGTTCGGGCGCGCAGACGGGAAGTGTCGCCCCCTCGCATACGGAAGGCGACGCCTGGGACAATCCCGCCGGCGCCACGCACCGCAAGAAGTGGCGCTATCTCCATTCGCGCTGGGCGATCCTGCGCCTCGACAGCTGGATCGACGGCAAGACCATGACGGCCACCGCGATGACCTACCTGCCGGCAGGGCTCGCGCCCGCCGCACGCACCATCACGGGCGTGACGGCAGCCGGAGGAACGAGCCGCATCCTCTGTCCGGGCCACGGCTTCGACGAAGGCGACTACGTCACCATCAGCGGCGTCGCCGGTGCCGTGCAGGCCAATGGCGACTGGAAGGTGACAAACGTGACGCCGACCGGCTTCGACCTCGCCAATGGCGCGCCACCGTCAGCCTATGCGGGAGGCGGAACGGTGAAGCGCTTTGCAACATGGCTCTGGGCAGAAGGCGCCTTCTCGCCGACGCGTGGCTATCCCGCCTGCGTGGCTCTGCACGAGCAGCGCCTCGTCTTCGCCAATACGCGCCTGCAGCCCTTCGGCCTGTGGGCGTCCGCGTCGGCGGACTTCATGAACTTCCTGCCGGGAACGCGCGACGACGAGACGATTTCCTACAACATCGCCGCCAACCAGGCGGATCCCGTGCGCTGGCTCACCTCGGCCTCCGACCTGCTGGTCGGGACACTGTCCCAGGAATTCGCGGCCTTTGGTGGTGGCGCAGGCGATCCGATCACGCCGGCCAATACGCGCATCGTCCCGCAGTCGGGCGAGGGCGCCAATGCGGCGCAGCCCGTGAAGGTGGGGCTGGAGACGCTCTTCGTGAACAGGTCGGGCCGTCGCATCATCTCGCTGGCAAGCCGCGCCGACACCGGAAGCTACGCATCCATCGACCTGACGGAACTCGCCGAGCACCTGACGCGCGAGAGCCCGGTGACGCGCCTCGCATGGGCCAGGAACCCGCTCTCGGTCCTCTGGGCCCTGCGCGAGGACGGACGCGTGCTCTCCCTGACCTATCGCCCGGAACAGCAGCTTTATGCCTGGGCGCGCCATGACTTTGGCGGCACGGTCGAGAGCATCGCCGTCGTTCCCTCGGCGTCGGGTGCAACGGACGATCTCTGGATGATCGTGCGCCGCGTGATCGCGGGCGAGCCCCGCCGCTTTGTCGAATATCTCGCGCCGCCCTTCGAGCCCGCAGGCGACGAAGACAGGGACAGCATGGGTTTCCTCGATGCGGCACTGCGCTACCAGGGCGCGCCGGTCTCCGCGCTGGCGGGACTGCATCACCTGGAAGGCGCCACGATCAGCGTGGTGACCGACGGCGCAGTGCACCGTGACTGCATCGTGCAGGCCGGTTCGATCACGCTCGACCGGCCGGCGATGAATGTCTGGGCCGGGCTGCCCTACGAAAGCACCTTGCGCACGCTGCGCATCGACATGCTGGGAGGCCTCTTTCTGCAGGGACGGGCCAAGCGCATCCCGCAGCTGTCCCTTCGCGTCATGAACACGATGGGTGGGGAAGTGGCCGTATCAGGGGAGGGGCCGTGGGAAGACATCCTGCGCCGCGACGCCACGGACAGGATGGACAGCGCGCCGCCGCTTCGCTCCGGAGACGTAACGGTGTTTCCCGCATCGGAGTTCGACGCCGCCACCCGGCTCTGGATCAGGCAGCGCGAACCCTTGCCGCTCGACATCCTGTCACTGGCGCCGCTCGTGGCGGCTGGCGACCTGGCAGCCTGAGACGTCAACTGCGCTCGTGGGGAAGCTTCCACAGGTCGCGCGCGCTCGACGCCTCGAAGACACCAAGATTGTGCCACGCCAGCCTGTTGCGCCCGGCGTCGATCACGACGAGCGGGTCATCGCCGTTCAGTTGCGGCGCAAGGACATTCTTGATCGTGTTGGCCGGCTTGTCGGTCTGCAGGAGCCACGTCTGCGCGTTCAGGCGGAGCGACCGTCCCAGCAGCTTCATCTCGCTCTCGACCTTGCGCGGCGAACCGGAACGGAAATCGATGATGACGATGAAATTCGACATCTGCCCGTCCGGGATCCCGGCGGTGGGTTGAGCGGCTGCGGCGGCCTGGGGACGGGCGGTCGCGCCCGGCGACGACGTCGTGTCCGCAGGCTTGAAGAGCCGTGACAGCGCCGCGTGGTTCTCCGCCGGGACGAAGCTTCCCTCCGCGCCAAGTCGCACCAGCGACTGCGGAGAGAGGCGTCGCTCGAGCGCAAAGGACTTCATCTGCTCGTGGCTGTAGGGCCCGAACAGCTTGTCATTTGCGCTCACATACCAGGCGACGTCCATTTCTCCTGTCCGATCCGCGCAAAAGGGCACGCATCGGCAACCTGTCCCCGGTAAGCGGCGGACGGTCGGTCGGAATGCGGCTTTTGCGCCAATGAAATGATAACCGCACCTCTACCAAGGAGTATTTAATGACTGTCATGTCCACGGCCGCCCGCATTGCCTATGCGGGAGACGGCCAGACTACGCGCTTTCCTGCGCCCGGAAGGGTCTGGGCGCTCGGGGATCTGAGGGTGTTTCTCAGGGCGCCCGGCACCCTCGTTGACGATTTGAAAACCATGGGAACCGACTTTGTCTGGGAGGGCGCAGCCTTGCCGGCAGGCGGTGCCATCGTCTTCCACGTGGCCCCGTCAGCCGGGACCCGCATCACGATCAGCCTGGATACGCAACTCGTCCAGGAGCTCGACCTCCAGCCGTCAGGCGCCTTCAGCGCAGAGTCCATCGAGACGCAGTTCGACCGTGTGGTCACGCAGATGCAGTCGATCGACGAAAGACTGTCGCGCGCGCCACTCCTGCCGCCCGGAACATCAGTCCAGGGGGCATCCCTCCCTGAACCCGACCCCTCGCGAGCCGGCCAACTCCTCGGCATCACCGCCGATGGCAGCGGCTACGAGTGCAAGGTCGCCACGCAGCTGCCGTTCCAGGCCGTCTCGGCCTTCGCGGCCTCGCTGCTCGACGATCCGGATCCGGCGGCCGCACGCGCGACGCTGGGGATCGGCAGCACGATCGACCTCGCACTTCTCTCCGCAGACCAGACGGGCGGCGCAGCCGCGGATTCCATTCCCTTCGTGGATGCGTCCGAAGCCAACGCCTCCAATCGCGTGACGGTCCCGGCCTTCATGGCGAACGCGATCGCAGCTGTCGGCACGGCTCCCGTCGTGCCTGACCACGAGATCCTCGCGCGCCATCCCGTGCAGTCCACCGCCCAGCGCATCGTGGCGGCTCAGGTCGGCGCCGGACGGCAGACCGTCTGGATCCCGGCCGCCGCATTCACGCCGCGCCTGACAGCGGGCGCGGCACCGTCCACGACGGAGCTGCCCGGCAACAGGATGCTGCTGCGCTCGCTGGATTTCGATCCGGCAACGCCGGAGCACGCGCAGGTCCTCCTGCAGATGCCCAAGGCGTGGAACCGCCAGGCCGTGAGTGCCGTGGTCACATGGTGCCATGGCACGGCCGCGGCAAACTTCAACGTGGTCTGGGCTCTGCGCCTGCTGGCCCTCACCGACGCCGCCCAGATGGACGCCGCCTTCGGAACGACTGTCGCGGTGACCGACACGGGCGGCATCGCCAATGCACTCTATCGCAGTACCGAGACCGCGAGCCTGTCGCCGGCAGCGCCGCCGGCCGAGAACGCAACGCTCTGCCTCGAGATTTTCCGCGCCGCCACGGATCCAGGGGACACGTTGCCCGTCGACGCGCGCCTTCTGGGCGTGACGCTGTTCTACGTGACCCAGGCCAACACGGATGCCTGACCGCCATGCTCGTGCTCACAGCCCTGTGCGGCTTTGCGACCGCAGCCGCGGACCCGGACGTCATGCCGGATCCGTTTTCCTGGCCACCCCTGTCGGACGCAGGCTTCGTCGCCTCCGCCCTGACGCCGCCGGTCATCATCACCGGCATCAGCATTCCCGTCACGCTGAGGGCGACCGTTTCCGTGCCGCTCTCGGCGCAGCGCACGCTCGCCATCCTGCGTGACGGCATCGAGATTGCGCAGGCAAGTGCCGGCAGCGCGATCGACTTCACCATCGGCAACGGACAGGGGCTCCAGATCGCTTTGTCCAATGCCAGCGACCTGACCACCTGGTCCGGAACGCTCTCGCTCACCAACCAGTCAGGCGCCGGCGCGCTCCTCGCCTCGTGCCCCTTCACGCTGCAGGACACCGGAAGCGGTGGCGGCGGCGGAGGGGGAGGTGGCGGTGGCGGCGGCGAGACGCCCTGACACCCAATCCAAGAGGTAAGACATGTTGAACCAGCAATCCCTCCGCAAGATGGAAGGGATCCACCCCGACCTGCGCCGCGTCGTGATGCGCGCCGCGGAAATCAGTCCCATCGAATTCATCATCACCGAGGGCGTGCGCACGCTGAAGCGCCAGCGCGAACTCGTGGAGGCGGGCGCGTCCCGCACCTTCAACTCCCGCCACCTGAGCGGCATGGCCATCGACTTTGCACCCATTGTCGGCGGCATGCTCACCTGGAAGTGGCCGCCCTTCAGGATCGTGGCGCACGCCTTCAAGCAGGCGAGCCGTGAACTGGGCATCCCGATCGCCTGGGGCGGCGACTGGCGCGACTTCAGGGACGGCCCGCATATCGAGCTCGACCGCAGGGTCTACCGCCCATGATGGACAAGCTCGTCGGCCCCGCCACCCTCGTCTACGTGGCAAGCGCCGGCTTCGCGGGCCTCTGGTGGGCCTCGGACCTGTCGCGCCGTGTACTGACGATCGAGCACTCAACCGTCACCGCCGAAAGGCTGGCCCGGCTCGAAGCCGAGGTCCACGCCCTCGGCGAAGCCACGCGCGAGCTCCGGACCAGCGTCACGGAGCTCACGCACCATCTCGAGGCGCATGAGGCGCCTTCTCCCGACAAACGAAAGGAACAGCAATGACTGACACCAAACCCTGGTGGCGCTCCCGGACAGCCTGGGCCGCCGCCGTCACCTGCCTCGCCGGCGTGCTCTCCCTGTCCGGCATCGACCTCGACGCACGCGTGCAGGATGAACTCGCAACCCTGCTGACCGCGGCCGCGGAACTCGCCGCCGGCATCATCGCGTTCATCGGTCGCTTCCAGGCGACGACGCGCCTGTCGTGGAGGTCGGCATGAGGACGATCACCAACATCATGGTGGCGAGCATCACTTTGGTGCTGGCCACCGCCTGCGCGCTGCTGGCGCCGCTGCAACTCGATGCCGGCGCGCGGCGAGCAGCCGCCATGACACTCGAGACCTACGCCGTGCTTCAGCAGGCCGTGCTCATTTATGGCAACCTCCCGTCCTGCGAAACGCCACCCACCCGGCATCTTTGCCGGGACGAATGGCACTGGCATCGCATCCGCGTCGCGGAGAAGGCGGCGAGCGAGGCGCTGGCCGCGGCCGCGCCCGTGCTGAACGGCGATGAAATGGATACGGGCCAGCTGGTCGGCGCACTCGTCGCCATCGACAGGGTTACGCAGGCCCTGGCCGACGCACGGAAGCAGCTCGCGGAGTCGCGCCCATGACGCTCGAAGCCACGATCAGCCTGCTGCGTGCCATCCTGCACGATGTCCCCGCCGCCATCACGACCGGCGAGCAGCTCATGCGCCTCATCGAACGCGCCGTCGCGCGCCTGTCATCGCTGGAGGGCAGGGAGGTCTCGCGCGAGGACATCGACGGCCTCGTCGACGAGATCCGCCGGAACAGCGAGCGGATTCGCCAGCTGGGCTGACGCTCTCAGCCGACGCGCTTGCCGTCCTTGTCGAGGATGAGGCTCCCGTCTTCCTTGGCCAGTGGTCCCGGCGGCCACTGGTCAAGGAGGTCAAGCACGACCTCGGAGGGACGGCAAAGCCTGACGCCGCGCGGCGTCGCCACGATGGGCCTGTTGACGAGCACCGGATGCACGAGCATCGCCTCGAGGATGGCCGCGTCCGTCACGCCGGGTTCCAGCAGCCCGAGCTCCTTCGCCGGTGACTTGCTTTCGCGCAGCGCCTGGCGCGGCGTCAGCCCGGCCGCCGCAAACAGCGCCAGCAGCTGCGGCCGCGTCCAGCCAGTCTGCAGGTACTCGACGACGTCCGGCCTGTAGCCCGCGGCCTCGATGATCGCGAGCACGTTGCGCGAGGTGCCGCACGCCGGATTGTGGTGGATGACGACAGGAAAAGGCGCGCTCATGCGGAAGGGATCTCCCTGGAAAGAAGCCATCGGAACACCACCAGCGCCAGCAGCGCGCCCAGCAATTGGGCGGCGATGAAGACGGGCGCCGACGCCGGCGCAATGCCCGCAAACGTGTCTGACAGGGATCGCGCGATCGTCACGGCCGGATTGGCGAACGACGTCGAAGCGGTGAACCAGTAGGCGGAGGTAATGTAGAGGCCGACGGCAAAAGGCGTCAGGTCGGGGCGCGATCGGCTGCAGCCCAGGATCGTCGCAAGCAACCCGAACGTCGCCACCATTTCCGAAATGAACTGTCCCGTACCATTACGGGCCTTCATCGAAACCTGGAACAGGGCCTCGTCGAACATCGCGTGCGCCAGCAGGACACCGGCAATGGCGCCGGCCACCTGGACGACGGCATAAGCCAGCGCGGTCATGGCATCGAGTTCGCGCCGCAGCAGCGACACGAGGGTGACGACCGGATTGAAATGGGCGCCGGACACGGGTCCGAATACCAGGATCAGCACGACCAGTCCCGCACCCGTTGCCAGCGTATTGGCCAGCAGCGCAAGTCCGACCGATCCGCCGGACAGCCGCTCTCCCATGATGCCCGACCCCACGACGATCGCGAGCAGCAGCGCCGTGCCCAGGGCTTCTCCTGCAAGCCGTCGCGCCATCACTGCACGGCTCCCGTCTTGCAGCCCGAGAGGCACTTCGCCGCGTCGGCCACCGGCTGGCAGACCTCCGGCCGACCCTCGCAGCAGTCCTCCATCAGGAACACGAGCAGCGAGCCCATGGCATCGAAGTCGACCGAGTAGATCACCGATCTTCCGTCACGCCGGTTGCTGACGAGCCCTGCCGTGGCGAGAACGCCGAGCTGCGCCGACAGCGTGTTGGGCGCGACCTTGAGCCTGCGGGAGATTTCGCCGGCAGCGAGACCGTTCTTGCCCGCTTTCACAAGCAGGCGGAACGCAGCCAGCCTCCCGTCCTGCGCGAGGGCCGACAGCTGGTTGATGGCAAGTGAAGGTTTCATATTTCAATAATCGTTGAAATAACGGCGGATGTCCAGCCCCGCACGCCTGCAACAGGTGGGTCCTCCATCGGTTAGGGCCCGGAGCGCTCAGTTAACAAGTCGTTTACACGCGGCTGACACAGTCGGCAGAGGCGTGGGGAGAGGCGCTGGTTGCGATCAAGGACACGGAAATGTTTGGCAAGATCAGGTTTCGCAAACTGCTACTCTGCATCGGCGGCCTTCTCGCCGGCTTTGTCGTCGTCTCGGCCCTCATCAGCGGATATGCGCTGGAGCGCCTGAAGGTTGGTGGCCCGCTCTACGCCGGCATCGTGCAGGGAAAGGACGTCATCGCCGACGTCCTGCCGCCGCCCGCTTACGTGATCGAAGCCTATCTCGAGGCGACGCTGGCGCTGCAGGAGCAAACGGCCGTCGACACTCACGCCGAACGCCTGCAGCAACTGCGCAAGGACTATGAGACGAGGCGCGACTACTGGAAAACCCAGCCACTCGACGAGACCATGAAGAAGCTGCTGGTGACGGACTCCGACGCCCACGTCGCGCGCTTCTGGCAGGCGGTGGAAGAGGGACTGCTTCCGGCCATCCGTCGCGGCGACATGGAAGCCGCGCGCCAGTCATATGCGCGTGCGCAGACGGCCTATCTCGCCCATCGCAAGGTGATTGACGAGGTTGTCGGGATCACGACGCGGCTGAATGCCGAGGGCGAAGCCAATGCGGCGGGCGAACAGGCATTCTTCGAGCTGCTTTTTGGTGCCGTCCAGCTCGCCTGCCTCGGGCTCGTGGCGCTGGCGATATACATGATGCAGGCCGGCATGGTGCGTCCCCTGACCGAGCTGGCAGGCGTGATGACGCGCGTGGCGCGCGGAGACCTGTCGGGAAGCGTGCCTGGCCTCGAGCGCGCCGACGAGGTCGGTGACTTTGCCCGCGCCCTTGAAGTCTTCAAGCAGAACAAGCGCTCAGCCGATGCGCTGGCCGCAGACGTTGCCGGCGTGCTCGCCACGACGACGAAAGCCGCGCAGCAGCTTCACGACACCGCACACGAAATGACCGGCACCGCGAAGGAAACGAGCAGCCAGTCCGTGATCGTGGCCGTCGCGTCCGAGGAAGCCTCCTCCAACGTCAACGCCGTGGCATCCGCCGCTGAAGAACTGTCGGCGTCGGTCGAGGAGATTGCGCGCCAGGTGACCGAGGCCGCTGCCGTTGCAGCCAAGGCCGTCGAGCAGGCACGCAGCACCGACGGCACGATGCAGCGCATGTCCGAGTCCGCACAGAAGATCGGAAACGTGGTGGATCTGATCAACAATATCGCCGGCCAGACAAATCTCCTGGCGCTGAACGCAACGATCGAGGCCGCCCGCGCCGGCGAGGCGGGCAAGGGCTTTGCGGTCGTCGCGTCCGAAGTGAAGAACCTGGCCAGCCAGACGGCCCGGGCGACAGAGGAAATCAGCGAGCAGATTTCTTCCATCCAGTCCATCAGTGCCGAGGCCGTCGAATCCATTCGCGCCATCATTTCGGTGATCGGTTCGATCAACCAGATCTCAGCGGCGATCTCGGGCGCGGTGCAGGAGCAGGGCGCCGCCACGCGGGAAATCGCGCGCAACGTCGAGCAGGCGGCATCAGGAACCAAAGAAGTGTCGCGCAACATCGACGGCGTGAGCGCCGCGGCGACGCGGACCGGTGACTGCGCCAATCAGGTGATGGAAGCCGTCAGCAAGCTGAATGCGACGTCATCGAACCTGAAGCAGAAGATGGATGAGTTCCTCGCGCAGTCGTCGGCGGCTTAGGCGTTTTCCGGATCAGGAGCCCGGTGCCAGCTGCGGCCGCATCGTGATGTCGACGCGTCCAACCCGGAGGCCGAACTTCGAGACGACCGCCTTGTTGGCGATCGACCCATCCTCGTTGAGGTAGAGCAGGTCCTGGAAGCGCACGTCGATGCCGCCAATGCCGGTCTGCAGCGTGACCTCGTAGTCAAGGCGCACGCCGGGTCCGTCGCTGCGCACATCCGCGACGCCAATCACGTCCTCCCGCGTTCCCTCATAGACGCCGTCGGCCATCTTCCGGAGGTACCAGGTCTTGCGGTCGGTCGTACCGTCCGCATAGGTGAAGTCCTCGACGAGCTTCAGCACCTTGCCGTCCCACGTACCGTCCATCACGACCGAGAAGCGCGTTTCGCCTCCCGTCAGGCTGTTCACAAAGGCGCCTTCGCCAAGAACGCGCCCCGAGAGCGCCTGTTCGAGCACGAGCGGCTTCTGGGGCTGGATGTCGATGAATTCGGGGCGCGAGGCGCACCCGGCAAGCGTGGTTCCAATGATCATGGCGGCGATCTGCGAGCGCATGTGTCTCGTCCGGTTGATGGCGTGATACCGGATATACGCAGCGTACCGGCTTTGGATCACCCCTGCGCGTCTTGCCCCGGACAGTGTTTACCAGTGCACCGCCCATGCTAGCTTCAGTCCGCTGAAGGTTCAGGGAGGCAGGGCGACATGGACACGAACGGGCCGCGAGAAGTGGACAGCGTGATCGCCGCCGCCGAGCCCCGCGCACGATCCGTTCTGCGCCGCATCCGCGCGCTGGTGCGCAAGGCGGCGCCTGACGCGCAAGAGGTGATCAGTTACGGCATGCCCTCGTTCCGCGGGCGGCGGATCATCATCCACTACGCCGCCTTCCGCGATCATGTCGGCATCTTTCCGCCACTGCGCGATGAGCCCGCCCTGCAGAAGGCGCTCGCACCGTATGCGGGCCCGAAGGGCAATCTGCGCTTTCCGCTGGACGAGCCGATGCCCTGGCCCTTGATCGAACGACTCGTGAAGGCGCGTGTCAGGCAGGACGGCGCCGACAAGGTTCAGGCGAAGGCAAAGCGTCCCTCAAGAAAATGACGGCTAGTGCTGCAGGATGACTTCAGCCCGCCGCCGCTTCCGGTCCCAGACATGACAGGAAAAGCTCTCCTGCGCGTCCCGCAGGCAGAGCAGGTTGGGCCGGGCACGTCGCAATGCCGCGTATCTCTGACGCGACAGCGGGCTCGTCAGCTCCATGCCCTGGTCATATCCGGGTGTGGGTTCGCCTTTCTTCCAGGCGGGCAGGGCGCCGGGCCGCGTATCAAGCTGCGCCTCGTCCACATAGCGTCGAAGCAGTGCCACAAGCTGGACCTGCGTGGCTGGTTGGGCGCCACCCATGCCCTCATGAAGGACCGGCAGTGGCAGGCTGAACGCCAGAGCCTGCCGGCCCTCGGGCAGGCGAAGGACGACAGTGACGTCGGTCTGCGCGCACGTGGAACCGGACGCCCGCGCTTCAAGCGTGTCGGTCGCGCGCCGCGAGCTGAAAGCCAGCGGGCGCGATACGACAGCCTCGCAGCGCGTGGTGGAGCCGTGAGCACTCCCGTTCAGCGAGGCATGCTGCGGCGACGTGCAGGCACCCACGACGCCGATCAGCACGGCAAATGCAATGCCTTGCCGGAGTGCGCGCATCACGAGCCCATCAGCAGGACAACCTTCACGCAGTCGCCATGGTGCTGCGCCGCGATGGCCTCGTTGATCTGGGAGAACGGATAGGTCTTGATCATGCGGTCGAAGGGCAGCTCGCCCTTTCGGTAGTGCTCGATCAGCTGCGGCAGGAACTCATCCGGATCGCTGTCACCCTCGATGATGCCCTTGACCGTGTGTCCGAATGTCATCGCGGTGTTGACGTCACCGGGCATCGGCGTGTTCGGCGGCGCAACGCCGACAATGCCGAAGACGGCCTTCGGGGCAAGCGCCTTCATCACGTCCTGCTGCACGGACGGAATGCCTGTTGTGTCGAAGGCATAGTCGACCCCGATCGGCAGGATGGCGCGGATGGCGGCCGGCAGGTCTGTCTCGGCCTTCGGGTCGATGACATGCGTGGCGCCAAACTGCCGCGCAAGTTCGCGTCGTGCCGCGACGGGTTCGACGAGAATGATGGTACCGCAGCGCTGGATCTTGCCTCCCATGACCGCGCTCAGGCCCACGGGGCCTCCGCCGGTGATGAGCAATGAGGAGCCAGGCTTGCACGCCAGTGATCGCATGACGCCGCCGGCACCCGTCTGGATGCCACAGCCGAGCGGGCCCATGATGTCGAGCGGAAGGTCCGCCGGCACCTTGATCACGTTGCGCTCATAGGCGATCGCATGTGTCGCAAAGGAGGACTGACCGAAGAAATTGCTGCCGATCGGCGCGCCGTCCATCGACAGGGCGCGCGATCCGTCCGGACGCATGCCGGCATAGTTGAGCAGCGGCATCGTATGGCAATACGCGGCATCGCCCGAGTCGCAGCGTGGACAGGCGCCGCAGGAGCGGAACGTGAGCGCCACGCGATCTCCGGTCGCCACCTTCCTCACGGCGGAACCGACGCGCTCGACGATACCCGAACCCTCATGGCCCAGCACGGCGGGCGCCGGGATCGCATTGATCTCCTTGAACACGATGTCCGTGTGGCAGACACCCACCCCCGTGATGCGCACGAGCACCTCATCGGGGCGCGGATCGGCAAGCTCGACAGTGCGGATCTCGAATGGTTTGCCGGGGCCGGCGGTCACAGCAGCCTGGATCTTCATGAGTGTCTCTCGCAGGTTCGAAAAGGGCGAATGACGGCACACTAGCTGAGCCGCGCGCCATTGTGGAGCGCGCAGGCCGGATGACCGGCGGATGACAGTCCAGCACGAATGCGTGTAATGAACAGGTGGGTCGCAAGGAGACCCTTCTGTAAGACGCATGCCATGGATGGCAGGAGACAATATGAGCTTCGACACGCCGCTCGTGATTTCAGGACCGCTGCGAAAGCCGCGCCAGATGCTGGCCGACCAGGAGTATGGAGGTCACAGCTCGATCCATGATGACGCGATGGCGGCCAGGCTGGGCTTCAGGGCTGGTCCCATCGAGGGGCCGACCCACTTCAGCCAGTTTCCACCGCTGCTGGCACAGATCTGGGGGCAGGCCTGGTTCGAGCGCGGCTGCATCTCTTCGCACTACCAGAACATGGTGGTGGAAGGAGAGGCTGTCCGCGCCTTCGCGGAAGTGCCGCCGAAGGGCGCGACCCGGACGAAGGTCTGGGCTGAGAAGGAAGACGGAACGCCTGTCCTCGAAGCCAGCGCCAGCATCGGCCCGGACCATGGCCCCACGCTCCTCGAAGAGCGGCTGGCCGCACTGCGTCCGCCCGAGCGTCTGGTCATCCTCCGGGACCTCAAGCCTGGCATGAAGGGAGCGCAGGACGAAATCGTGCGCATGGACCCTGACCAGCACATGGGCGCGCTCTATCCGTTCACGCTGCGCCAGAAGCTGGCCGTGATCACGGAAAACTCTCCCTGGTACAGCGATGCCGGCACGTCACCCTGGGGACGTGCCATCATTCCGCTCGAGATGGTGAGCGTGCTGGCGGAGTACTCCAGCGCCACGGCACGCTTTCCCGTGAAGGGCCCGGCCGTCGGCCTCTTTGCGGACCAGGAAATCCGCATGATCGAGGGACCGCTTTTCGTGGGCGAGGAGTATCTCCTGCGTCGTGAAATCGCCGCGCTGTCCGAAAGCAAGCGCACGGAATCTTACTGGGTCCGCACGCGCATCTTTGACCGGACCGGCAAGCGGCAGCTGGCCGAGATGCTGCTCAACCACGCCACCATGAAGCAATCCTATGCCAGCTACGACGCCGAGCGTGCCGCGCTGGGCTAGGACCCGTGCAGCACGCCACCTCGTCTCGCCAACATGAGAAAGACACTGCCCGCATGAGAGCCTCCTCCAGCCGCCACCTCGTCGACCCCGAACTGCTGCCATTGCTCGACAGCCTGCCGGACATCGAATTGTCCGAAGCCATCCTGCCACTGGTGCGCGCCGCACCGGCCCGCTTTGCAGTCGATCCGCGCGACGTGGAACGCACCGCCATGCGCCAGGTGAAAGTGCCGGGCCCGCAGGGCGCTCCCGATGTGCCCGTGCTGGTCTATCGTCCGAAGAATGCAGTGGGCGAGTTGCCCTGCATCCTGCACATCCACGGCGGTGGCTATGTCAGCGGCTCGGCCGCATCGATGGAAGCGGTCCATCGTCCCCTGGCAGCCGACCTGAATTGCTGCATCGTATCCGTGGACTACCGCCTGGCGCCTGAAACGAGATATCCCGGTGCGGTCGAGGACTGCTACGCCGTGCTGCGCTGGATCAGTGCAAATGCGCGTGACCTTGGCATCGACCTGCGCCGCCTGGGCGTGATGGGCGAAAGCGCGGGCGGTGGCCTCGCCGCGGCACTCACCTTGCTGGTGCGCGATCGCGGAGAGTTCAGCCTGGCTTTCCAGCATCTGGTCTATCCCATGCTGGATGACCGCACCTGCGTGGCGCCGGAGCCGCATCCCTTCACGGGAGAGTTCGTCTGGACGCGCCAGCGCAATCATTTCGGCTGGCGGTGCCTGCTGGGCGTCGAACCCGGCAGCGAAGGCGTATCGCCCTACGCAGCGCCCGCGCGCGCAACTGACCTGAGAAACCTGCCGCCGCTGTTCCTGTCGACGGCAGCGCTCGACCTCTTTCTCGAAGAGAACCTGGAATATGCCCGCCGCCTCGTGCGCAGTGCGGTGCCCGTGGAGCTTCACGTCTATCCGGGCGCCTTCCACGGCTTCCAGTGGGCGCCGACGGCGGGCGTCAGCATGATGGCGGCACGCGACACCCGCGACGCGCTCCGCCGTGCCATGGCATGAAGCCCGACAACGACTGAAGGAACCACCGCAATGACCAGTCTTGCAGAACGCCGCATCAGGACCGTGCGGGACCACATGGCGCTGGAATGCGTCAATGACTGGGACGGCGTGATCGCCACGTTTCGCCATCCGCGCTACGAAATGTATGGATCGGGAACGGTGTTTGATGGCGAGGAACAGGTGCGGGGCTACTTCAAGGCGTCGCGCACGCCGTTCCCCGACCAGGGCAACGAGATCATCGCCATCGCCCATGACGGCAATACGGTGCTTGTGGAGTTCTGGCTGACGGGCACGCATCTCGGTCCCCTCAGGGTCGGTTCCCGCATCATCGAACCCACGGGCAAGTCTTTCCGCGTCCGCATGAGCGCCAGCTTCGAGTTCCCGCCGGGCGAGGACAGGATCATCTGCGAGCGTCCCTATTTCGACCAGGGCGCCGTGCTTCGCGCGCTGGACCTGAAATGAGCACGACCGGAGGCCACGAGAAGGGAGCCGCACTCGCTGCCTTCGCGGAAGGCCTGTGGCTCGCCGAAGGTCCCGTCGTGTCGGTCGCGGGTTTCCGCTACCCCACGCGCATGGCGGTCGCACGGCTGGCCGACGCAAGCCTGTTCATCTGGTCACCCGTGGCACTGTCACCGGAATTGCGGGAGGAAGTCTCGGCCCTCGGCCAGGTCGGGCACATCGTGTCGCCGAATTCGCTCCATCACCTTCACCTTGCGGCATGGAAGGCGGCCTTCCCGGCAGCGCGCCTGCATGCGTCCCCGGGCTTGCGGCAGAAGCGAAAGGACCTGACCTTCGATGCCGAACTCGGCGACGATCCGGACCCTGCCTGGCAAGGGCAGCTCGACCAGGTCATCGTGCGCGGAAACCTGATCACTTCGGAAGTGGTCTTCTTCCATCGCGAGAGCGGGACAGTGCTCTTCACCGACCTGCTTCAGAATTTCCCGCACGGCTGGCACAGGGGATGGCGTTCCGTGGTGGCGCGCATGGACCGCATGGTGGGGCCGCAACCGCAGGTGCTGCAGAAGTTCCGTGTCGCCTTTGTGAACCGCCCGGCCGCGCGCGAATCGTTGGGCCGGATCCACGCCTGGCCCGCCCTCAATGTCGTCATGGCCCATGGCACGCCGGTGATCGGGAACGGCGCGGAGTTTATCCGGCAGGCATTCAGCTGGCTGATGCGCTGACCTCCCAAAGACCTCACTTGGTCGATGGTCTTGGGCCTCTTGCATTTTTCGCCTTCAATCGCATGTGTTGGGTTCGCGCCTGAAGGGGAACCCGTCTGCCATGCAGAAGTTGAAGTCGCTTGTCGAATCCACGACCTTTACCAGCGCCATCATGGCCCTGATCATCCTGAACGCCATAACGCTGGCCCTCGAGACGTCCCCCACGGTGATGGCTGCTGCAGGCCCTGCGCTGATGGCGTTCGACAAGGCAGTGCTCGCGGTCTTTGTCCTTGAACTGCTCGCCAAGCTGGTCGTCTACCGGTGGTCGTTCTTCCGTTCGGGCTGGAACCTGTTCGATCTTGCCGTCGTGGCGATCGCGCTCATCCCGGCCTCCGGACCGCTCGCGGTGCTGCGCGCCCTGCGCGTACTCCGGGTGCTGCGCCTGATCTCGCTGCTGCCCCAAATGCGCCGCGTGGTGGAAGCACTCGTCTATTCGCTGCCGGGCATGGCGTCGATTGCAATGCTGATGGGCGTCGTGTTCTTCGTGGGCTCCGTCGTCGCCACCAAGCTCTTCGGCGCAGCGCATCCCGGTTACTTCGGTACCCTGGGAGACTCGCTGTTCACGCTGTTTGCGATCATGACGCTGGAAGGCTGGGCCGACATCGCGCGCGAGGTGCAGGCCACGCACCCGCAGGCCTATCTCTTCTTCATCCCCTTCATCGTGATCTCGGTGTTTGCAGTCCTCAACCTGTTCATCGCCGTCCTGACGAATTCCATGCAGGAGCTCCAGAAGGTCGAGCTGCAGGCGGAGGAGCAGATCGCCTCGCGCCACCAGGTCGAGCTGATGGCAGAGATCGGCAAGCTGCGCGCCGAGATGCAGGGCCTGCGCGCCGCGCTGGAACAGAAGTCATCCTGAATGTCGGGAAGGGAGAGTGGTGCCGGATGTCCGGATTGAACGGACGACCTACCGCTTACAAGGCGGTTGCTC
>CAZYFM010000017.1:0-37522 GCA_964646885.1 uncultured Flavobacteriaceae bacterium
TTCGAAGCGCTGGCCAAGAATGCGGATGCCTTCCAGGCGGCGGCGAAGCAACCGCAGGCGCTGGCGGCCATGGCCGCGAATGCGAACGCGATGGCCGCGTTTGCAAAGGACGCTCAGGCGTTTGATGCATTTGCCAAGAATGCGCAGGCTTTTGAAGCGATGGCCCAGCACTCGGCGGCTTTCCAGGCGCTGGGACGCAATGCGCAGGCCTTCGAGGCGCTGGCCCGGAATGCGGCTGCGTTTGAGGCATTGGCCAAACAGCCAGCCTTCATGGCACTGGCCAAGGACCCGGCCTTTGCAGCGGCGCTGAGCGATCCGGGTTTTGCCAAGGCGATGCAAAACCAGTAGGCGCCGCCTCCATTTACCAAAGTTGAGGGCCACCTGCGCCGCAGGTGGCTTTTTCTTTGCAGCGTGCATGCTGATCGGACAGTATCGAATCACCGTCGGTGGAGCGGGCTGTGGTGGCAATGAACATATGCAGGGCGATTGTCGTCCTCGCTGGCTGCATGATCTTGAACGTCATGTCGCCCGTGCATGCCGACGACCTCGAGATGGACAAGCTGCAGACCGAGGATGTCACGGTCCTCTACTTTGATCCGGCACAGACCTATCTCTCGCCGTATGTTGCACGAAGCTTTCTGAACTCGCTGGAATTCCAGAAGAAAGTGCTCGGCTGGGAACCCTGGGAGCCGACGACCGTCCTTCTCAAGGACTTCGGCGACTATGGCAACGCAGCGGCGCGCTCTTCGCCGAACAATGCCATCACCATCGACGTTGCGCCCCTCAGCCAGGCATTCGAGACGTTCTCCTCGGGCGAGCGCATCTACACGCTCATGAACCATGAGCCCGTGCACGTCGCGACCATGGATGTCTGGAATCAAGAGGATGCATTCTGGAGGAACTTCTTCCATGGCAAGCCGATGCCACGGAACGAGCATCCCGAGTCCATCCTTTACAACTACCTCGCCACGCCGCGCGTCAATGTTCCGCGCTGGCTCCTCGAAGGCAGTGCCGTGTTCATGGAAACGTGGATGGCCGGAGGGCTTGGGCGCGCACAGGGCGCCTACGACGAAATGGTGTTCCGCTCGATGGTGAGGGACAACGCGCACTTCTACAATCCGCTCGGGCTTGAGGCTGAAGGTACCGCGGTCGACTTCCAGGTGGGCGTGAATGCCTATCTCTACGGGACACGCTTCATCAGCTATCTTGCGCTCACCCGCACACCCGAAAAACTCGTGCGATGGCTGAAGCGGGAAGAGGGCAGTGCACGCTATTACTCCGACGCGTTCGAACAGACCTTCGGGCAGTCGCTTGATGATGCCTGGAGTGAATGGATCCGATGGGAGCACGACTTCCAGAAGGAGAACCTGAAACAGGTTCGCCAGTATCCCATTACGCCCGTCAAGAAACTGACGGACCAGGCATTGGGCTCGGTGTCTCGGGCCTACTTCAATCCGAAGACGCAGAGCCTTGTCGGCGGGTTCCGCTATCCGGGGGTCATCGGGCATCTCGGAGAGGTGTCGCTTTCCACCGGTACAACCCGGAAGCTGACCGACATCAAAGGTCAGATGCTCTACAAGGTGACGTCGCTGGCCTACGATCCCGGCAGCAACACTGCGTGGTTCACGACGGACAACTATGCCTATCGTGACATCGTGCAGATTGATGTTGCGACGGGGGCAACGAAGACCGTGCTCAAGGACGCCCGTATCGGCGACATCGTCTTCAATCCCAAGGATCGGTCGCTGTGGGGCTTCCGGCATCTCAATGGTTACGTGACCCTGGTGCAGATTCCGGCTCCCTACGAGAACTGGACACAGGTGCATACCTGGGAGTTCGGTGATGTGCCGTTCGACCTCGACATTTCTGCGGATGGCGAGACCATGTCGTTCTCGATGGGACACGTGAACGGAGAGCAGACTGTCGAAGTCCATGCAGTGTCCGACCTGCGCGCGGGAAAGGTGCAGCCCCGGACCAAGTTCAGCTTCGGCAGTGCGGTTCCCGAGAATTTCGTCTTTTCGCCAGACGGGAAGTACCTCTACGGGACGGCGTACTACACTGGCGTCTCAAACATATTCCGCTATGAGGTTGCGACGGGAAAGGTCGACGCAGTCTCGAATGCGGAAACCGGGCTCTTCCGGCCCGTTCCGCTTGAGGATGGCTCCATCATTGCGTTCGAATACACGGGGCAGGGCTTTGCTCCCGTCAAAATGCAACCAAAGCCGCTGGAGGATCTCGGAACAGTCAGGTTTCTTGGCAATGAAGTGGTCACAAAGCATCCCGTCCTGAAGTCCTGGGGCGTCGGATCACCGAGCCGCATCGTCCTTGAGCCCCTCATCACGAACCGCGGCAAATACGTTCCTTCGGACGAAATGAAGCTGGCTGCAATGTATCCGGTCGTTCAGGGCTACAAGGGGTACGGTTCCTTCGGCATGCATGTGATGATCGAAGATCCCATGCAGTTCAGCCGACTACATGCAACGGCATCCTATACGCCCTCGGAGTCCCTGAAAGAGGCCGAGCGTTTCCACTTCAAGGTCGAGTACGAGACCATCAATTACCATGTGCGGTACTGGCACAACGATGCGGATTTCTATGACCTGTTCGGCCCGACGGAGCGCAGCCGCAAGGGTGATGCGGTGATGGCGGGGTACAAGTGGCCGCTCGTCTATGATCCTCCGCAGCAGATGAACCTTGCCGCGGACGTGGCTTACTTCACCGGCCTCGATACGTTGCCCGGGAACCAGAACGTTGCGGCGACCAGCGATACCATTGCCTCAGCAGCCCTGAAGCTGGATTTCACCGATACCGACAAATCACTCGGCGCGGTGGATCACGAGAAGGGGTATCGGTGGCAGGTCAATGCGGATGTCGACTATTCGGGTGACAAGCTCTTTCCGCACCTCTACGGCGGCTTTGATTTCGGGTTCCCGATTTCGGATGACCACAGCTCGGTCTGGCTTTACTCGTCCGCCGGTGTTTCAGGCGGGCCACGCAACCAGGCCCTGACGCCATTCTATTTTGGCGGGTTCAAGAACAACTACGTGGATGACAAGGAAGTCAAACGGTATCGTGAGATTAGCTCGCTTCCCGGGTTCGAGATTGACGAGGTGGCGGCGCGTTCCTTCATCAAGGCGATTGCAGAACTCAATCTCAGGCCCATCCGCTTCGAGGATGTCGGTACTCCGAGCCTTTATCTTGGATCAGTGCGCCCCGCCTTGTTTGGGGGTGTCCTCCATGCAAACCCTGGAGCCAGTGATGAGCGCACCGTCGGCACGATCGGTGCGCAGCTCGACTTCAACTTCACGCTTGCGCACCGGCTTCCCATGACGCTCTCGCTCGGCTATGCAGCGGCGATCGAGGATGGCGAGAAGCGGAATGACGAATGGCTGATTTCGCTGAAGATCATGTGATGAGTCATCGTCCGCCCCTTCATGATGCCTGAACAGTACTTCCACCTTCCGCTCGCGCTCCTGCCGACACTCGCCTTCCTGGTCCTTCTCGACCAGATGGACAGCTTCAGGCTTGTCAGCTGGAGGGTTCTTTTTCGTGCCCTTCTGGCAGGTGCCATGCTTGCCGTGGCGGCCTTCCTCGTGAACCTGTTCCTCATCGATCAACTGGCCCTGGACCGTTCCGGCTATGCTGGTCTTGGCGCTCCCATCGTGGAAGAAGTGCTGAAGGCTTCCTATATGATCTGGCTGTTCCAGCGCATGCGCGTGGGGTTCCTGATTGACGCCGCCATCATCGGCTTTGCCGTGGGCGCCGGGTTCTCGCTGATTGAAAACCTGTACTACTTCCACACACTTCCGAACTCCACCGTGGGGCTTTGGGTGGTTCGCGGGTTCGGAACGGCCATGATGCATGGTGGAACGACGGCGCTCTTTTCCATTCTTGCCCAGAAGTTCACGGAGCGGCACACGCGGGGCTCGTTCCTTGACTACCTGCCTGGCCTCGGTGCCGCGATCATGATCCACGCCCTGTTCAACCAGCTGACAGCCATGCCAGTTGTCGCCATGGGAGCCGCTCTCATTTCGATCCCGCTTGCCCTTTTCGCTGTCTTTGCCAAGAGCGAGCACGTGGTGCACGACTACCTCAAGGCGGGGCATGAATTGCACGAGAAGCTACTGGTTTCGCTTGATGAAGGCTTCGTGTCCTCCCCCCAGGGAAGGCTGGTAGCCGATATCGTCTCACGTTTCAGGGGAGGGCATCTCAGCGATGTCCTCGAGTATGTCCGGCTTCACACAGAACTTGTGCTTGAGGCCGAGGAGATATTTCTTGCCCGCGAGACGGGCGTGAAGCGGCCGGTCCATCATGATGTGAGGGACAAGTTCCGGCGGCTTCATGAACTCGAGAAGGCGATCGGGCGGACAGCACTGCTCGCGCTCTGGCCGCACCTGCGGTTCAGCCGTCACGAAATGGCAGAGCTCTACGAGCTCGAGGCCCTGAGCACGGCACGTCATCGCGTTTGACGCATTCTTTTGGCTAGCGCTGTGTTTACCCGCTTTGCGTGAAAGTTACGGGCGTTGCCACTATTAGGGTTTTGTTAAGAAATCCGCCTTATCCTTTGACAATCAGTAAACCGGCTTCCCCAGGCCGGTCACGAGTCCCCCGCCGGCCGAGTCGTCCCCCATTCATCCGGCTCTCCGGCAAACAGGCGGCCAAACGGCACCCCCCAGTGCCAATGGGATCCGGGCGTGGATGTACCCAGCATCCACGCCCCCGCCTATTTTCAGATCCAGAAATTTCCCATTGCAGATCACAACCGCAAGAAGCTTGCGGCTTGCTGTGATGGCGTTTGGGCGGGCCTTTAGCGCGCCTGCCGGCTTTACGCCGACCAGGCTTCACCACGCATCAGACAGCCGCCGACCTCAGTCGATCGGCGTCACCGGCTCGTGCCAGAGCCGCGGCGATATTGTTCAGACGTTCAATCGACTCATAGACGGCGGCGATGGCCTGCTCACCCTGCCTGCCTGCGACCGGGCGGGAATCCTCAGTGGGGCTGGCAGATCCCGTCTGAAGATCCAGGTTGGCAGCGACCGCCTCATTCGAGAGCTCTGTGGTCCTGTGCTCGAGCGTATTGATGATGCGCGCCAGCTGTTCAAGGTCGTCGACGGTCTGGTGCAGCGTTGCGTCATCCGTACGGGACATCGCAGTCGGCTGTGCGGCTGCAGTCCGGTAGGTATTTCCCGGGGGCGCGAAATCGTCGGGATGCATCTGGTTCAGATAGGAGAACAGTGACTCCGCTCGTGCGGCGAGGTGCAACGCTGTCTCGCGAAGATCGTCGCCAGCAGCAGTGCCTGGGCTGGTGGCAGCTCTCGTGAGCGAGCGCAGTTCGGCTGTGATGGCTCCCAGCTCATTGCGCAGGGCCGCGGCGTTGGAGACCCCCTCGGCGCTTTCATCGATGCTTTGCGCGTGACGCACAAGTTCGGGGGCAAGCTGGGCAAGACCGGCGACGGGATCCTTCGCTGCGACCAGAGGCTTGATGCTCCGGGCGAAAGCTTCCAGGGCTTCCGTCAGGCTGGCGGGGCGGGGCTGGCTGGCGGTGCTGCTCGTGGTTGCCATTTCATTGGCCAGTTCGGCCAGCCTGCTCAGGATTTCGTCCTCGGGAACGTCGGAGAGTGACTTCTGAGGAACGGACGGGCGCAGGACCTGCTCCGCAGGCAGTGCCGTCGCCGGCATTTCGGCCGTCATCAGGATCCGTTCTTCCGTCATGCGCAGGGCAAGTTCGCGAATGTCGTTGCGGAGTCCCTCGATCTGGCGAGCAAATGGTTCGAGGCTCTCCACGGACAAGGACACCTCGCCTTGAACCTGGGGATTCGATTCAGGTCCCTGGCGGAAGATGTCGATGATCTCCCGGAAATCTTCCAGTGAGCGGCCGACTGACTGTTCGGCAATGGCCGTTCGCTTCTCAACTGCCGCAGCGGTTGTGTTGAAGGCTTCGGCGAACTGAACTGCCTGAGCATTCAGATTACCCAGCGACAAGTCGATCTTGCGGGCGAGGGCTCTCGTCAGGGCTTCGATGTGGGTCGCGGTTCCATTCCCCTGATCCAGGCGCTCCTGCAGCCTGGCTGCGACATCATTCAGCTTCTCGATCATCACCGTGAACGCCTGATGGTCAAATGACTTCAGGTTTTCAGCATGTTCAACGCGGAACAGCTTCACGATGTCCTCGAACTCGCCAATCGACTGGTCGGTGCGCTCCTCGGTCCTGCGCGTGCGCTCTTCCATGGCGGAGGCCGCAAGGGAGATGGCTTCGGTTGTTTCGCGGGCGCGGACTTCGATGGCGCCCAGTGTTCTCTCGATTCCCTGCTCGAGATTTCCCAAAGCAGCAAGCTTGCCCTGCAACTGTCCATCCACGGTCTGGACGACCTCATTCAGCTTTTCGGCAAGCGTCCTGACATTATCAGTTGTCGCTGCGGCATCAGACGAAATGCGATCGCATGCCGTGAAGAACGCCCCCTGGATGGACTGGGCTCCGTCCGCGGCTTTACGGAATGCGGTGATCGAGTTCGTCAGTCCGTCGATTGCCGTTCCCGTCTTGACCTTCACAAGGTCGACGGCCTCGGACAGCTGACGGCCGTT
This sequence comes from uncultured Flavobacteriaceae bacterium, assembly GCA_964646885.1. Taxonomy (GTDB): domain Bacteria; phylum Pseudomonadota; class Alphaproteobacteria; order Micropepsales; family Micropepsaceae; genus SZUA-430. Next base: position 6,583 of record CAZYFM010000017.1, read on the forward strand.
CTGCTCGAACTGGCTGGCAACCTGGGAAAGTCTGGATGTACGTTCGTCCGCCATCTCGACGATTTTCGACATCGACGTGCGGAGGTCGCCAGCCGCGCCTGTCAGTACATCCCGGGCGACCTGACCCACGGTGGTGGCCAGTTCGTTGAAGCGCGGACCAAACTCGTCGAACTTTCTGGCGGATTCCTCGAAGCTGCACTGCTGAACAGCCTTGGACTCGCTGATCTCGGCAGCAGCGGTGCGCAGAGCTTCCGTCGCGGTCTCGACATTCGAGACAATCTTGCCCAGCAGTGCCGAAGCTTCGCCCTCAATACGGATGTGCACTTCGCCCTTCTCGGCGAGGGCTTTCAGCGTTTCGGTTTCGGTCAGGCTCTTGCGGAGTTTTTCTCCGGCCCGCGCCATCATTCCTATTTCATCGGGACGGTCTGTTCCCCAAACGGGCTGGTTCACGCGACCTTCGCCGACCGCGTCGAGACTGCCCGCAAGCGATTTTAGCGGCTGCGTGATTCCCAACTGCAACAGTCCAGCCGTGGCCATCAGTCCGCAAACGACGGCCGCAAAAGCGCAGATGATCAGCATCTGGCTCCATGTCAAAGCCCAGGCAATGCTGCCCATCTGGTGTGACTGGGTCTGGGAGCGCAAACGCTCAAGCGCGGTACGCAGCGTGAGGTAAGTCGCCTCGAGTTGCGGCACCTGGGGCAGGGTCTCGAGGGCATCCATCGACGCAGACCCGCGGAGGGCCGGCCCAAGGTCGGGCGCACTTCGCGCAACCCGGGCGAACTCCTCGATGACGCCGGAAAGATCCTGGATCGTGCGCTTGGCGGCAGGCGTGTCGGCATACAGCTTGCGCAGCGCGTCGAGGTTTCTTGCGGCCTCCATGGCGCGCTGTGTCATCTGCTCGCGGGATGCCATGTCGCCGGTGAGGCGGAAGGAGCGATAGGCGCGCAGATAACCCTGATAACCCAGGATCTGCTCGATCGAGGAAATTCTCTCGACGGCTTGCCGGCTTGCCGACTCGGGATCGTTGAGCCCGCGCTGAACCTCGCTGACAAAGCCAACGAAGTAGCTGCCGCCAATTATCATTGCTGCCGCGGCGACTGCGGCTGCAACCGCAAATGCCCGACTTATCCAAGAAAGCGTGCGCACTTATCCCCCCGGGAGCGGACGACCGCCCGCGCATGCTGATGATTCGTTCCATCAGTTTAAGCGACGGCAATGGGGGAGTGGAGGGAATGGTTGACCCAGTCGCCATTTCAGGTCGACCGGAACCGAAATTCAAAATGGCCCCGAAACTGTCAGGCCTTATTGCGTTCGATGCGTTCCAGAATAGAGTCCATGCGTGCGAGAACCTGGTTCAGGTGTGACACTGCGGACTCGTGTGCCGATCGCCACGCAACAACGTGACGCTTGAGGCCGTCGTTCAGTGCGTCGAGTTCGCCGGCTTCCAGCTGGAGGCTGTTGGCGAAGGGGAAATTCGTTTCCGAGTTCGTGACGGGCGTCGACTGCGCGGGTGTCATATTGCTCTTGTTGCTCCGGCCAACGGCGCGAGGGAATGAGAAAGTCTCGCGACGCTACATGCCAGAGGTAAAGAGTGCGTAAGTGAAACGCCTCACAGGCGCGTCACGGTCAGCGACCTGCGCGGTTTCAGATAGAATGTGTCGCTGATGTCCTTGCGCGGCAGGAAGTCCGCAAACATCGGATCATATCCGTACTCGACTTCCACCATCACGGACCCCTGGTATGCCGCGATGAGGCCTGCCGGAAACTCCGATGTGCTCAGGACGCTTCCCACCACCCTGGGCGCTTCATGCATCGCTTCACTCCACGCGACGCGATAGGTTGTGCCGTCCGCGTCAGCCACGACGGATGTGATTGTGATCTTGACAATGGAAGGGTCCAGCGGCGCGATGATGACCGAGATCGCCCCGAAGATATCCGTAATGTCGTCATCCGAGATCGCCGACTCCTGCGCGACAAGGTCAGCGGCAGTGGAAGCGAGTGCAGATACCCGGCGGGCGGTCATCACGTAGTTGGACACTTCAACCGTGCCCAGGAACATGATGACCATGACCGGGAGAATGAATGCGAACTCGATGGCCGCGAGGCCGCCCTGTGCCTTCAGGAAACGCTTGTGAAACTTCATCATCTTTGCCGCTCCTGACTCAGAATGGTTCGTTGCGGAAGGCAGTCGATGCCGAAAGAAGCCGTGAGTGGCCGGTCATGTTCGAATAAACGAGGCCGGATGGCGTCAGCATGGGCCACGCGTAGAACGCCCGTACCACCACGACGCTGCCAGCGGTTCCGGTCTGGAACTGCGTGTCTCCCGAGAAATTTCCGTTCGCATCCAGCGCGGGTGGGGTGGTGATACCGCCGAAGTTCTCGAACGTCCGGACGTCAAGCATCAGGCTGTCGTCGCAGGACAGCAACGGCGTGATGCGCTCGCAGACAAGCTCCCGGAACTGAGCTTCCGTCATCGCCGAGGCCTGGGCCTGTCCCGTGCGGATGGACCTCGCTGCCGAGGAGACAGCATTTTCGAGTGCAGATGTCGCGAAATAGACAAGTGAAACGTCGAATACGGCGAACATCAGTGAAAAGAAGGGTAGGGCCACGATGGCGAACTCAATCGCCGTCGTTCCGCCTGTCATCCGGGCGAACCGACCCAGGAACCCCTTGGCTTCCCGAATTTTCCTCATGGCTTACCTCCGCGTGACGCGAGCGTTTGCGGGTTGAAACTCTCCGGCATTATTCAGCCCATGCGTTATCAATAGTACCAACGCCATTGAACGCGTACCAAAGACTTCGCCGCTGGTAAGGATTGGCTTAACGAAGGTCGCCGCCATTCACGTTTCATAAACCCTGAGACGCGATTTCCGTGACCGTTATTTGAGTGACAAGTCCCGTTGTCTCATATTCGGTGACAGTATCAAGAAAGGCTTGATGCAACCGCACCAAGCCTATCCATCGGGACCTGCACTGCCATGCGACCAGACAAACCATTCAATTTGCGTGCCTGCGCTCGCCGCGCATTGAAGGACGCGTCGGGTCAGGTGGCGATCACCTTCGGGCTGGTGCTCATTCCGCTTATCCTGGCCATCGGCTGCGGCGTCGACATCAGCCGGGCTGTCGTCGTGAAGATGAGGCTGGGCGAGGCGCTGGATGCTGCCGGACTTGCCGTCGGTGGCACCGTCGGCCTCAGTGACGCACAGATGACCGAAATGGCGCACAAGTTTTTCTATGCAAACTACCCGGATTCCGAGCTGGGAACCGTAACATCGATCAACATCACCAAGTCGGCGAGCGACGCAAACACCATTGACGTCTCGGGAACCGCAAAGGTTGAAACGGTCTTCATGCAGCTTGCCGGAATTGACTACATTGACGTTGCCATCGACGTCGAGGTGAAGCGCGAGTCGAAGGGGCTCGAGATCGCGCTGGCACTTGACAATACGGGTTCGATGTCGGGCCAAAAAATCACGGCGCTCAAGCAGGCCACTGACACGCTGATAGACATTCTCTTCGGCGCCGAGACCAACCCCGCGATGCTCCGCATGGCGCTCGTGCCGTTCTCGCAGACGGTCAAGGTCGACACTGCGACGTTCCTCAGCAATGGCTGGATGGACATCAGCGGACAGTCCACCACGGCCAGGCTCAATTTCAACAACAGCAAGTATGCGTTTGCAGCCTGGGCCTCGATGAGCAACAGGAGCTGGGGAGGATGTCTTGAGGCCCGTCCCAACGGACTTGAAGAGCTCGACACCGTGCCGACGGCGGCAACGCCAGACACGCGATGGGTGCCCTATTTTGAACCGGATGGACCGGACAGCAACGCGTATTCGGGCTATACGACCTATACTCAGGATGGAGTCTCCGGCAACCAGGAGACCCGCCTGAAAAATTCTGCCAAGTACTCCGGAAAGGCGCTCAACCAGCCCAACGGTGACTGCAACATGCAGAAGATCCTGCCGTTGACCAACAACAAGGCGCTGCTCAAGAGCTATGTGAGCGGGATGGTGGCGACCGGGTTCACGCATATCGCCATCGGTGCCGGATGGGGTTGGCGCGCGCTGTCGCCGGAAGCTCCCTATACCGAAGGCGTGGCCTATGACAATGCGGACTGGCAGAAGGCCCTGGTGCTCATGACGGACGGCCTGAACACCGTGCCCTCGAACAACACCTTTCACAAGTCAGACTACACGGCCTACAACTTCCTCAGCCGCGGCTTGCTGGGAACAACCAATGCAGCGCTTGCGGAACTTGAGCAGGATGAGCGGACGTTGCAGGTGTGCGAGCGTATCAAGGACGCCGGAATCCGCGTCTACTCGATCCTGCTGCAGGAAAACTCGACGCGCGCAAAGGATCTGATGCGCCAGTGCGCGACGGATGCCTCCCTTTATTTCGAGTCGCCTTCGCCCGCGGATCTAGAAAAGGTGTTCCAGGCTGTTGCCCAGGATCTCTCGAACCTGCGCCTCAGCAAGTAGGTTAAGCAGATCCTAACGGCGCGATTGGCCTGCCACGATCCGGGTCCCGCCTGAATTCCGCAGATTGATGCAAATCCCATTAAAGGGTGTCGGCTGCTCTTCTGCTCTTTTTAACGCGCGTGCTTCATTCTTCGGGCTTACCCGAGGGTCAAGCGCGTAGCTGAAGCAGCCTCGGTGCGCGTGAATGAAGTGACGGCTGGATGAGAGGTCTATCCATGACACGTAACCTGGTTGAGAGGCTCAAGGCGACGCTTCGCTCTTTTGCTGTCGAAAAGTCCGGGCAGGTTGCCATCATTTTCGGACTTTCGCTCATTCCATCGATCCTTGCCATCGGATGCGGCGTGGACCTGAGCCGTGCGGTGGTCGTCCGGCAGCGTCTTGGCGAGGCGCTGGATGCTGCGGGGCTTGCCGTCGGCGGTACGGTCGGACTTTCCGATGCCGCCATGACCGAGCTGGCACACAAGTACTTTTATGCCAACTATCCAGACGCAGAGCTTGGTACCGTTACTTCGCTTTCCGTCACAAAATCAGCTGAAGATGAAAATGTCATCAGCGTTGCCGGAGCGGCGAAAGTAGAGACTGCCTTCATGAGCCTGATCGGGATCGGCTACATGGATGTATCCGTGGAAGTCGAGGTTACCCGCGAGTCCAAGGGCCTCGAGATTGCGCTGGCCCTGGACAATACGGGCTCCATGTCCGGGAGCAAGATCGAGGCGCTGAAGACCGCCACGACCACGCTCATCAACATTCTCTTTGGCCAGGAAACGGTCAATGAGAAGCTGAAGATGTCTCTCGTTCCCTTCTCGCAGACCGTGAAGGTCGACACGGCGACGTTCCTCGCCAATGGCTGGATGGACACCACCGGGCTCGCCAGCACGGCCAGGCTGAATTTCAACAACAACATGTATGCCTTTTCGGTGTGGGCATCCATGAACAACAAGAGCTGGGGCGGGTGCCTCGAAGCGCGCCCCAACGGCTATGAAGAGCTTGATACGCCTCCGACGGCGGCAACGCCCGACACGCGATGGGTGCCCTATTTCGAGCCGGACGGACCGGACTCCTCGGCCTACAGTGGCTATACGACGTATACGTCGGATGGCACGACCGGAAACCAGGAAACGCGTCTGAAGAGGTCTGCGAAGTACTCGGGCAAGGCTTTGAACAATCCGAACTCCGACTGCAACATGCAGAAGATCCTGCCCCTGACGAGCAACAAGATCACGCTGCTGAGCTACGTCAACGGCATGGTGGCTACAGGGTACACCCATATCGCCATCGGTGCGGGCTGGGGGTGGCGTACACTCTCGCCTGAAGCTCCGTACACCGAGGGTGTCGCATACGATGACCCGGACTGGCAGAAGGCGCTGGTGCTGATGACAGACGGTCTCAATACGATCGACAGCAACAACACGTTCCACAAGTCCAACTACACTGCGTACAACTACCTCGTTCGAGGGTTTCTCGGAACGACCAGCGCGTCCGCTGCAGAAACGGTTCAGGACAATCGTACCATGCTGGTGTGCGACCGCATCAAGGAAGCAGGCATCCGCGTTTATACGATCCTGCTGCAGGAAAACTCGACGCGCGCGAAGAACCTGATGAAGGATTGTGCAACGGATCTGTCGCTCTACTTCGAGTCTCCCACTGCGGACGATCTCGAAGGGGTCTTTCAGGCGGTGGCGACGGACCTGTCAAATCTTCGGCTCAGCCGCTGAAGCGAGAAAAGGAAAAGGGCCCGCCATGGCGGGCCCTTTTTTTAATGAGCTGAAATGCGGATCAGGGCTTCGTGGAAAGATCCGTGCCGGCCTTTGCCACGTCCATCTTTCCGCTGCTGTTCTTGATCTGCGTGTCAACGTCGGTGTCACCCATCGTCACAGTGCGTTCGCAACGCGGTGAGCAGGCGAGATTGAATTGCGTGTTGCCCCGGTACAGCGTCACCTGGGAGGAGAGGGGAGCACCCACCGTAATCTGGGTGTTCAGGATCTCGGTGCCGTTTTCGTCCAGAGCAATCAGGTTCGTGTTGCCGAAGATGCGGCCCTGAACATAGATCGTCCGGTCGTTGACCAGGAGAGCCTCGGCGATCGACGAGTTGCCGACCACGACGGTCTTTGCAGGCTGGTCGAGCCTGATGGCCGTGGCCTGGTCATAGTCGATGCGCATCGAGCGCGTTTCGGTCCGGGCCTCTTCATCCGCGAGAGCTGGAGCGCACGCGAGGCCAAGAGCAAGAAGGGAAACCGAGATTCTGGCCATTCGAATGGCGGGCATGTGAGACTCCACAAGTAAGCAAAGCTTGGTGGCCACGATGCATCAAAGCGATTAAGGATCCCTGAACCCTGTTTCGGGCGTGAATTCCAGGATGCGATTCCCGCGCTCGAACCCCGGATCAATGAGGTCAGAGTTGCAGCACCGGGATTTTAGTTTTCGTGTTAGCAGTTTATTAGGCATGATCGTGCATTCTACCGGCATATTGGAGTTACTGCGCGCGCGCAGCAAAGTCGTAACCTCCTGTTAAGCGCCTCGGGATACGATCACCTTGTTTACGAGAGCAGGAAGAACCTGCCTGGGTAAACTGGTGTAGTGGTGTCTATTGAAGGAGGCCTCAATGAGCCGCTTTTTTACGCGTTTCATGAATGACGAATCTGGTGCGACCGCTATTGAGTACGGCTTGATCGCCGCTCTGATTTCGGTTGCCATCATCGGTGCAGTGACGGCCGTCGGCGGCAAGCTCGACGCGACGTTCACGAGCGTCGACGGCGCCCTCTAAGCGTGTCGTGCCGGAGGGGAGCCCAGGCTCCCCTTCGGTGCAACGCTTCGAATTGCCAATGCCAGTCACGGGCAACCGTGCCTGGCATTTGTGTTTTCAGGCGTTGCTTAATGCGGAAGTAACGCTGCCCGGCTTAGCCTTCTCGAAAATCCGAGACTGGAGCTGCCGGACATGATCATGCTTTTTCTCCTGACGGCCGTTGGTGCCCTCATCACGCTCGCGGCTGTTTACGACGCTGCGACGCTCACGATCCCCAACTGGATCTCCATCGTCCTCGTGGGCCTGTTTCCGGTGGTGGCCATCTGCAGCGGGAGCGACTTCACGTCGGTCGGCGTGCATCTGGCGATCGGATTTGCAGCCCTTGTGATCGGAATGGTGCTCTTCGCCTTCAACCTGATCGGGGGAGGGGACGCGAAGTTCTTCGCGGCCGTCTCGCTTTTCATCGGTCTTCCGGACATGGGCAGCTACCTGTTCATGGTGGTCATCGCCGGCGGCGTGCTTGCACTCGTGCTGCTGGTGGCACGCCGGCTGTCGCTGATGGGCATCTCCATGGACTGGTTCCTCAAGTTCACGCGCGGCGGGTCCGTCATTCCTTATGGGATTGCAATCGCCTTTGGTGCGCTTGTCGTGCTGCCGGAGACACAGATCTTCGCTGCGGCGCTGTCACAGGGCAGCTGAAGAGCGGTGCATCACAGGAACAAATTCATCACATGATGAAGACTGTCATTTCCGAATTAACCATAGCTTGAGACTTCAAACGTAAAACGGTCCAAACCGGGACAAAGGCGAATGCGGGCTGGAGGAGTTAGCCGATGAACTTGACGAGAATCCTCGTGTTGGTAGGAGCGGTTGTGGCAGCCGGCGTGGCTGCGCTCCTGGCCAGAAGCATGGTCGGCGGGCAGACAAAGGCCGAAGCCGCACCTGCCGTTGACCTGACGGAAGTGCTCGTCGCGTCGCGCCGCATTGAAGTCGGCACCAAGCTGACGGCCGCCGATGTGAAGTGGATGGGCTGGCCGAAGGCTGCGGTTGACCCGACGTTCATGACCCAGGAAGCCCAGCCCAAGGCGATCGAGGAGTTTTCGGAGGGTGCCGTGGCGCGCGCTCCGCTGACTGCGGGCCAGCCCGTGACCGCGCAGAACGTCATCAAGGCTGATGGCGGCGGTTTCATGGCTGCCGTGCTCACGCCGGGCAAGCGCGCCGTTGGCGTCAAGGTCAACGCTGAACGCGGTGCCGGTGGCTTCATCCTTCCCAATGATCGCGTCGATGTCATTCTCACGCGCAAGCTCGGCCAGGACGCCTCGGGCGTTCCAAGTTACCAGGCTGCGACGGTGCTGCGCGACATCCGCGTGCTTGCGGTCGACCAGACATCGGACGAGGAGGGCGACTCCAAGGCGATCGTCGGCAAGACCGCGACGCTCGAGCTCAGCGAGCGCGAGTCGGAAATTCTGGCGCTGGCCGAGGCGATGGGTGACCTGTCGCTGACCCTGCGTTCCCTTTCCAAGCCGGAAGGCACGAGCCAGACGGCAGACAACACGGCCAATCCGTTTGAGACGGAGGGCGCCGACGGAATCACAGTGCTGCGCTATGGCATGCCCAGCAAGTCGACAGCCGCAGCAAGCGAGTAACAGGTGACACAATGAAAACCACGCGCTTAGTAATCCTCGCCGCCATCGGAGCTTCGCTTTCGCTGACCGCGGCAGCCGACGGGGAGAAGCAGGCTGCCGCGAGGCCGGCCGTGTCCGACCAGGTGGAGAAACTGAGAATCCGTCCGGGCGGATCGGGTCCGCAGTCGCACAGGGTCACGCTGTCGATCAACAAGGGCATGATCGTCGAACTGCCGGAGGATGCGCGTGACGTGCTCGTGTCCAATCCTGCCGTGGTTGACGCCATTGTGCGAACGCCGCGCCAGATCTACCTGGTTGGCCTGAAGTCGGGCCCGACCAATGCGTTCTTCTTTGCGGCCAACGGCAAGCAGCTGCTCAACCTGGAAATCCGCGTCGAACGCGACATGGGCGAGCTGAAGACGATCATCGAGCGCAACGTCAAGGACGCAAGCGTCCAGGTTGAGACGATCAATGACAGCGTCGTTCTGAACGGCTCCGTGAAGAATGCCAGCGATGCCGAAGCGGCCCGCCAGATCGCAATGCGCTACGTCACTGAATCAGGCAAGGCGATGAGCCAGGACTCGGTGGTGAGCCGCGTTGGCGTCAGGGGCGGCGACCAGGTCATGCTGAGCGTGCGCGTTGCGGAAATGCAGCGCAGCCTGTCGAAGCAGCTTGGAACCAATTTCGCGGCCGCCTTCGATATCGGCAAGTCGATCCCGGTGCAGGCAACCAGCGTCAACCCGTTCTCGCTGCTCGGCCAGGCCCTGTCGACGTCGCAAGCACTCCAGATCGGCGAAACCACTCTGGGCAACTCTGTGGAGGCGGTTCTGCGCGCCTTCGAGCGCTCGGGCATGATCCGTACGCTCGCCGAACCGAACCTCACGGCGGTGTCGGGCGAGTCGGCGAAGTTTCTCGCTGGTGGCGAGTTCCCGGTTCCTGTTGGTCGTGACCAGGATGGTAACGTTACCATCGAGTTCAAGCCGTTCGGCGTTGGGCTCGGGTTCACGCCGCTGGTCCTGTCCGAAGGACGCATCAGCCTGCGCATCTCGACGGAAGTGTCGGAGGTGACGTCGGAGAATGCCTTCGTGTCGACAGCCGGTGGCGCCAACGGCATCACCATTCCGGGCCTGAGGGTGCGACGCGCCGAGACGACCGTTGAACTGCCTTCGGGCGGGAGCATGGTCATGGCGGGCCTGCTGCAGCAGTCGATGAAGCAAAACATCGACGGTATTCCCGGCCTCAAGAACATCCCGGTGCTGGGTGCGCTCTTCCAGAGCCGCGATTTCCAGTCGGGAGAAACCGAACTTGTCGTGATCGTGACGCCGTACCTCGTCAAGCCGGTCGCCGGTCGCGACCTGGCGACGCCTGTCGACGGTTTCGTGCCGGCGTCCGATGCCGAGACGGTGCTGCTGTCACGCCTGAATGCCGTCTACGGCAAGGGCAAGCCCGTGCAGGGTTCGCTCAAGGGGCCTGTCGGGTTCACGGTTCAGTAACGCTTATCATTCGAGGCAACGCGCTTCGCTCAAGGATTTGGCAATTACCGAAAGGTTAGGATCACTGTCATGAGTTTCATCAGCCGCATCGCCGTCATGGGAGTGATGGCCATTTCAGCCGCCGCCTGCAACACGCCGGCGGAGAACGGACCCGAGCACCTGTCGGGCCTCGAGAACCGCTTCCCCATCAAGGTGGAGCCGCAGGTCGTGACGCTGGTCGTCCAGACCGACAGCGATGGCAGCGGCATCCGTCACGGAGAAGCTGATCGCGTCCAGGCCTTTGCGGAAGAATGGACGGCGAGGGGACATGGTGCCCTCAGCATTTCCTCTCCCGGAGGAACGGATGCCAACGCCGCCGTGAGCGAGATCCGCAAGATCCTCGCTTCTGCCGGTGTCGGCAAGAATGCAATCCGTACGGCGACCTATCGCGCTGCCAAGGGTGATGACACCGCACCGGTGACGCTCAGCTTCATCTCGGATGCTGCCGTCGCCGCAGAGTGTGGCAAGGACTGGTCCGAGAACCTGGCCTTTGCGCCGCGCAACCTGCCGTGGCCGGAGTTCGGTTGCTCGAGCCAGCACAACCTGGCTGCCATCATCGAGGATCCGCGCGACCTCGAGCGTCCGCGCACCCTTGACAAGCCAGATGCGTTGCGTCGCTCGGACATGCTGCAGAAGTATCGCAAGGGCGAACCGACATTCACGAAGCGCACATCCAATGAAGACAGCGGCACGGTTTCCGACGTGGGCGCACAGCAGTAGTTGCATCGAGTTTGAGAAGTTGAGGAACGGCACGTCATGAGCAAGTCCAAGTCACCGGATAAGACCGAAGTTCCGTTCGGCGCACCCGTCCAGGATCGCCCGGTACCGCGCATCTCGATCCATGCGTTCTGCGAGTCGCCGGAAACCGGCAATGCGATCCAGCGTGCAGGTCAGGACAGACGGCTTGCCAAGGCACACCTGACCGTTCACATGGGCGGAATGTTTGGTGCTGTCGAGTACTTCCAGGACTCGTCGACGCCGAATGTGATCATGGTGGAAACCCGCGAGCGTGGCCCGGCCATTCTCGCCGACCTGGAGAAGCTGTCGCACGTTTGTGACCCGGGTACGAAGGTCATCGTGATTGGTGGTTCCAACGACATCACGCTGTATCGCGAGATGATCCGTCAGGGCATCAGCGAATACCTGGTTGCGCCACTGAATCCGCTTCAGATCATCGAGGCGCTTGCTGCACTCTATCATGGGCAGGCATCTGCGCCGATCGGCAAGGTTTTCGCGTTCTTTGGTGCCCGCGGTGGCGCCGGGTCGTCGACCTTTGCGCACAGCGTTGCCTGGTCGATTGCGGAAGACCTGCAGATCGCCACGACCATTGTCGACCTTGACGTGGCTTTCGGCACAACGGGCCTCGACTTCAACCAGGACGCGGGGCAGGGCGTGGCGGAAGCGCTTGCCAGTCCGGAGCGCCTTGACGACGTGCTGCTTGATCGCCTGCTGATCAAGCACAGCAGCCGCCTGAACCTCTTCATTTCTCCTGCAGCGCTTGATCGCGAAAGCCCGATCTCGGCCGAGGCCGTGGAAACGGTCATTGATGCCGTCAGGCAGGTTTCGCCATGCGTGATCGTCGATGTGCCTCATATTTGGGCGCCGTGGGTCAAGCAGGTGCTCACGACGTCCGACGAGATCATCATCACGGCGACGCCGGAACTGTCGAGCCTGCGCAACGGCAAAAACCTCTATGACATGCTCAACCAGGCGCGACCCAACGACAAGCCGCTCAAGTTCGTGCTGAACCAGGTCGGCATACCCCGGCGCCCCGAGATCCCGGTCAAGGATTTCGCCGAGGCGATGGGATGCGAGCCTGCGCTCATCATGCCATTCGATCCGCAGACGTTTGCGACAGCCAACAACAACGGCCAAACCGTTGGCGAGCTCAACCCGCAGTCGCGTGCGGCGCAGGGGTTCCGCGAACTGGCACAAGTCCTGACCGGGCGTGAACCGCGCGTGGATGCCAAGCCGAGCAGCAAGCTGAGCTTTGATTTCCTGCGACGCAAGAAGGCCTAGTCCCACATGTTTGGCAAGCGTTCCGGTAGTGGCAACGAAGGTTCACCGCGCGAGAGAAGCGGTGGTACGACTGTTGCTCCGCCTCCGCCGCCTCCTCCTGCCGCAGCCAAGAGCGGCGGTGCAAAGCCGGCCGGCAAGGCTTCGGAGCCGCCTCCGCCTCCCGTGGCCATCGACTCGCGCTCGGACCAGTACTACGAAGTCAAGACGACGATTTTCAATGCGCTGATCGATACCATCGACCTGGCGCAGCTGGCGCAGCTCGATGCCGCGTCGGCACGTGAAGAAATCCGCGACATCGTCAACGAAATCATATCGATCAAGAACGTCGTGATGTCGATCGCGGAGCAGGAACAGCTGCTCCAGGACATCTGCAATGACGTCCTTGGATATGGCCCGCTTGAGCCGCTGCTGGCGCGCGATGACATCGCCGACATCATGGTGAATGGTGCTGATCGCGTCTTCATCGAAGTGTCGGGAAAGGTGCAGCTCACGAACATCCGGTTTCGTGACAACGCCCAGCTGATGAATATCTGCCAACGCATCGTCAGCCAGATCGGACGACGCGTGGATGAATCCTCGCCGATATGCGACGCGCGTCTGCCAGACGGATCCCGTGTCAACGTCATCGCGCCGCCACTCGCGATTGACGGGCCGACGCTCACGATCCGAAAGTTCAAAAAAGACAAGCTGAAGATGGCGGACCTGCAGAAATTCGGGTCCATCTCTCCTGAAGGTGCGCAGGTCCTCGGGATTATCGGCAATGTTCGCTGCAACGTGCTGATCTCTGGTGGTACGGGTTCAGGCAAGACGACGCTGCTCAACTGCATGACCGGCTTCATCGATCTCGACGAGCGCGTCATCACCTGCGAAGACGCCGCCGAACTCCAGCTGCAGCAGCCGCATGTGGTTCGCCTCGAAACGCGCCCGCCCAACCTTGAAGGCACGGGCGAGATCACGATGCGTGACCTCGTCAAGAACTGTCTGCGCATGCGCCCTGAACGCATCATCGTGGGCGAAGTCCGCGGACCGGAGGCCTTCGACCTCCTGCAGGCCATGAACACGGGCCACGACGGCTCGATGGGCACGCTGCACGCCAACAGCCCACGCGAAGCCCTGCAGCGTATTGAATCCATGATCACGATGGGCGGCTACAACCTCCCGTCCAAGACCATTCGTGAAATGGTGGTGGGTGCGATCGATGTCATCGTCCAGGCGGCGCGCCTTCGCGATGGTTCGCGCCGCATTACACACATCACGGAAGTCATCGGCCTTGAAGGCGACGTGATCATCACCCAGGACCTCTTCGTCTACGAGATCACGGGAGAAGACGAGTCCGGACGCGTGAAGGGTCGCCACGTGTCGACCGGCATTTCGCGCCCGGCGTTCTGGGAGCGTGCGCGTTACTACAATCGTGAGAAAGAGCTGCTCGACGCGCTTGAAGCGGCGGCGGGTAACTAGGGAGGAGGGCCGGGAGGCCCTGAGCCGCCATGGATCAGGCGACGTTGATGATCATCGGAGTGGCTCTCACGACGGCCCTGGCTGTCGGCGGGGTTGCGTTTGCTTTCCTCGGCGCCGGCGGTGACAGCGCCCGCGCAAACAAGCGCGTGGCAGCGGCAGCGCGCGGCGGCACGGCGAAGACGGCTGGTGGCAAGGGGGCGGACAGCGCGGAATCAAACGCCAAGCGGCGCAAGCAGGTTCAGGATACACTCAAGGAAATCGAGCGCAAGCAGGCCCAGGCAAACTCCAAGCCCACGCTGGCGGCAATGCTGCAGCAGGCGGACTGGTCGATCGATCCGCAGAAGTTCATGATCATGACGGGCGTGCTGGGCGTTGTTGCCGTCGGCATGTTCATGATCATGGGGTATGACTGGTACGTTGCTATCGGTGCGGGTGCGGTGGTCGGCATCGGCTTTCCGCGCTGGTTGCTGGCCTTCTCGATCGGGCGCCGCAAGAAGGCGTTCCTGAAGGAATTCGCAAACGCGATTGACGTCATCGTTCGTGGCGTGAAGTCGGGCCTTCCGCTTAACGAGTGTCTCAAGATCATCGCGCAGGAGGCTTCCGAACCTGTCGGGCCCGAGTTCAGGAACATCGTTGAAGGCCTGAAGGTTGGCGTGACCCTCGAAGATGGCCTGCGCCGCATGTATGAGCGCATGCCTGTCGCCGAAGTGAACTTTTTCCAGATCGTGCTGACGATCCAGCAGAAGACCGGTGGCAACCTGTCGGAGGCTCTCGGCAATCTTTCCGGCGTTCTGCGTGACCGCAAGCGACTGCAGGCCAAGATCCAGGCCCTTTCGTCCGAAGCGAAGGCCTCGGCCGGCATCATCGGCTCGCTGCCGATCATCGTGGCGACGCTCGTCTATTTCACGACACCTGACTACATCATGCTGCTCTTCACGGAGCGGTTCGGCAACTTCCTGCTGCTTTGCTGTGGTGTGTGGATGTCGCTCGGCATCTTCGTCATGAAGAAGATGATCAACTTCAAGTTCTGACGGAAAACCTGGCCATGGACAGTTTCATCAACGCCCTCTTTGACCGTCAGTTCATGGTGACGATGCTCGTGGCGCTTGCCACGTTTGCCACCGTCCTGACGCTCGCCTTTCCACTCCTTGCCGGCGACAAGCTGAATGCGCGCCTGAAGAGCGTGGCGCTGCGACGCGAAGAGCTTCGCCGCATGCAGCGCGAGGCGCTCTCCAAGAAAGGCCAGTTGCGCTCCAATCCGACCGCGTTCATGAAGAACACCGTCGAGAAGCTGAACCTGCGCAACCTGCTTGAGTCAGCAAATACCAAAGACAAGCTCTCGCGCGCGGGTTTCCGCGGCCAGTCGGCGATCTATACCTTCATGTTCTTCCGCTTCGTCATGCCCTTCGTGGTGTTCGCGGCGGCCATCGTCTATCTGTTCTTCCTGTCGAAGTACCAGATGGCACCACTGGGGAAGGTGGGGGCGGCTTTCGGCGCTGCATTCGTCGGTTTCTACCTGCCTGACCTCTACGTGCAGAACATGATCGACAAGCGCATGACGTCGATCATGAAAGCCTTTCCGGACGCGCTCGACCTGTTGCTGATCTGCGTTGAGTCCGGCATGTCCGTTGAATCTGCGTTCAACAAGGTGGCATCGGAAATCGGTAGCCAGTCCGTTGAGCTCGCCGAAGAGTTCGCGCTGACAACCGCAGAGCTGTCCTATCTTCCGGATCGCCGCATGGCGTACGAAAACCTCTCGAAGCGCTGTGCCCATCCGGGCGTGAAGGCGGTGTGTACGTCACTGATCCAGGCTGAGCGCTATGGTACGCCGCTGGGTACGGCCCTGCGCGTCATGGCCCTCGAGAACCGCGAAATGCGCATGATGGAAGCCGAGAAGAAGGCTGCATCGCTGCCGGCCAAGCTGACCGTGCCGATGATCGTATTCTTCCTGCCGGCGCTGTTTGCCATCATCCTTGGCCCGGCCGCCATCAAGATCATGAAGCTCTGAATTGCACTTGCGGCTTCCCGTCTTGGGGGGCCGCAACCTAAAGGCTGACGCAAAAAAGCCGCGCTGGCGACAGCGCGGCTTTCTTGTTTGTATCCGGGCTGGATCAGTAAGCGCTGACCGCCATTTCAACCGCTTCAGCGTCAAGGCTGTCGTCGCGCTGGGACTGGCGCAACACGGGTGCCGTCGACGCCTGGTTCGCAGGCTTGGCCGCCGGTGCCGAGGCCGGCGCTGGTGCTGCCGTCTTGGCCGGCGCCACTTCATCATCCGCGATCGGGGCCATCGTCACGGGCGGCTTCTTTTTTGCCGGTGCGCTCGCGGCGGGCGCCGTTGCAGCCACCGCCGGAGCCACGATGCTCACAGGGGCGCCAGCGTCCGCAGCCTTTGCGGGTGCAGGGGCTTCGCTGTCGTCGGCGTCGGGGATTGGCGCCATCGGACGGGTCGGAACGGGGAGGACGCTTGTGTCCTTGGGACGGACCAGCGGCGGAGCGCCGTTAGGCGGATACGACGCCGGTTTCGTCGTCAGGGCCGCCGCCGGGACGGCCTTCGCTTCGGACGGGATCACGCTGGCGGGGGCGGGCGCAGGTGCCTTGGGGGCGTCAGCGGGCTTGGCGTTGGTCGCGCTGAGCTGGCGCATGACGGCCATGTTGTTGAACACATCCGGCGCGGCCAGGTCCTGGCGGGCCAACTGCTCGGCTTCTGCCTTGTTGCCCTTCAGAGAGGCCACCATGGCGAGGTTCTGGCGCATCTGGGCGGTGGCATCGGGCCGTGCGACCAGCTTGCGCAGGATGGCTTCGCCCTGGGCAATCTGGCCCGACAGGACGTAGGACATCGCAAGGTTGCCCTGGATGGTGGGGTTGTTCGGCGAGAGGTCGAGCGCCACGAAATAATTGTCCTGCGCCTGCTTGTGGGCGCCGGTCTGGTCGAGGGCGACGCCGTAAGCGGAGAACGTGGTCCAGTCGCGGCTGTCCATCTGCACCGAGCGGGCGAAGAAGGGGATGGCGTCCTGAGAACGCCCCACGGCGGTCAAGGCCTTGCCATATTCGGAGAGCACGCTCGGATTGTCAGGTGCCGTCATGACGACCTCCTTCAGGAGGGTCACGGCCTGCTGGGCGCCGCCCATCTGCCGGAGGTTCCGCGCAAAGCTCAAGGCTGCCGGAATGTCCGAACGGTTGGCTTCGTACCGGGCGCCCCAGTAGGCGGCACCACCCACGACGTCCTGCTTGTCAGGAACGATGAGGTTGCGCGTGCCCGGGCTGTCGGATCCAGAAAAGAAGTTTGCGCCGCTGCAGCCGCTCAAGGCGACGGTTGCCGCGATGATGGCGATGCGGCTGGCGGAAAGCACCAGCTTGTGGCGGAGAATGGGGCCCATTTGTATTCCTCTTCGGCAGGAAAAGCGGGCGCGCGCATTTGTGATGCTGACACCCTGCAGAACGTGCGTAATGTCACTGCAAAGCGAATAACAAATGTTTAAGCATAATCGCGTGTTAACGCGGCTTTCGGCGGTATGAGTTGAGGCCTATATCTTTCATGATGAGCGTTTCGTCACGGACACAGGCCCTTGCAGTCTTCCTGGCGCTTGCCTTCGGGATGACGGCGGGCATCCTGATGACGGTTGCGCGGGCGCAAAATCCTCCCGAGCTCGAACGCATACCTTTCCAGATCGCCACCGGGCCCGTGTCAGGTTCCTACCTTCCGGCAGGCGAGGCGATCGCCATCACGATCAGCCACCCCCCGGGGCTCGTCAAATGCTCCATGGGCTCGGTTTGCGGTCCCAGCGGCCTGATTGCGACGACCCGCTCTTCAAGTGGCTCGGTCTCCAACGCGCTCGCTGTCCAGCGCAAGACCGTCCAGTCCGCCCTGATCCAGGGAGACATCCTTGAGGCCGCCATAGACGGTACGGGTCCCTTTTCCGAAGAGGGACCGCTCAGCGACCTGCGCGTGCTTGCCCGGCTTCATGACGAAGCCCTCCATATCGCCGTGTCCGCGCGGTCCAAGGTCAAGCGCCTGAAGGACCTGCAGGGGCGCCGCATCGCAATTGACACGGCCAACCAGGCGACGGAGTACACGGTGCGCCAGCTCTTTCAGGCCGCTGGCCTGAAGTTCCCGCAATCCGTCCGGCGCGTGCCGGCGGATCGTGCGGGCGATGACCTTCGCGCCGGCAAGATCGATGCGCTGTTTGTCCTGGGCGTTTCTCCGGTTGGCGTCGTGGACCAACTCACACGCCGTGGCTATGCGCGGCTGCTGGGCGTGGAAGCAAAGACACTGCAGAAGCTGTCCCGCCGTAATGACACCTATAGCCGGATCAGCCTTCCGGCGGGCACATATCGATCGTCCAAAGCCGTCCAGACGCTGGGGGTGGCGAGCGTGTGGGTCGTGCACAAGGGGCTCGATCGCGGCGTGGCTGAACAGGTGGTCAGGGCCTTCTGGAATCCGGCGAACCAGCGGGAAGTGAAGGCGCGCGGCGCTTTTGCAGCGAGCCTCGACCATAAAAAGGCCACCGCCGTGGCAAATGCACCATTGCACCCGGGCGCCCAGCGCTTTTACGCTAACCTCAGCCGCTGAGGCCTGAGGGGGCCCGGCGCGTGGGGGGCGCAACGTGGCGCGCAAGCAGCCGCTCTTTACCTATGCCGTCATGATCGTGCTTGGGCTCGCTCCCACGGCGCTGGTCTCGCATTTCTATGCCGAACTGCCGAACCGCATGGTGATCCAGTGGGATGTCCTGGGCCGGATGACCATCATCGGTACGCGTGCGAGCACGGTGCTGCTTGTTGCAAACTTCGCGGCCGTGGCCGGGCTGGCGGGGACAGCACTCGCAGCGTGGCAGCACAAGGCTTTCGTCGCCGTCGACGGCCTTCGTCCCTTTCTCATCCTCAACATGTCCCAGATCGTGGCGATCAACCTGACGTGCCTGATGCTTGTGCTTCAGTCGCTGGGCATGAACCTCGCGATCAAGCCGATGATTGCACCGGCGATGTCCGTGCTGCTGTTCGCGGCCGGCATCCTGTGCTGGCGCGCTGAAGGTGTTTCGACGATGACGCTCACGCGCCTCTTCGGTGCGGCGCTAGCGGGTGCCGGTGTTGCGCTGTTGGGGCTCAATGCCTTTGCCTCTCCCCATGTTGTGGGCTACTACGCCAGTGCCTTTGCCATCCTGATGATGGTCGCGGCAGCCATTCCCGCCCGACAGGCCTGAAGTCCGCACCTAACAACCTGCAGGAAATCCTTGCTCCATGGACATCTCGCGTTTCTTTTCTGCCGACAGCAGCAGCGCCATCCCGGTCCATCTCGTCAGCTTCTCGACGGCCGAAGACATGCTTGGCGGCGCACTGAAGGCGCATGCAGCGTGGCTGAAGGCTTCCGGTTTCACGGCTGCCGCCGGAAAGATCCAGCATCTGCCGGGGCCGGACGGAAGTGTGTCAGGCATCGCCTTTGGTATCGGCAAAGACGAGGATCCGTTCCAGTGCGCGGCGCTTGCGGCCAGCCTGCCTGCGGGTCACTACCGGCTGGCTACCGCGCCCACCTCGCGCAGCGGCACGACGCTGGCCCTGGCCTGGGCGATGGGGCACTACCGCTTCTCGCGCTACAAGGGCAAGGACACGACGAAGTCTGGTCCGGTTCTTGTCTGGCCGGAGGGCGCCGATCATGCGCAGGTGCTGCGCGTGGCGCGCGGTCTGTTCCTAGCGCGAGACCTCGTCAACACGCCTGCCAACGAGATGGGTCCGGGCGAGCTTGCGGTGGCGGCTTCTGACCTCGCGCGCGAGCATCGGGCGGACTGTTCCGTCATCGAGGGCCGCGCGCTCGTCGAAAAGAACTTCCCCCTGATCTGGGCTGTTGGCGCGGGTTCGTCGAGAAGCCCACGTCTCATCGACATTCGCTGGGGGGATGCGCGGCATCCTAAGGTGACGCTGGTGGGCAAGGGCGTCTGCTTCGACTCCGGTGGCCTCGACATCAAGCCGTCGAGCGCAATGCTGACGATGAAGAAGGACATGGGTGGCGCTGCCGCGGTGCTGGGCATCGCGCACATGGTGATGGATGCGAAGCTTCCGGTGTCGCTGCGCGTGCTGATCCCGGCGGTGGAGAACAGCATTTCGGGTGATGCCTATCGCCCGGGTGACGTGTTCCGCAGCCGCAAGGGTCTAACCGTCGAGGTTGGCAATACCGATGCGGAGGGACGACTGGTCCTTGCCGATGCGCTTGCCGAAGGAGACACGGAAGCGCCGGACCTCATGATCTGCATGGCCACGCTGACAGGTGCCGCGCGAGTCGCGACGGGCTTCGACCTGCCGCCATTCTTCACGCAGGATGACGTGCTTGCGTCCCAGCTTGAGGCTGCGGCTGCGCGGGAGGCCGATGCGATGTGGCGGTTTCCGCTGTGGCGCGGTTACGCCGAGCTGATAGAAAGCAAGGTGGCTGACCTGACCAACAATCCAGGCAGTCCGAATGCGGGAGCGATCACGGCAGCGCTGTTCCTTGAGCGCTTTGTCGAGAAGGCGAAGTCTTTCGCGCATTTTGACATTGCAGCGTGGAATGATCGTGCGCGACCCGGTCGCCCGCTCGGGGCGGAAGCACAGGGGATCCGCGCGATCTTCTCGATGCTGCAAGCCCGTTATGGCTGAACGGCGCGCCTAGTAGCCGCGCGTGAAATCCACCTGGTTCTCGGGCGGAAGGCCCTGGTCGACACGTGTGATCGTCCGCGCTACGTGGGCCATGAATGAAACCGGGTCGGTGGCTGCCGCCGCGTGAGGTGTCACCACAATCTTCGGATGGGTCCAGAGCGGGCTGGTCGAGGGCAGGGGTTCTGTTGCGAATACATCCAGCGTCGCGCCGCGCAAATGGTTGCTGTCCAGCGCCTGGATGAGGTCTGCCTCGACCTGGTGGCCGCCGCGGGCAGCGTTGATCACACAGGCGCCTGCCGGAAGGGCGGCGAAGGTGCGCGCGTTCAGGATGCCGCGGGTATCCGGCGTGAGCGGCAGGAGGCACACGAGGATGTCCGTCTGGTTCAGGAAGGGCACGAGGCCTTCCTGTCCGTGAAATGTGGTAACGCCTTCCACCGTCTTCTGTGTCGCGCTCCAGCCCGACAGGCGGTAGTTCAGGGCCTTGAGCGGAACGGCTGCCGCCTGCCCGAGAACTCCGAAGCCAAGAATGCCGACGCGCACATTCTCGGCGCGCGGCGAAGCTATCTGGCGCCACTTTGATGCGCGCTGCAGGGACTGCAGGTCGTGCATGCGACGATGCCAGTACAGCACGTTCAGCACAACGTACTCGGACATAGACTGGCTCAGCGTTGGATCGACGACGCGCGAGAGCGGAACGTGGCGCGGATAGGTCGTGTCGGCGACGATCGCGTCGACGCCCGCGCCCATCGAGAAGACCACTTTCAGGTTCGGAAGTGCGGCCAGCGAGCCCGGCTTCGGTTTCCAGGCAATGCAGTAATGGACATCATCCGTGCGGGCCGGTGGATCTTCGGTACGGATGTCGAGGTCGGGAAGCAGACGCCTCAGGTGAGGCGTCCACAATTCGAGCGGATAGCCAATCGGCTGGAAGTAAAGCGCGCCCTTGGCCATGTCGGGGTTTGGTCAGCTAGTGACCACCGCCTGCCGGTTTTGCGGGCGCTGTCGCCGGTGCTGCAGGCGTGGCTGCCGGAGGTGCCGGTGTCGCGGCACCGGGTGCCGCCGGTGCGGCAGGCGTGCCGGCAGCAGGTGCTGCCGCGCCTTCCGGCGTGGCGCCGGGCGGCGGTGCCTGAAGTTCGCCAGCTGGCGGCTCCGTGCCATCTGCCGGTGCAGCCGGCGGCGGCGCTGCCGGGTTCGGGGCCGGGATCGCCATCGGCGCGTCCGACAGCGTACGCAGGTAGGCGATGAGGTTCACGCGATCAGCCTGCTTCGACAGACCGGCGAACGACATCTTTGTTCCGGGAATGGCGGCCTTCGGGTTCTTCAGGAAGGCGTCGAGTTCGTCGTAGCCCCAATCCTTGTCCTTCATCGCAACGATCGCAGGCGAATAGGCGTAGCCTTCGGCGTGGCCGTGCTTTGCACCGACAATGCCGTAGAGGTTCGGACCGATCTTGTTGGGGCCGCCCTTCGCGAAGTCATGGCACTGCTGGCATCGGACGTGCGCCTTATCGCCAGCCGCGAGATCGGCTGCCGGGATCAGCGTGCCCCAGTCGGGCTTCACTTCGACTTCCGGTGTCGCGGTTCCGCCGCCGCCCGGGGCCTCTGCCACGACAACTTCCATGCCCGGCTTGTCGGCCTTGGGCGGTGTCATGAGGCCATCAACCAGAATGTTGAGCGTGACCACTGCCAGCACCGTGCCAAGCACGGCGCCGAAAATCTTGTTCCACTCGAAGGAATCCATAGAGCAACCCTTGCACGGTGACTTTGGCGGAAGAATCAGGAAACTTCAGGACATGCTGCACGCAGAAACCGGCAGAGCGCAGCACTTTGAAATGCGGGGCCGACAATAGCTTTGGTGGCTTTGGGGTCATTGCGGCGGAACGTCGCATTTTGGTTCGCGACGGAAGCCTAGAACACACTGTCCTTGAGATGAGCGAACCACTGATCCTGATACCCGCCCGCATGGCGTCGACGCGCCTGCCGGGCAAACCCCTGGCCGATATCCACGGCGAACCGATGATCGTCCATGTCTGGCGCCGTGCGATGGAAGCCGGCTGCGGGCGTGTTGCCGTTGCGGCAGCCGAACCCGAGATCGTTGCCGCCGTCACGGCGGCCGGTGGTGAGGCCGTGCAGACTGATCCGGATCATCCATCCGGGTCGGACCGGATATTTGAGGCCCTTACCCGCCTCGACCCGGAACGCAAGCACCAGGTGATCGTGAACGTCCAGGGCGACCTGCCGACGCTCGACCCTGCGCTCGTTCGAGGCGTGGCAGAGACGCTTGTTCAGTCCGGGGCCGACATCGCGACGCTGGTCACCGAGATCGTGGAAGAGTCTGAACGGACGAACCCGAATGTCGTAAAGGCCGTTCTGGCATTGCCCGCCGACAGGCGGGAGGGGCGGGCCCTGTACTTCACGCGTGCGACCGCGCCGTGGGGAGAGGGGCCGCACTACCACCACATCGGCATGTATGCCTATCGCCGTGCTGCGCTCGAGCGTTTCGTGAAGCTGCCGCCATCGCCGCTGGAGAAGCGCGAGAAGCTTGAGCAGTTGCGTGCCCTCGAAGCGGGCATGAGTGTCGCCGTTCGTGCCGTTGATGCAGTTCCCCTTGGCGTCGATACACCTGCCGACCTCGAAAGGGCCCGGCAGATCATCGGCATGCGACTGAAGAAAGCGAAGTGATGTCCGATCCCAACTCGACGATTGCATTCCAGGGTGAGCCTGGCGCGAATTCCCACATGGCCTGCCAGGAGGCCTATCCCGGCATGACGGCGCTTCCCTGCGCCACGTTCGAGGACGTGTTTGCGGCGGTGAAAGACGGACAGGCACGGCTTGCGATGCTCCCGGTCGAGAACTCGCTGCACGGGCGCATCACGGACATCCATCACCTGCTGCCCGAGTCGGGCCTCTACATCATTGGCGAGCACTTCCTGCGGATTCACCACCAGCTGCTCGGGCTCAAGGGGGCCAAGCTTGAAGGCATCAAGTCGGTGATGAGCCAGATCCCGGCACTCGGTCAGTGCCGCAACATCATCCGCAGCATGGGGCTGAAGATGATCGTGGGCGCTGACACGGCGGGCTCCGCACGACAGATCGCAGAGAACAAGGATCCTACCGTCGCCGCGCTGGCGTCACGGCTCGCCGCCGAAATCTACGGGCTCGATATCCTGAAGAAGGATGTCGAGGACGCACCGCACAACACCACGCGCTTCCTCATCATGGCGCGCGAGGCGGATGATGCCGAACCGGGCAGCGGCGATGTGATGACGTCGTTCGTGTTCCGCGTGCGCAACGTGCCGGCCGCGCTCTACAAGGCGATGGGCGGGTTCGCGACAAACGGCGTGAACATGACGAAGCTCGAGTCCTACCAGATCGAAGGCTCGTTCAATGCCACGCAGTTCTATGCCGACATCGAAGGCCATCCCGAGGAGCGCAACGTCCGTCTGGCGCTGGAAGAGCTTCAGTTCTTCACGTCACACCTGCGGGTGCTCGGCGTCTATCCCGCGCATCCGTTCCGCAAGACACTGGTGAAGCCGGTGGGCTGATGCCCGCCGGCGCGCGTCCTAGTTTTCTTCCACCCAGCTCTTCACCAGTTGATGAGCGATGGCGAGGGCGGGGGGCATGCGCAGTTCATTCGTGCCCTTTGCCATCGCGGCGCGGATCTGGTCCTTGGTGAACCATTTCGCCTCGGACAATTCGTTGCCGTCGAGCGTGATCTGCGTGGTGGTTGCGCGTGCGTAGCAGCCGATCATCAGCGATGACGGGTAGGGCCATGGCTGGGTCGAGTGGAAGCTGACCTGGTCAATCGAGATGCCGGCTTCCTCCATGCATTCGCGCGCTACGGCTTCCTCGATCGTTTCTCCGGGTTCGATAAAGCCTGCGAGTGCCGAGAAGAAGCCTGCGGGCCACTTGGGCTGGCGCCCCATCAGGCAGGTGTCCCCGTGAATCGGCAGCATGATCACGACCGGGTCCGTGCGCGGGAAGTGCTCCGTCTTGCACGGCTCGCACACGCGCTTGTAGCCCGCATCGGCCGCCACCGTCGGGGCACCGCAATTCGCGCAGAAGCCATGGCGCTGGTGCCAGTCGATGATCGACTTCGCCTGCGCGAGGATGGCGGCGTCGCCCCTGTCGATTTCCTCGGCGACAGTTCTCAGATCTCCAAACGTGCCGAGGCCTGCAAGCACTCCCGACTTGTCGGGGTCGCGTTCCGAAGAGATGTCGATGGCGAAGTGAGCGGCCCCCTTCAGGAGGCCCAGGAAGACGGGTGTCGTGCCGGGGCGTATGAGCTGGCGTGCGAGGTCGGCGGTGATCCAGCCGGCCTCCCTTCGTCCGTCGCGTCCCTTGACCAGAAAGGGCATCAGCCGCCACAGCGGCATGAAGGCCGACCGGCTGTCAGACATGGCCGCCTTGAGCCATTCGGCGTCGGTTCGGTGATGGGCAGCCCGGTCGAGCGGAGAATTCGCGAAAACGTTGGGATTTTTGGGTAAAACCAGGCTCATGCGGCGGGGCGCCTTTCCACAGATTTCGATGAGGTGACATTCGCACGAGGGGGCTCCGCGCTGCAATGTCCGGGGTGCTTGCGTTTTGGTTCGCCGGGCCCGATATAGTCCCCCGGGAGGTTGGCGGCGGACGAGTTCCTCGCCAACCCGGTCAGGTCCGGAAGGAAGCAGCCGCAACGAGTTTCGACTCGGGTCGTTCGTCAGCCTCTCACCTTTGGATCCTCATCACGCATGGCGAGCAAAAAGGACAAGGGTTCCAGCACTGCCGGTGAAGACGGCGCCGTCACGGCCGGCGCAGGCGCTGCGAAATCCGACGGTGCCTATCGCGTTCTCGCCCGCAAGTACCGACCTCAGACATTCGAAGATGCGTTCATCGGGCAGGCTGCCATGGTGCGGACGCTGGCCAACGCATTTGCTGCGGGCCGCATCGCCCATGCTTTCATGCTGACCGGCGTGCGCGGCGTGGGGAAGACCACGACAGCACGCATCCTCGCCAAGGCGCTGAACTGCATCGGGCCGGACGGGAAGCGGACGGAGCCCACGGTCACGCCGTGTGGCGTCTGTGACCCGTGTGTGTCGATCGCGGACTCGCGCAATGTCGACGTCTATGAAATGGACGCGGCCTCGCACACGGGCATTGACGACATTCGCGAGCTGATCGACGGCGTGCGCTATGCACCCGCGCAGGCCCGCTACAAGGTCTACATCATCGACGAAGTTCACATGCTCTCGAAGGCCGCGTTCAACGGCCTCCTGAAGACGCTGGAAGAACCGCCTCCGCACGTGAAGTTTGCGTTTGCAACGACCGAAATCCGCAAGGTGCCGATCACGGTGCTGTCGCGCTGCCAGCGCTTTGACCTGAAGCGGGTCAGCGTGGACGAGCTGTCGGCACATCTTGCGCGGATCTGTGCGGCCGAGAACCAGGCTGCGAACGAGGAGGCCCTGCGCCTCATCGCGCGCGCGGCGGAAGGCTCTGTGCGTGACGCGCTCTCGCTGCTCGACCAGGCCTTTGCCCATGCCGGCGGCGGGACGATTGAACTCGAACCCGTGCGTCTGATGCTGGGGCTTGCGGACCGCAGCCGTGGTCTCGAGCTTTTCGAGCGACTGATGCGTGGCGCCATTCCCGATGCGCTGTCGGAGTTCCGCAGCCAGTATGATTCAGGTGCTGATCCGCTGGCGGTCATGCAGGACCTGACGCAGATCTGCCATGAAGTAACACGCGCGAAAGTCACAGGCAGCGTCTCGGCCACGGGGGCGCCGCCGGAAGAAGCGCGCCGCATCGGCGAGATGGGGTCAAAGCTGGCGCTGCCGCAGCTTGCCCGCACCTGGCAATTGCTTCTCAAGGCGCTTGGCGAAGTGCAGTCGGCTCCAGACGCGGCTGCCGCCGCCGAGATGGCGATGATCCGCATTGGCTATGCGTCGGAGTTGCCGCCCACCGAGCAGATCATCCGCTCACTCGGTACGGGGGCAAGTGGCGCCGCGCCGCGCAGTGGTACACCTGCCGCTTCCCCTGCGCCGCCACCGGCGCCTAGCCTTCGCGCTGCGAGTTCCAACGGTGACAGTGTCAGTTCGGCGCCGCCAGTTCCGCGCGCGACACCCGAGACCGCTCCGGCGCCGGGCGGGACGGTCATGCTCGGCAGCTTCGAGGATGTTGTCGCCTTTGTCCGCGAGAAGCGGGAGATGCGCCTGCTCTATGCGCTGGAGAACCAGGTGCATCTGGTCAGCTTTGACCGCGAGCGCATCGAGATCCGCGTGACTCCGTCGGCGCCGCCAAGCCTGCCGGGAGAGATTTCGGATCGCCTGTCGAAGTGGACGGGCCAGCGCTGGATCGTTTCGGTCTCGAGCGCGGAAGGTGCGCCGACGATTGCCGAGCAGCGCATTGCTGCCGAGCGTGCGCGCCGCGAGGCCGCCGAACAGGATCCGCTGCTCAAGGCGGCCATGGCGATTTTTCCGGGGGCGCGCCTTGTTGCCGTGCGCGACAGGGACGAGTATGCCGCTCCCGTTGAAGGTGGGGACGACGCATGAAGAATTTCAGCGACATGATGAAACAGGCGCAGATGCTGCAGCAGCGCTTCCAGGAAGCGCAGGACAAGGTCGGCCTCGTCGAGGCCGAGGGCCAGTCCGGTGGCGGCATGGTGAAGGTGACGCTGAACGGCAAGGGACTGGCAAAGGCCGTCCGGATTGATCCGTCGCTCGCCGATCCCAAGGATGTCGGCATGCTTGAGGATCTCCTGCTCGCTGCCATCAATGATGCCCGGACGAAGGTCGATGCCCGCGTCAGCGAGGAGATGGCCAAGGTCACCGGCGGGTTGCCGCTTCCGCCGGGCCTGAAATTCTGATCGATGGCGGCACCCCTTTCAGGTCCCGAGATTGAGCGTCTCGTGCAGTTGCTTGCACGCCTGCCGGGACTTGGTCCGCGTTCGGCGCGACGCGCGGCGCTGTTCCTGCTCAAGAAAAAGGACGCGCTGCTGGTGCCGCTGGCGTCCGCACTCGAGGAAGCGGGCCGTACGATCCAGACCTGCCGCGTGTGCGGCAATCTCGATTCAGCGGAAACCTGCTCGGTCTGCGCGGATCCGCGACGGGATGCGGGTCTGATCTGCGTCGTGGAGGATGTTGCCGACCTCTGGGCCCTTGAGCGCGCCGGCGTGTTTCGCGGCCGCTATCATGTGCTGGGTGGCACGCTTTCTGCGCTGGACGGACGTGGTCCCGACCAGCTCAACATCTCGACGCTGGTGGACCGGGTGAAGGAGGGCGGGGTGCGCGAAGTCGTGCTCGGGCTCAATGCCACCGTGGAAGGCCAGACGACGGCGCACTATGTCACCGACCTCATTGCGGGTGCAGGTGCCAGCGTCACGCGCCTGGCGCACGGTGTTCCCGTGGGCGGCGAGCTTGACTATCTTGATGAAGGCACGCTTGCAGCGGCGTTTGCCGCGCGGCGGGCGATGTAGCCCCTTTCTGCCAAGCAAAGCTCATTGATCCAGCAGGGCGAACAGGGCGCGTTCGGCCTGTTCCATCATTGCTTCCCGACGCACCGGAGGCTGGGCCGCTTCGCCTTCCATGACTGTTTCCGCCAGGCGCTCGACGATGCTTAGAACCAGCAGCAGGGAGGCGCGATGCTTCTGCTGACCCAGTCCCGTGGCCCTGGCGAGCAGATCCAGCTGGCGGGCACGTGATGCCCTGAGCGCCTGCGCGACCGCCGGTTCGATGCGTGCGACGGCGCGAATGCCTGTCCTGAACGCGGACCAGTGGCCGTGGAACTCCACGATGAAGGCGAGGGCCTTTCGCAGGCGCGAGCGCAGGCCTGTCTCTTCGGCCATCGCAGATTCCAGCCCCGCCCATTCGAGCCGGACGTAGTTTTCGTACACCGCCAGCAGGATCGCCGTCTTGTCCTTGAAGTGCTTGTAGAAGCTGGCCGGAGCGTAGCCTGCTTCGCGGGCGATCGCATTCGTGTCGGTCGCAAAGTAGCCCGACCCATTGAAGATCCGAGCGGCCGCGTCGACCAGCGCTTCCCGCGTGGCTGCGGGGTTGCGGGGGCGGGGCGCGCGGCCACTGCGCGTGGCGGCATCCTTTCCACGATTGACTTTGCTCATTCTGGTGATATAAGCATCATTATAAGTGATATAAAAATCATTAAGGGGGATTTCATGTCGCGCCTTCTGGGTTCCGCCGCCTATCTCGCCGTGACAGCGGCGGGCATCCTTGCCGTGATGCTGATGATCGCCCTTGAAGCCGGCGTGACCCAGCAGCGTTTCGAGAGCGTATTCGCGCTGGCGCGCTACACGGAACAGTTCATGGCGGCACGCCAGCCGCTGCTGCTGACGCTGACGTTCGACAACCTGTTCATCCTGGCCTACACGGGCGCGATCGGGCTTGCGATGGCCGGGCTCAGGTCGGCCGAGAATGCGTGGATTGCCGGGCTGGCTGCTGCCGGCATGGTTGCCACGGGCCTGCTCGACTATGCCGAGAACCTCCACTTCCTGACGATGTATGCGGGACTGGATGCGGGCGTGGCATTGACCGAAGGCGAGGTCGCGCAACGCATGTGGGCCAGCATGATGAAGTGGCACATCGCCTATGCTGCGATGTTTGCCGCGAGCTTCGTCATACCCGTGCGCGGCCTCTTCAGTTTCGTGCTTGTCTGGAGCATGCGCGTCGGGCTGCCCGTGATCGGCGTGCTTGTCTACACGGCGCCGGAAGACTTTCGTCCGCTTCTCGGGATCGCGCGCTACGTGATGATGTTCAGCGGCTTCGTGCTGATGGCCCTGGTGTTCAGTGGCGAGGCGGCACGAATGGAGCCGGGTCTCACGACGATGTGAGTGGCGCGTGTGCTGGCCGCACCCTACCTAGTTCGAGATGGCGCTCTGTTCCGGGGTGCCCGGGGAATCCGCACGAGGCCACCTGACATGTTCCGCGAACCTGGAAGTGAAAACATGAAGAAGCTGATGGTTGGCTACTTCGCTGCCTGTGCCGTGATCATCCTGGTGGGTTTCCTCATTCGCTGAACGGTCAGATCCCAGTCTGCACAGGCGTGCAGCACCACGCCTTGAGGCAGGTGGTGCTGCATGATTTGAGTCTAGCGTCCCTTGAACACCGGCGCACGCTTCTCGACGAAAGCAAGTGACGAGGCCTTGTGGTCCTCGGTCTGCATGGTGCGGACCATGTGGATTGACTCCACGTCGAGGACGCTTGCGAGCGTTCCATGCTCGGCCATGTTCAGGTTCTTCTTCATGTAGCCAATGGCCACCGTTGGCAGCGCCGCGAGCTTCTGCGCGAGCTGCTTTGCCTCTGCTGCGAGATCCGCTGCCGGCACGGCCCGGTTGACGATACCGAGACGGGCAGCTTCGGCGCCCGTGATGACATCGGCCGTGAAGTAGAGTTCGCGCGCCTTGGCGGGGCCCACGAGCTTCGTCAGGAAGTAGCTTCCGCCGTAGTCACCCGATGCGCCGATCTTCGAGAAGGCGGTGGTCAGCTTTGCGCTGTCGGCTGCAATACGCATGTCGCAGGCGAGGGCGATCGACAGGCCGGCACCGGCAGCTGCACCGGGAATGACGGCGAGTGTGGGTTTCGGCATTTCATGCAGGATGCGGCTGAAGTCCGCGCCGGAACGAATGGCGTGCACGCGTTCATCGAAGGTGGGAGCATGGGCGCCGTCACCCTTGGGTGCGACGAAGCCCTTCACGTCGCCGCCCGCGCAGAAAGCACCGCCAGCGCCCGTGACGACCACGGCCCGCACCTTCGGATCCAGTGCAAGGCGCGGTGCTGCGGCTGCAAGCGCCTGGATCAGTTCCGGGGTCAGTGCATTGCGCGCTTCCGGGCGGTTGAAGGTCAGGGTTGCGATGCCGTCTTCGAAGGTTTCGATCAGGTGCTGGGTCATGACAGTCTCCAATGGCTGAGATGGGTTGCATAAGAACGCAAGCGCGGCCGCGAGGCAATTGGGATTGAGAACTGCCTATGCCGGGCGTGGCTTGCGCTTCTGGCGGTTGACGGCTTCGTCGAGCGCCTGCAGGAACTTCGAGCGGTCTGCATTCGAAAAGGGCCTCGGGCCGCCCGTGATTTCACCTGAAGAACGCAGGTGCTCCATGATGCTGCGCTGGGCCATCGCCGCACCGATCGAGTTCGGCGTGAAGGGACGGCCTGTCGGTCCGATGACCTCCGCCTGCTTCTGCAGGCAGCGATGGGCGAGGGGAATGTCGGACGTGATGACGATATCGAGCGCGGTGACGCGCTCGACGATCCAGTTGTCGGCGATATCGGGACCCGCATCGACGACCACCATTTCTATCAGCGGATCGGGCGGCACCCTGACCCCGCCATTCGAAACGACATGAACCTTCAGCGCGTAGCGGCGCGCCACGCGGTATACTTCCTCCTTCACCGGGCACGCGTCGGCATCGATGAAGATCTGGATGTGTCCTGGCGAGAGGCTGGTGTCATTCATTGCAGTTGCGAAGAGCTTGCGTCCGGAAGCCTG
>CAZYFM010000018.1:0-31571 GCA_964646885.1 uncultured Flavobacteriaceae bacterium
CGCCCTTGGCCGCCATGTAGGCCAGCGTCGCCGACAGCAGCGTGCCGCCGATGCAGTAGCCGATCGCGTTGACTTCCTTTTCGCCCGTCGCCTTCTCGATGGCGTCCAGCGCGGCAAAGATGCCTTCACGCATGTAGTCTTCGAAGGTCTTCTGCGCGAGACGTGAATCCGGGTTCACCCACGAGGCCACGAACACGGTGTAGCCGCGCGCCGTCGCCCACTTCACGAACGAGTTCTTCTCGCCGAGGTCGAGGATGTAGTACTTGTTGATCCACGGCGGGAAGATCACCAGCGGCCGGCGGTATTGCTGCTCGGTCGTCGGCTCGTACTGGATGAGCTGCATCAGGTCGTTCTGGTACACGACCTTTCCCGGCGTCAGCGCCAGGTTGCGACCCACCTCGAAATACTCCATGTCGGTCTGCGTGATGGCAAGCTGTCCCTTGCCGCGCTCAAGGTCACGCAGCAGGTTGTCGAGACCCTTCACGAGGTTCTGCCCGTTGCTCTCGAACGTGACGCGCAGCACCTCGGGATTGGTCAGCAGGAAGTTCGAGGGACTGAGCGCATCGGCAAACTGCTTTGTATAGAAGTCCACGCGCTTGCGCGTCTGCTCGTCGAGCCCCTTCAGGTCGCCCATGGTCGACTGCAGCCAGCGCGCGCTCAGGAGATAGGTCTGCTTGATGAAGTCGAAGACCTGCTGTTCGCTCCAGTCCTTGTCCTTGAAGCGCTTGTCGCCGGGCGCGGGCTCGATGACAGGCGGAACATCCTCGCCCAGCAACCGCCGCGCGGTGTGCTGCCAGAGATTCAGGTAGTCGTGCCACAGCTTGAAATTGGCTTCCACGAAGTGGCCGGGATTGCGTACCGCGTGGCTCAGGAAATCGACAAAGGTCTGACCGAGGTTCAGCGGGTCGGGCGAGCCGCCCTTGACCGGATTGCGGGCCTGCGCCTTCAGGAACTCCGTCACGAGACGCTGGCTCTGGATGGCCACCTTGATCATGTTGCGGGAGAACTCGGCCGGGTCGCTCACCCTGAACTCGGTCTTCCTGGTCTTGTCTTGCATCTGAATCTCTCCGGAGCGGACTCAAAGCGCTTGGGCGTCCTGCAAGGGGCAGGTCCGGCCAGGCACGCGGGATGCGGCATCGGACACACCCCTGTTTTAAAGCCTTTACCTGACAAATATTAAAGGTGGAGTTTCCATCCCCTTTGGCGCAAAATCGGTGTAATACTCTGGGCTAGGGCTTGGGCACCGTATCGCCACCACTTCATGGAGCTGTCGCGTCATGTCGCGCATCGCGCTGAAAGTCATTCCGATTGTCATGTCTGCCGGCCTCATGGCGGGCTGTTCCACCATGCCCGAATGGACGAAACCCTCGACCTGGGTCGATGGCGTCACGGACAGCGCAAAACCGGCTGAATCGGCCGATCAGAAGGCTGAAACCACGCAGGTTGCCAAGCCCGCCGCCGCCACGACGCCGGCCTCGGCCGACCCCGTGATCGACCCGCTGGCTGAAGAGCCTGCCAAGCCCCGCATCCAGCAGGCGGATGCGCCGACCGAGTTCCCGAACATCAACACCCAGCCCGAGCCGCGCCAGGTTGTCACGACCGAATCGCAGCGTCGCGAAATCCGGGACGCCCTGGTCGCCGACCGGGACAACGCCCAGCACTCGGCGGACGAGCTGCGCGGGGGCACGTCCCCGGCAGCACCGCCTCCGGCGCCCGCCCCCGTGAAGCCGGCTACCCCGGCGGAAGAGGGCGAAAAGAAGCCGGACGGCGCCGAGTAGGGCCCTCGAACTCTTTGAAATTGCCTCCCCGAAGGGGGTAGAGTGCTGCCAGGCGCACCGGCTTATCGGTGCGCCATTTTGGTGGATTGCCCGTGAACTCCGACTTTCTCCGCATCAAGCGCCTGCCGCCCTACGTTTTCGAAGAGGTCAACCGCCTCAAGGCCAAGGCGCGCGCGGCCGGTGAGGACATCATCGACTTCGGCATGGGCAACCCGGACATGCCGACGCCCAAGCACATCGTCGACAAGCTGATCGAGAATGTCGCCAATCCCAGGACCAACCGCTACTCGTCCTCGCGCGGCATTCCCGGCCTGAGAAAGGCCATGGCCGCCTATTACGGCCGTCGGTTCGGCGTGAAGATCGACCCCGACCGCGAAGTGATCGCGACCCTGGGCTCGAAGGAAGGCTTTGCGAACCTGGCGCAGGCCATGACCGCGCCGGGGGACACGATCCTCGTCCCGAACCCGTCCTATCCGATCCACGCCTTCGGCTTCATCCTGGCCGGCGCCTCGATCCGCCACGTCGAAGCCTCCAGCCCCGAGCAGTTCCTTCGCGGCATGGAGCGCGCCGTGCGTCACGCCGTTCCGCCACCGACCGCAGTTGTCGTCAGCTATCCGTCCAACCCGACGGCGCAGGTGGTCGACCTCGAATTCTATGAAGACGTCGTCAAGTTTGCGAAGGCCAAGGGCCTCTGGGTCCTGTCGGATCTGGCCTACGCCGAAATCTATTTCGGGGACAGGCCGCCACCTTCGATGCTGCAGGTGCCGGGCGCGAAGGATGTCGTGGTCGAGTTCAACTCTCTGTCCAAGACCTACGCCATGCCGGGCTGGCGCATGGGCTTTGCGGCTGGTAACGAAAAGCTCATACACGCGCTGGGTCGCATCAAGTCCTATCTCGACTATGGCGCGTTCACGCCCATCCAGGTCGCAGCCGCAACCGCGCTGAACGGTCCGCAGGATTGCGTTGACGAGATGCGGGCGATCTACAAGTCCCGCCGTGATGTTCTGATCGATGGCTTTGCGCGCGCCGGCTGGGACATTCCCCCGCCAGAGGCATCAATGTTCGCGTGGGCCCCGATCCCCGAGCCGTTCCGGCCGCTGGGCTCGCTTCAGTTTGCCAAGCTTCTGATTGAACATGCGAAGGTCGCCGTGGCGCCAGGTGCAGGCTTTGGCGAATACGGTGACACGCACGTGCGCATCGCGCTCGTCGAGAACGAGCACCGCATCCGCCAGGCGGCGCGCAACGTCAAGAAGTTCCTCTCATCGCCGCCAATCGACCTGGCGGCCATCCAGAACCGCACGGCTGCACAATGAAATCACTTCGCGTAGGGATTGCCGGCCTCGGCACTGTCGGGGCCACCGTAGCCCGTTTGGTTGCAGCCAACGGGAAGGCGCTGGCCGCCCGTTGTGGCCGTGAGCTGGTGCTGACAGCCGTGTCTGCCCGAACGAAAGGCAAGGACCGCGGCTTCGACATGACCGGCGTGACCTGGTTCGACGATCCCGTAAAGCTCGCCTCCTCGGCAGACATCGACCTGTTCGTCGAGTTGATGGGCGGAGAGGGCGGCGCCGCGAAAGCGTCTGTCGAGGCTGCGATCTCACGTGGCCTGCCGGTCGTCACCGCGAACAAGGCGCTGCTTGCACACCATGGCGTTGCGCTCGCGAAGGCATCGGAAGCCGGACGCACGGCGCTGAACTTCGAAGCCGCGGTTGCGGGTGGCATTCCCATCATCAAGGCTCTGCGCGAGGGCCTGGGGGCCAACCGGATCTCGCGCGTCTATGGAATCCTCAACGGCACCTGCAATTACATCCTCACGACGATGGAAGCGACGGGCCGCAGCTTCCCGGATGTGCTGGCCGAGGCGCAGAAGCTCGGATACGCCGAAGCCGATCCGACGTTCGACATTGGCGGCATGGACACGGCGCACAAGCTGTCCCTGCTTGCAGCTGTTGCCTTTGGAAATGCCCCGGCGCTGGATGGCATCCACGTCGAGGGCATCGAGCGCATCACGCCGCTGGATATCGAGTTCGCGAACGAGTTCGGTTTCCGCATCAAACTTCTCGGTATCGCGACCAGCAGCGAGAGCGGCATTGAACAGCGTGTCCATCCCGCTATGGTGCCGCATGGTACGCCGCTGGCGGATGTGGACGGCGTGTTCAACGCCGTGGTGGCTGAAGGCGATCTCGCTGGAAAATCGGTCTACGAAGGGCGCGGTGCAGGCTCGGGTCCAACGGCTTCAGCCGTGATGGCAGACATCCTCGACATCGCCCGCGGCGTGAACCTGCCGGCATTCGGAGCGCCGGCGGCGACGATCGCGCGTCCGCGGATTGTCCCGGTTTCCGACCACGTGGGCGCCTGCTACTTGCGATTTACCGTAATTGACCGCCCGGGCGTGATTGCAGTTTTGTCGCGCTGCCTCGCTGACCAGGCGATTTCGATTGAATCTATGCTACAGCGTAGCCGCTCACCAGGCGAGGCTGTCCCGGTTGTCATGATCACGCACGAAGCGAAGGAGGCCGCAATGTCGAAGGCATTGCAGGCGATCGTCGCGACAGGCACCGTGATGGAACAGCCCTGCATGGTCCGCATTGAACGTTTCTGAGGGAATTATGGCTGATATCACTACGTCCGACGGTCTAGAACGCATCCTGACACTCGAACTCGCGCGCGTGACCGAAGCCGCCGCGATCGCCTCATACGAGCAGGTGGGACGCGGCAACGAGCACAACGCCGACCAGGCCGCAGTCGACGCCATGCGTCGCGCGCTGAACCAGTGCAATTTCGACGGCACGGTCGTCATCGGCGAGGGCGAACGGGACGAAGCGCCCATGCTCTTCATCGGCGAGAAGGTCGGCACCGGCAAGGGACCGAAGGTCGACATCGCCCTCGATCCGCTTGAAGGAACGACACTGACGGCGAAGGCGATGGCCAATGCGCTCGCCGTGGTGGCCGTGGCCGAAGGTGGCAGCCTCCTGCATGCACCCGATACCTACATGGACAAGATCGCCATCGGCGGTGGCTATCCGGAAGGCATCGTCGACCTCGATGCCGATCCGCGTGATAACATTCTCGCGCTCGCAAAGGCCAAGGGCGTGCGCCCGCAGGAAATCAAGGCGTGCATCCTTGACCGTCCCCGCCACTCCGACCTGATCGCGAAGGTGCGTGAGGCCGGCGCGGCCGTTGCGCTGATTTCGGACGGCGACATCGCAGGCGTCATTCACACGAGCGACCCTGACACGGGCATCGACATCTATATCGGACAGGGTGGCGCACCCGAGGGCGTGCTTGCCGCGGCTGCTCTGCGCTGCGTGGGAGGCCAGATCCAGGGTCGCCTCGTTTTCCGCAATGACGACGAGCGCCAGCGCGCGGCCCGCATTGGCATCAAGGACCTGAACCGCAAGTACTCGACCATCGACCTTGCATCCGGCGACGTGATGTTCGCGGCAACGGGCGTCACGGACGGCTCCATGCTGCGCGGCATCCACCGTGTCGGCAAGTTCATGACCAGCGAGACGATCGTGATGCGGTCGAAGACGGGCACCGTGCGCTGGATCCGTGCGCGCCACGTGATCAGGGAACGCTGAGCGGATGGTGCAGCCCGCACCGGCAGAACGTCCCGGGCTGCAGACGCTGCTGGGCGTGTCACGCTCGGTATTGGGGCGCCGATGGGTCGAACGCGCATCAAATCCCTCTGACGTCATGGCAATCGCCCAGCGGCTTCGCATCGACGAGGTCGTTGCGCGCCTGCTGAATGCACGCGGTGTCACGGCCGACGAAGCGCAAGGGTTCCTGAACCCGTCCCTGAAGTCGGACCTCCCGGACCCAAGCATCGTCCGCGACATGGATCTGGCCGCCGAGCGTCTGGCAGACGCCGTGATCGCGCGTGAAGGCATCGCAGTCTTCGGCGACTATGACGTCGATGGCGCCACATCGTCGGCCCTGCTGGCGCGCTACCTCACCGCGGTTGGCGTGCGGCCCCTCGTATACATTCCGGATCGCCTGACCGAGGGCTATGGACCAAATGCGCCCGCCATGGAGCGTCTCGTCACCATGGGCGCGAAAGTCATCGTGACCGTCGACTGCGGGACGCAGGCGCATGAGGCGCTGGAAGCTGCCGCAAGGCAGGGCGGTGACGTCATCGTCTGCGACCACCATTTGCCGTCCGGAACACTGCCGCGGGCCTGCGCCATCGTGAACCCGAACCGGCCGGACGACACGTCGGGGCTGGGGCAGCTTGCGGCGATCGGCGTGACGTTCCTTCTTTGCATCGCCCTGAACAGGACGCTGCGCCAGCGCGGTTATTTCGAGACGCGCACGGCGCCTGATCTCCGCCAATGGCTGGGCATCGTGGCGCTGGGCACCGTGGCGGACGTGGTGCCGCTCACGGGCGTGAACCGCGCCTTCGTCACCCGTGGCATCGAGCAGATGCGCAACGGAGCCGTCCCGGGCCTCTCTGCATTGATCGAGGTAGGGCGCCTCAACGGACCGGTCGAGCCCTATCATCTGGGGTTCGTCCTGGGCCCGCGCGTCAATGCGGGCGGTCGGGTCGGTCGCTGCGACCTGGGCTCGCAGTTGCTTGCGACAGACAGCAGGGAAGAGGCGCTGGCGATCGCGCGGGAACTCGACGTCCTGAACCAGGAGCGCCGGGCGATCGAGCAGGGCATGATCGATGAAGCCATTGCGCTGGTGGAAACCGACGCAGCCCTGCGTGCCTGCGAAGTACTCGTTGTGGCGCGTGACGGCTGGCACCCCGGCGTGATTGGCATTGTCGCGTCGCGCCTTAAGGAGCGCTACGGCAAGCCCTCGATTGTCATCGCCATCAACGACGGCGTGGGCAAGGGCTCCGGACGGTCCGTGACAGGCGTTGACCTGGGCACCGCGATTGTCTCGGCGAGGGAGCAGGGTCTGCTCATCAATGGTGGCGGACATGCCATGGCTGCGGGGCTGACGATTGATCCCGCGCGCATCGTCGACCTGCGCGCCTATCTGTCGGCATCACTGGCGACGGCATGCGCGTCATCGACGGAAGGGCGGGAACTCGTCATCGACGGTGCGCTGTCCCCGCGCGGCGCAACGGAGGAGTTCTGCTCCCTCGTCGCGCGCTGCGGCCCCTATGGCGCTGGCAATGCCGAGCCGGTTTTTGTCTTTCCTTCGGTCAGCGTGTCCTACGTGTCGGTCGTCGGCGAACAGCACGTCCGTTGCGCATTCCAGTCGGTCGACGGCGCGCGCATGAATGGCATCGCGTTTCGCGCCGTCCAGAATGAACTCGGCGCCCTGCTCCAGAAGCACAAGGGACGCCGGCTGCACGTGGCCGCCACGCTGAAGGTGGATGAGTGGCAGGGACAGAAGCGCGTCCAGGCCACCATCAAGGATGCAGCAGACGCAACCTAGGGCGCACTGCAGGTCACGTAGACGGCCGGATTGACTGCCTTTGCGCTGGTCGCATTGTCCATCGCCAGTTGCGCGAGACATGCCGTTCGCTGGTCCAACTTGACCTGGTACTGGTTTGTCAGGACCACGGCCGACACCCAGCGTCCCGTTTTCCGGTTCACGAAGATGCCGTCAAAGGCGCTGAATCCCTCGATGCTTCCGCTGTGCGAGTACCAGTCCAGGTCCCCGGCGCTCATGACCGTCCAGCCCATGCCATAGAACACCGGGATGACCCCGACGGCGCCGGCAGGCGCAACGGGCTTGAACATCTGCTTGAGGCTTTCAGGGCCGATGATCTTGCCGCCCATCAGCGCAGCGTGCCACCTGAGGATGTCCCTCGCGCTGCTCGTGACTTCACCGGCCCCCTTGGGCCAGTTGGGCTTGTTCCAGTTGCCCTTGGTCGTGTCATAGGCAGCGATGGCTTGCCCTGGCGTATTCCAGACACCGTTCACGAAGCCGGTTTCGGTGAGGCCTGCCGGCTTGAAGACACGCTCCTTGAGGAGGTTGCGGAACTGCGGGCGCCTGCCGACAATCCCGAGATCCGTAACTTGTTCGGCAACCTCCGCCAGCAAATAGTAGTTCGTGTTCGAGTACGCGTAGCCCGTTCCCGGCTGGAAGGACTGGGGTCTCACCTCCATCATGAGATTGATGAAATTCATCATGTCCGGCGCCGTGATTGCGGAGGTCGTGTCCGGCATGCCCGGGGCGTCCGGTTTGAGTTGCGTGAAGCTGTAGAACCCCGACTGCATGTTCAGCAGGTTCCGGATGCTCGCCTTTCCCTTGGGCATCCACATGGAAGCCTGCGGCAGGATCGCATCAAGCTTCATGTCGAGCGAGAAGGGGGCCTTGGCGAGTTTGGGCACGAACACGCCGCGCTGCGGTTCGGTGAGGGACAGGATGAGCGCCGCGGTCATCTGCTTCGTCAGCGAGCCGATCTGGTAGGGTGTGAAGGCCGTCGCCTTTTCGCCGGTGACCGGATTGGCAACACCATAGCCTTCCATCATGACCGGCACGCCATCAATGCTGATGCCGATGGCAACGGAGGGCGGCTTCTGCGATTGCTTGAGGATGGCCCCCGCAACTGCGGCCGCGACCTTTGACTTGTCATCCGACCATTGCTGCGCCTGGGCTGCAAGCGCCGGCACGATCGAAAGAAGGAAGGCGCTGAGAATGCGAAGGGAACGATGCATGTGAAGCTCCGGCGTGACGGCCAACCATAGGCACGAGGTCGTGCACCGGTAAACGGCCCCCGCACGCCAACCTGCACGGACCTTGCGCGTCGTCACACCGGCTGCCGCAGTGCAATAAAAAAAGCCCCGGGTGGACGGGGCCTGAGTGAAGGGAGTAGGGGCCTCCCCGCCAGGTGGCGGCGGGGAGGGTCGTGGAGGCACTTGGCAGTAAACTAGAACGTGAACATGAAACGTCCCTGGACGATGTCAAAGTCGGCGTCGAGGCTTGCACCGGCGCCATTGAGGCGATCGATGTCGACCATCGCGTACTCGCCCATGACCTTGAGGTTGGAGTTCAGGTACCAGGTGACACCCAGGTTGGTGATGGTCTGTTCGCCACCGCGAATGCCACCAGCCGGTGTCGCTGCACCGAGAACGCCCTCATTGTAGTTCAGGTCGAGCACGCTGTAGCGGCCATGCAGCGACCAGGCGCCCGTACCGCCTCCCAGGGACCAGGGCGAGGCCACGGACGGACCGCGGAAGACAGCCACGTTGTTGTTGGTGCCGGAAGCGGCGTAGCGCTTGTTCTCGCCCGTGATGATCCATTCGGCCTCGGCGTACCAGCCGCTGAATTCCGGATCGATCGGCGACGCGGCACGGTCGAACATCATCTTGTACCATTCAGCCGCGACGTAGAAGTTCTCGAAGTTCGCACCGAACTCGAAGCCGTACGCCGTATTGTCGCCGTCGTTGATCGTCAGGTTGCCCGTGTCGATGTAGCGGTCACCTCCGACGCGGATCTC
This sequence comes from uncultured Flavobacteriaceae bacterium, assembly GCA_964646885.1. Taxonomy (GTDB): domain Bacteria; phylum Pseudomonadota; class Alphaproteobacteria; order Micropepsales; family Micropepsaceae; genus SZUA-430. The sequence goes on from CAZYFM010000018.1 coordinate 9,178, forward strand.
CGGCCGTTCCTGCAGGCGAACGGTGCGGCTGTCGGCATTCAGGATCTGCGCTGCGGTCGCACCGACCTGGAGGTTGCTGGTGCCGTCGCTCCACAGGCGCCAGGCCGCGCGGCCGAGGACTTGCGTGCTCTCGTCGTTGCCGGGAATTCCTGTGTGGTCGCTGCCGACACGCTCGCCCGTGTAAGCCGCCGAAATCATGAAATTGCTGCCGTCGTAAAGTGCGTTTTCCTTCTGCCACGTCACTTCGACGCCGCGGCGTGCATTGTCGCCACCAAAGGTGCTGACCAGTGTCGTGACGATGCCGGGACGCTCCATCGTCGTGAGTTCTGCCGACGACGTGGCGTCATACATGGTCATGATGGGCTGCAATGCGCCAAGGTGGATGCGCGTGTTGGGAATGCCGGTGTATCCGACGCGCATGATGTTGACGGTGCCCGATCCTTCGTTGCCGGAGCCGCCAAAGTCGAAGCGCATTTCGTAGATGAAGTCGCGGAAGAATTTTCCTTCGACACCAAAGCGGACGCGACGGAAGACCGCGCCCGAACCCTGGTCGCAGAGCACGTTCGTCAGGTTGCACGAGCCAGCCGCGCCATAGCCTGCGCCAAAGTCGTCGGCATCCTGCTCGAACGAGGCAACGTCGAACATGAAGCGTCCTCGCAGCGACATCTCGAAGCGGCCATCACCGCTGCGCACGGTCGGCCGACCGTCGTTGAAGCTCCACTGCACGGCGTCCTGCGTCTGCTCGACCTTTGCAAGGCGTGCGCCGTTGGCGATGCGCTCGTCTTCGGCTTCCTGCTTCGCGGCAGCTGCTTCCTGCTCCAGTTTTTCGATGCGTGCCTTGAGTTCCGCAAGTTCGGCTTCGCGCTGCTCGGCCTTGCTGCGGCCGGCCATCGCGGGAGCCGCCGCCACGCTCATCGCCACGATCGCGGTGGTTGCGAGCCAGATCGTCTTTTTCATCACTCAGTCCCCCAGTTTCAGGTCTTCGGTTAACCGCCAGGTGCGGGGCATCAGGGGCCCCGGACATGCGGACAATGAGATACGCCCCAATCGCGGGCGGAGTTTCGGTGTGGTCCGTGACAGAACCATGACAGTTGCATGAAGAGTTGCTGCGGGTTTCGGCGTACCCACAGCCATGTTGTAATTTTGGAACGAGCGGCTCGGCTGATTGTCGACCGTGTCCCTGATCCCGTGTGGAAAACGAGGCCGCAGCAGCACGGAAGGCGAGTAGCGGCCCAATCCTTCGCCCCATGGGGGAAAGCGATTTCATCCGCGCCACGACTTTCTATGATGCGGGCCGAAACACCACCGATACCAACTCCGGGAAATACCCATGTCTGATTTTGATGTCCCCCAGCGCCGCTTGGGCCTCTCCCTGTTTGTCGGGGTTGCCAATGGCTTTCTTGTGGTCACTGCGCTGAGTGCCCTGGCAGGCTTGCTCGACAGTCTTGTCCTGAAGTCAGGCATGGACAGCGCGTTCTTCCTGCTGCGCATGCAGCTCGGAGGGCTGGCCGCCGTACTCGCATTCCTGGTGCTGGCGGAGCTCGTGCTGGTGCCGCACCTGCCAAAGCTCACGATCCTGCCACCGCTGCTTGTCACCTTGTGGCAGATCATTGGGGCGCCGGGCATCGAGTGGTCGCTCGGAGATCACGCAAGCCTGGCACGTCTGGACGGCATCCTTCTCGGATCGGTGGGTGCCGGCCTTTTGATGAACAAGCTGAACTACGGAACGTGGTTCATCCGGAGCATCGACCTGCCGGTGTACGAGCGACTGGTGCGTCGCACGCTCATTGCGGGCCCCATCGCAGCCCTGTTGCTCGTTGTCGTTGGCGCTGGCGCGCTTGTGGCGGCGATCCCCACCTACATCGAGAAGGAATCTCGTGGCTACCTGCACTTCGCTGCAAACGGACTGGAGGTCCGCGAGACCGTGATGCGGAAGGGCGACAACGAGGTTCGCCTGGTCGGCATGGTCCATATCGGAGAGCCGGAATTCTATCGCCAGCTCTACGCCGGCATTCCGGCGCAGGCCCTGATCCTTGCCGAAGGCGTCACGGATCGCGAAAACCGCATGAAGGCGAAGCCCAGCTACGACAATGCCGCGCGAGGCCTCGGCCTGCAGTCGCAGGGTGAGTTCCAGTCCCTGCTGGCGGGCTCCAATGTCGTGCAGGACGAAGCCGCCCCCGCAGCGGCGCCGGGCGCGCCACCCCAGCCACCGGCTGCTGCGGTCCAGGGCCAGCCGCCAGCGCCACCTGCGGCACCCGGCAAGCCCTTCGTGGTCTTCGCCGACATCGATGTCTCGGAGCTGTCACCAGCAACGCTGTCCTTCATCGAGGCCGCTGGCTCCATCTTCCAGAGCGCCACGCTGTCGGAAGCAGCCGAGAAGTACATGGCACTGACGGGGCGCTTTACCGAGCCGGAAGTCCGCGCCGTGATGGAAGAGCTGGTCGTGAAGCGCAATGAGCACGCCATGGCGGCGTTCGATCGCCACGAAGCACGCTTCAAGCTCATCTACCTTCCGTGGGGCGCGCTGCACATGCCCGACTTCGAGGATCGTCTCGTGAAGCGCGGCTACAGGATTGCTTCCTCGCGGATGCTGCCGATTGCCCGGTACGACACCATCGTCAACGGCATCATGGGACAGGCGGGTCCCGCGCCGTCAGCCCAGCCCGCCGTCACGCCAGACGCACCTGGCCAGCCGGCGGCCCCCCAGTAGGGCCTGCGCTTGTGCGGGCATCGCAGCGCGAAGCCCGGTTGAGCAAACGAAAAGGGCAGCCGGAACAACTCCGGCTGCCCTTTTGCATGGGAAGGGACGGTGTCTGGAGAACCTACTGCGTCGCGTAGACCGCCGCATAGGCAAGGCCAAGGGCCAGAAGCGGCCAGAATGGCGCCAGGACGACCCAAACGGCTGATGGATTTTTCATGGTCGTGCACTCCTCTCGCCGAAGGTACGCCTGAGGGACGCCCGCCAGCATGGATCGCAGCAACTCCACGACAGGACCGTCCTGCGTGCCGTGCTTGGGTTAATATATGCACACGGTGCGCTTTGTGACAAGTCTGTGAACGCACGGCGTGCGCATTTTCCAGACAGCAGCTTTCACGGCAATGGCTGGGAGGCGCACCCGGTGCGCTCATGCTCCCGGTGCGAGGATCGGCAACCGGTCAGCAGAGGTTGCGGCTGCAAGATCGAGAGATGTCATGAAGTGCAGCAAAAACGCGGGATACGTGACGAAGGACCGTCGCATCCGAGGTTCAGGAAAACGCATCCGGGTGAGAGCATTCTCGGGGACGCATCAGGTCGCTTGCCGTGACAGGATGAGAGGCTGGCGGCAGGCTCACCTCCGCCGGCGACAGCTTCGGGATTCGCGGTTGGTAAACGACTGTTGCCTTGTTGCAACACGGTGCGTGGGTCGGTCGGAGGGGATCAAACGGATCACGCCGGAACAGCACCGCGGCGGAGGAAGAGTGGCGCGCCCTGGGGGAATCGAACCCCCCTTGCAAGAATGAAAATCTTGAGTCCTAACCGATAGACGAAGGGCGCGCGGGCCTTGGGCGTGAGCCGTTCAGCCGAGGCGGGCTTATTATATGGAGGCGCGGCCCGAAGCAAGCCCTCGGAACAACTGCCGCAACCCCCTAGCCGAAGCGTCCCGTAAGGTAATCCTCGGTGCGCTTAACCTTGGGTTTTTCGAACATCTGCTTGGTGTCGCCATACTCGATCAGCCGGCCCAGATACATGAAGGCCGTGTTGTCCGACACGCGGGCGGCCTGCTGCATGTTGTGCGTCACGATGACGATCGTATAGCGCCCCTTCAGCTCGTCGATGAGCTCCTCGATCTTGGACGTGGCGATCGGGTCGAGGGCAGAGCAGGGCTCGTCCATGAGCAGGACTTCCGGGTTGCCGGCGATGGCGCGGGCGATGCAGAGCCGCTGCTGCTGGCCGCCTGAAAGGCCCAGCGCGCTTTCGTTGAGGCGGTCCTTCACCTCGTTCCAGAGGGCTGCGCCCTTCAGGGCAGCCTCCGCGGTGTCCTTGAGCAGCTTGCGGTTCGTCACCCCGTCGACGCGAAGGGGATAGATCACATTCTCGAAGATCGACATGGGGAAGGGGTTTGGCTTCTGGAAGACCATGCCCATGCGCTTGCGCAGCGCGATCACATCGACTGTCGGCCCGAAAATGGCCTCGCCCTCAAGCATCATCTGTCCGGAGATCTTCACCCCGTCGATGAGATCGTTCATGCGGTTCATGGACCGCAGCAGGGTCGACTTGCCGCAACCCGACGGGCCGATGAGGGCCGTGCACAGGCCCTTCTGGATGTCGAGGGAGTTGTTCCAGAGGGCACGTGCCGCACCGTACCAGAGGCTGAAATCCTTCACCTCGATGCTCTTGCCGCCGGGGCCCGTCGTCACGTGATAGACGGTCTCGCCGTACTCGTCGGAACCGGCTTTGGCCTGTGGCGCAGAATGGCTCATGGTCTTGTCCCCAAATCCCCTAGAAGGACCCCGCCTGGTAGGCCCGCTTCAGCCGTTCGCGCACCACGATCGCAAAGGCGTTCAGGGCAACGATCAGGCTGATCAGCAGCAGCGTGGTCACGAACACCATGGGTCGTCCGGCCTCCGAGTTGCGGGACTGGAAGCCCACGTCGAAGATGTGGAACCCGAGGTGCATGAAACTGCGGTCGAAATGCACGAAAGGTGCTGTGAAGTCGATAGGCAATTCCGGCGCCAGCTTGACGACGCCGACAATCATGAGGGGGGCGACTTCGCCGGCTCCGCGCGCCATGGCGAGGATCAGCCCGGTCATGACGCCCGGTGCCGCACGCGGCAGAACGATCCGCCAGATGGTCTGCCATTTGGAGGCGCCGCAGGCGAGCGAGCCCTCACGCATGGAGCGCGGCACTGCCGCAAGCGCTTCTTCCGTCGCGACGATGACGACGGGAACGGTGAGCAGGGCCAGGGTCAGCGACGCCCAGAGGATGCCGCCGGTGCCAAACGTCGGCGTCGGCAGCCGCTCCGGGTAGAAGATCTGGTCGATCGAGCCGCCGAGGATGTAGCAGAAGAAGCCAAGGCCGAAGACGCCATAGACAATCGACGGGACGCCAGCGAGGTTGTTCACGCAGATCCGGATGAACGACACCATCGGACCCTGCTTTGCATACTCGCGCAGGTAAAGAGCCGTCACGATGCCGAACGGGGCCACGGCGAGGCTGAGGAGAACCATCATCGTGAGCGTTCCGACAAGGGCCGGCACGATGCCGCCTTCCGTATTCGCTTCACGGGGCTGGGCGGTGATGAATTCGAGCCAGCGGTCAAAATAGACGCCCCATTTCTGGTCTGGCGTCAGCGTATTGGCGGGGTAGAGCCTGACGATGCGCGAAAGCGGCACCGTCTTCATCCGTCCGTCGATGGCTTCGAGCGTGATGGTGAAACGTTCGTCTTCCTCGCGAAGCGCGGCGACCTTCTGCTCAAGGACCTTGTACTTTTCGTTCAGCTCGGCCGTCTTGCGTTCCGCGTCGGCGCGCATGTTCCGGGCGTCCTGGCTCTCGACGCCGTATTCGATCTCGGCCCGCCGGACGTCGAGGCGCAACTCCTCGATCGCATGGTTGATGTCGTTGATCTCGCCCTTCTCGATGGCTTCGATGGCCAGGCGTCGCTTGCGGCCCGCAGCCACCTGCTCGTTGATCTGCGCCACGCGCGGCGTGCCCGTCGAAGTGCCGGCGAGGTCGATCTGCTTGACCCGGCCCACGAACGGACCCCACTCGAGACGTTCGACAAAGTACATGTCCCGGTCGAAGGTCACGGCCTTCTTCTCGAAGTCCGAGACCCAGACAAAGTCCTCGCCAAAGATGTCGAAGTTTCCGACCCGGTAAAGCGTGCGGTCCGCCTTGCCCAGGTTGGCGTTGATCCTGGCCTGGATGTCCGGTGTTTGCGCCTCGAGCACATCGGCCGGCACGCGATAGGTTTCGCTGCGAAACGCTTCGCCCGCGATCGTCCTGCCGTCGAGGGTTGTGACCGACGCAATGCGGCTCGGCCAGAACGTCATCGTGCCGACGACGGCCACGTAGGCCAGAAGTCCGAGGATCATGGCCAGGCCGCCGACGAGCGCGGCTCCCATGATCCACACATAGGGCTCGCCCCGTGCCGACAGGTCGCTGCCGATGCGGCGTGACGATTGGAGGGGGGCTTGCGGTCCCATGGCGGCGGCTTGTTCCGTCATCTCACATCATCCCCGTCACAATTGCGCCGAGCGCTTGCGGTAGCGCTGCCGGACGATCTCGGCGATCGTGTTGATCACGAAGGTCATCACGAACAGCACCAGCGCACAGAGGAACAGCGTGCGGTACAGGGTCGAGTCACGCACGGCTTCCGGCAACTCCACATTGATGTTCGCCGACAGCGTTCTCAGCCCGTTGAAGATGTTGATGTCCATGACGGGTGTGTTGCCCGTGGCCATCACCACGATCATGGTCTCGCCAACGGCTCGACCGAGCGCAATCATGATCGCCGAAAACACGCCTGAAGCGGCGGTCGGCAGCACGATCCACTTGGTGGTCTGCCATTTCGAGGCGCCGCAGGCGAGCGAACCGGAGCGCAGGTATGATGGCACGGCGTTGAAGGCGTCTTCCGAGATTGTGTAGATGATGGGGATCTCGGCAAAGGCGATCGCAAAGGCAACGACAAGTGCATTGCGCTGCACGTAGGTGTCGACGGCTCCGCCACGCGCGTCATAGCCGATATCGGAGAGGACGATCGACAGGCCGAGCGACAGGCCCACGGCCAGCGCGACGATCAGCACCCATCCTGCGAGTTCGACCAGCGCCGCTGACAGCCGGTTCATGTTGCGCAGCCTTGCACGGTAGCCGGAGTTGAAGACGGGACGGGTCACGATGATCGCGGTCAGGAACGCCAGTGGCATGAACAAGATGACCAGGAAGGGCTGGCCCGAGCCTTCGCCACTCGTCCACTTCTTGAAGTCCCCGCCGAAGAACGTGTTCTCGATGACCGGACCGGCGAGGATGCAAAGCCAGACCGCGCCGGCAATGGTGACGCAATAGGCGAGAAGTTTCGGCACGCCGTCCAGCAGGATTGCAAGCTTCGGTGGCAGCAGCTGCCAGAGGAAAGACACCGTGATCAGGGTGAGCGGTATGACCCCGAAGGCAATGACAATGGCGGCAATCCAGTTCTCGACGATGGGTGACAGCACAAGGGCCGCCACGAACCCGATCACAACGGAGGGAAGTGTTGCCATGAGTTCCATGACAGGCTTCACCACCGCGCGCGTCCGGGGCTGCAGGAACTCCGACGTATAGGCAGCTGCCAGCAGCCCGATGGGTATGGCCAGCATCAGCGAATAGATGGCGGCCTTGAAGGTACCGAAGATCAGCGGGATGAGGGACAGCTTGGGTTCCGCAGCATCCGTGCCAGCCGTGGACTGCCAGACGAACTGCGGCTCCGAATAGCCTTCGTACCAGACCTTGCCGAACAGCGACTGCAGCGTCGTTTCCGGGTGCGGGACGCTGAGCCCCCAAAGGCGGACAGCCTGGTTCTGTCCGATACCCAGCACGCCATCATCCTTGGCGGCGAATACCGTGAATTGCAGCCCGTTTGCATCCGGCGTGCCCGGCAGTTTCAGCAGCGTGCGTTCGGTGGTGCCGTGGCGCACCCAGATATTGCCTTTGGCATCTGTCGTCGAAAACAGTCGCGTGCGCTGGCTCACACGGATGTCGGTGACTGCCGCGGGCTGCTTCTCGAAATCGGCGTGAACCTTGGTGAGTTCGACGCCGTCGGTCGCCTTCGACGGAGACCTGTTGACGCCAAACCAGATCGAGACCGAGCCGTCAGATCCTCCGACCACAAGGGAGTTCTCGGCATTCAGGTAGACGATCGACGTGATGGATACGCCGGCGGGCAGGACGCGCGTTGTTTCGGCCAGGACCGGCGTCGAAAAATTGCGCGTGTCGAAACGATGGATCGTGCCATCGCGCATCGCGACAATGACACGATTGCCCGGCGTGTTGAGGAGCAGGCCAACGACTTCCTCAACTTCCGCCGCGAAGGGAAGTTCCGCATTTGACAGCTGGACGGTGGACTCGCCCGTCATCATGTTGATTTCGGTATAGGCCTGCGACAGCCGCACCTTTCCCAGGGCATCCAGCGTGACGAAGGTGCTCAGAGGGCGTTCCGGCGTACCGCCAACGCGGAAGTCGGCGAGCAGGATGGCCGTCCCGGCAGGCGCGACCTGGACCGGCGCGTTGAGGGTAAGCAGGGGCTCGGTCTTTCTGAACTGTCCCGGGATCTTCGTGTAAATCACGCGCCCGTCGGTCGAGTCACGATCATCGAGCCGCGTGAGCCCCTTGGGCGTGAGCTGGTTGGTGACGACCTTTGGATGGATGTCGATGCGGCCTGTGCGGACGGTGCCGTCTGGGAAACCGAACAGGAAGTCATCACCCACAAGCGTTCGCGCAAATGCCGAGGCTGTGACACCGCCAAAGTCGAAACGGGGAACTTCGATCGGCGTTCCGGTCTGGGCATGGAAGCCGTTCGTGCTGCCGTCGGTGGCCATGCGCACCACCAGCGTCTGGTGCTCGTCCATGTGCGTGTTCACCACGGCCCCTGGAAGCGCGCCGACGGTGAACGATTTCACGCCCTCGACCTTGCCATCATCGAGCAGGGGCGATGCGACGTAGATGAGGAAGAACATGATCGTGAAGACGGCGAATATGACCAGTGTTCCGCCGATCCGGATGCTCCAGCCTGCGAGGGAGTCCGCAAGGAGGACCGAGGATTTTGTCTTCTTGGGGCGCTGGTACAGCACGGATGAAGGCCGAGCGCCCGCATCCACTTTTGCTGTGTCTTCACTCATCGGTTTTTGCCCCCTGGGAAGCGATGAATATAGGCTTGGCGCGGACTGAATTCAAAGAACCTGCCCCTCAGGTCCACAACCGTCTCCGGCCGCAAGCGGGTGCTCGCGGCCGGAATTCTTCCAAATCACATGCGTGGTGGCGCTTACTTCAGGCCGAGACGGGTGAGGTCTTCCTGGGCGAACACGTACGGCATGGGATAATAGCCATCCTTCGAGGTGTCCTTCTGCCCGCTCTTGGACAGCACGAACTTCACGAACTCCGCGCGCAGCGGGTCAAGCGGCTGGGACGGGTTCTTGTTCATGTACACGTAGAGGAAGCGGGCGATCGGATATTTGCCCGAGTAGGCATTGGCCTTGTTGGCTTCGTAGCAGGTACCGTCGCGGCCGGAGATCGCCACGGCGCGAACGTCGGCCGTCTTGTAGCCAATGCCCGAATAACCCATCGCAAACTTGTCCGTCGCGACACCCTGGACCACAGCCGAGGAACCAGGCTGCTCCTTCACGGTAGCCTTGTAGTCGCCATTCATCAGCGCCACTTCCTTGAAGTAGCCATAAGTGCCCGAGGCAGAGTTGCGGCCAAAGAGCGAGATCGACTTGCCGGCATACTCGCCCGACAGCCCGATCTGGTCCCACTTCGTGATGCTGGGCGAACCGGAGTTCCGCGTGACCGAGAAGATGCCGTCGACCTGGCCAAGCGACAGGCACTTCAGCGGATTGTCCTTGTTCACATAGACAGCGAGAGCGTCGACGGCCACGCGGAGCAGCGTAGGCTTGTAGCCGTACTTCGCTTCGAACTGGTCGATTTCCTGCGGACGCATGGCGCGCGACATCGGTCCGAACTGGGCCGTGCCGGCGATCAGGGCCGGCGGGGCTGTGGACGAGCCCTTTCCTTCGATCTCGATCTTCACCGACGGGTAGATCTTCCTGAAGTCCTCAGCCCACAGGGTCATGAGGTTGTTCAGCGTATCGGATCCGATGGACTTGATCGTTCCCGAGACACCGGACGTCGGCTGATAGTCCTTGTAGCGCGGATCGAAATCGTCCGCGGCCATCGCTGCTGTCGTCGCGACGGACATTGCCAGCACCGTGGCAAAACCGAGTTTCATAGTCATGCGAGACCCCTTGTGATCTTGGAGCCGGGTGTGTTGCGTCGGGCAGCACCGCCGCGGCGCGGACCGTAGACCATGGTTCAATGAAACTTTTGTGATGCCGACGGTATCGCTCGCACCCGGAAAATCTGGCCGAAAACAGCTGGATTCCCCGCCGACCGGAGCCGCGCGTTTACTGCGTTGCGCGAGGCAGCGCCCGGATGGAACGGAAGGTCGCAGCCTGAACCGACGTTCTTCCACAGCCAAGGGCCGGCAGGACACAGTGGAGCCACTGGGCAGTTCGCCTGCAAGGGGATCAGGGAGCCGGTTAACTCAACAAAAGCGCTGTGGAAACCCGGGGGATGGGGCTGTAGGTTCATGCTTGGCCCCCACACCAGACGCAACATCACGCATGTTACTCGCTCGCCTGTTCCTCGTATTCGCCCTGCTGGTCCTGGTGTCGGCACCCGCGCGTGCGCAGGCAGAAGGCGGCGGTTTTGGCGAACCGGCATTGGGAGCGCCCCCTTCGGATGAAACGGGGCCGCTCGAGCGCAGGAAGGTGCCCTTCGGCGTGGACCCGGCACCCGAAGCATCGCAAGCCGCTTCATCGGCGACAACGGGTGAAGCGCCTCTCCAGCCTGTGACGCCGGTTCAGGGTTATGTCGATGGACTGATGTCAGGCCTCGTGGCGAGCGGCCAGATCCCTGGCGCAGCTGTCATCGTGATCCAGGATGGAGCGATCAGCCACAAGGCGGGCTACGGCTTCGCGGACATCAGGTCCCGCACGCCTGTCGATCCGGACGTGACGCGCTTCCGCGTGGCATCGGTGTCCAAGCTGTTCACCGCGACTGCCGTGATGCAGGCGGTGGAGCAGGGCAAGGTCGACCTCAATGCGGACGTCAATACCTACCTTACCACGTTCAAGGTCGGAACCAATTTTCCCGAGCCCGTGACGCTCGCCAACCTGCTGACCCACACGGCAGGCTTCGACGATCGCTATCGCGGCATCGCGGCCCCCTTGAGTGCCCCGGCAGAAGCGTTGTCCCAGCATCTGGCGCGGGCCCTGCCTCCACGCATGCTTCCGCCAAACTCTGTCATCTCTTATTCGAATTACGGCATTGGCGTCGCAGGCCAGGTCGTCGAAAACGTGACAGGCGAAGAATTCAGCGCCTATGTGTCGGCGCACATATTGCAGCCTCTCGGCATGGCTTCCTCGAGCTTCGGCATTCCCTATCCCATTCCGCCGACCATTGCCGTCCCCTATTTCAGGAGCGGGGATGAGGGTGGATTCCGGCGGGGACAGCTTGACCAGGTGCGCGTCGGCCCAGCCGGCGACCTCATCACGACGGCGGCCGACATGGCGCGGTTCATGCTGGTTCAGTTGAACAAGGGCGCATACGGCGAGGGCCAGCAACTGCTCTCGGAGTCGACGCTGGAGCGCATGCAGTCGCGCCATTTCGCCAACGCGGACGGTCTTGACGGATGGGCCTACGGGTTCGCGACCGGCAACCGGAATGGCATCGACTGGATCGGGCACGATGGTGCGTGGGGAGGCTTCTGTGCCCAGCTCGTGCTGCATCCCGGCAGCCGCAGTGGCTACTTCGTCGTGTACAACGTCGAGTGCAATGCCGCTGCAAGCCTCGCCATTCGCGAAGGGCTCTTCAATGCATTATGGCCCGCACGCATCGACGTGCAGGCTGCCCAGCTTCCCGGCGCCGACGAGAAGGCGAGGGCGGCGGAAGGCACATATATCAGCGTACGCAGGGCGCGAGCAGACTTCACCGCTCTGGGGGCAGCAGCATCGGCAATTGCCGTCACGGCCGTGCCGGGCGGCGCCTTGAAGGTAAGTCTCCCTGATTTCCGCCAGCCACTCCTGTTCCTGCCTCAGGAAAACGGCACCTGGAAGAACCCCGAGCACCAGTGGAAGGCGGCATGGCAACCTGCATCAGCCTCTTCGCCGGCCAGGTTCAGCGTCGAAGCGATGGCCTATGATCGCGTCACGGGACTGGCGGTCTGGTCGGTGTGGACGGTCGTGCTCGCACTGGTGGCCGCCATCTGCGTCATGACGATGTGGGGCTGGGCCAACGGTTTCCTCAGCCGTCACCTCTTCGGTGAACCGCAGGCCGTGATCACCTTCGGTCCGCGCATCACGGGCTTCCTCGCAGCGGGTCTCATCCTTGCGACGCTGGTGTCCATGATGGCGTTGTTGTCCGACGCCGCGCCGCTCTCGATCATTCACGGTCCGAGCCCGATGCTGATGATCCTCCTCACGGTTCCCGTCATCGTGGGCATCCTGGCGGTGCCGATGATCGTCTGGAGCGTGACGGGCTTTGGCGCGGGCCCCCGCGCGCGATTTGCACAGGCCGGATACATCGTGCTGACACTCGCGGTGTTGGCCTTCCTGGCCTTCTGTGTGCAGTGGAACTTCCACCCGCTCAGCATCTTTACGGGATGATGGAGCGCGGCTAGGCCTCCAGGCCTTCCGTGCCTTTCTCAGCGGGATGCGACTGCAGGAACGCGCGCTTGATCGCATGGGAATCCTGCCGGCTGCCATCGTGGCTGAAACCGGGCGGCGCAAACATGTACTTCACGCGATCAGCAAGCGACACACCTGGCCTGAAGACATCCTTCAGGATCCCCCAATACTCGCCAAGCGCAACCGTGATCGGGTTGAACGTGTTGACGTTGTGCACGAGCCCGTAGTCGGGCGGGTCCCTGTCGAGTTCCGGCACAAACGTACCGAACAGGCGATCCCACACGATCAGCGTGCCGGCATAGTTCGCATCAAGATAGCGGGGGTTGCGCGCATGGTGGACACGATGATGCGAAGGTGTGTTGAGCACGGCCTCCGCCCAGCGGGGAAGCCGCCTGACCGCCTCCGTGTGCAGGAAGAACTGGTAGAAGAGGTTCAGGGACGCGCAGAAGGCGACCAGCGCGGGATGGAACCCCAGCCAGACCATCGGAACCGCAAGCACGACGAGACCTGTGATCGTTCCCGTCCAGGGCTGTCGCAGCGCCGTTGACAGATTGTAGTGCTCGCTCGAGTGGTGCACCACATGCGCGGCCCAGAACCAGCGCGAACGGTGCGAGATGCGGTGGCCCCAGTAAAACCGCAGGTCATCGATGATGAAGCACAGCACGAAGGCCCACCACTCGAACCCGATCGTTGCGATACGGTTTTCGTGGGCCCACCACACCGCGACGGCGCCGACCGATCCGAACATCATGGCGCCGACAATGCTCCCGATGCCCATGATGAGGCTTGTATGGGTGTCTTCCTGCCGGAATGAGCCGGCGACAATGCCGCGCCGCACAAGCGCATACTCGGCCAACAGCAGCACCAGATAGAGCGGAGCAGCCAGTTCATGCAGGCGCGGGAGTGTCAGGACGTAGGGAAGATCCATCTTGGTCAGTCGCCTTGTCGGGTCCGTTGCAATTGCCTATCACTCTGGCCTGAAGGAGAACCCCTGAAATGACGATTTCATGGCCGGTCAAGAAGCGCGAGTTCCATAACCATCACTTCGACTCGACGGTCTGGAATGACTTCAGGTTCCGCGACAGCGATATCATAATCTCGACCTATGCCAAGTCCGGCACAACGTGGATGCAGCAGATCGTGGGACAGATGCTGCTGGGGCCGGATGCGGAACTTGCCGTGGCTGACATGTCGCCCTGGCTCGACTTGCGGGTGCCTCCGAAGGAAATCAAGCTGCCGCTTGTCGAGGCCCAGACGCACCGTCGGTTCCTCAAGACACACCTGCCGGTGGACGCGCTCGTGTTCTCGCCAAAGGCGCGTTACCTCTACATTGGTCGCGATGCGCGAGACGTGGTGTGGAGCGTCTACAATCACCACGCCAACGCCAATGATCTCTGGTACCAGGCGCTGAACGACACGCCCGGCCGCGTGGGCCCGCCGATCGGGCGCCCCAACCCCGACATTCGCAAGTACTGGCATGAATGGCTGGACCGCGACGGCTTCCCGTTCTGGCCGTTCTGGGAGAATGTCCGTTCATGGTGGGAGATCCGGGACCTGCCCAACGTGATGTTCATCCATTTCGCCGAACTCAAGGCCGACCTCCCGGGCAGCATGAAGAACATCGCATCGTTCCTCGACATCCAGGTGGACGAGGCAAAGTGGCCCCGCATCCTGGAGTACTGCTCCTTCGACTGGATGAAGGCCAACGCGACGAAAAGCGTGCCGCTGGGAGGTGCCTTCTGGGATGCGGGCGCCCAGGTTTTCATCAACAAGGGCGTCAACGGGCGCTGGCAGGCGGTCCTGGACGAGCAGGAAAGTCGCGCCTATGAGGAGCGAGCGATCCGCGAGCTTGGCCCCGCATGTGCACGTTGGCTCGCAACCGGCCGGATGGAATGAGGCCTACTCGCCCTGGATGGTGTCGCCGATGAAGCGGCTGGCCTGGCGCTTCAGGTTGATGTCCGGGTTGTAAGGCTCGACCGGAAGCTTGAGTTGCTCGACGTTCAGCCGCCCGATCGCCGCCAGCAGCTTGAATACGGACACGGCCTCCTCGCGGTTGCTCTCGATGAGCGCCACCTGCGTCAGCAGGTAAACCTGGCGCAGGCCGAGAAGGTCCGTGATCGAGCGGTGCAGCTTGGGATCCGCCATTTCCTTCCGCAGGCCTTCAAAAGCGCGAAGCACGGTCTGGGCCTGCGCCTTGTTGACCGCCCGCACGGCCCTGACCGACACCAGGTCGTACCAGGCACCATCGGCCTTTCGCATGACCTGGCGCTGGGCACTCGTGATCTTCAGCTTCGCCTGGTTGGCGCGCTCGCGCGCGGCCCGGATCTCGGACCATTCCGCGCCGCCATTGAAAAGCGGGATGCTCAGCGTTGCGCTGACGGCGGCGTTTCGTCCCGATCCTTGCGGGTCCACGTCCTCGCCACTGGTGCCGATGGACGCCGTCAGTCCCGCTTTGGGCAGGAGGTCGGCATAAGCCGCCGAAACGGTACCGCGCGATGCCGCTTCCTCGGCACGGGCTTCGTCGAGCTCGGGCACGTTGCCGCGCGCAGCTTCTTCGACCTCTTCCAGCGTGCCGGGGATCGCGGGCAGCTTCTCGGGCATCTTCAGCACGGTCCGCTTTCGCTGCCCGAGCGCATCGATGCAGGGACTGACAGCCGCCAGGCTTTCGGCCGGCGCCACGATCAGCGGCGGTTCGCCAACGACCTGCTCGAATGAGCGCCAGCTGTTGAGCAGCGTCGCGTGGTGCGCGAGGCACTCCGCGCGGGCGGCCTCAAGCGAGGCGAGGATCTGGTCCACGTCGCTTTCGGTGGCCTTGCCCGCATCGTGGCGGTCCGTGAATTCCTTGAGCAACGATTGCAGCAGGGCAATGTCCTCGCGCACGAGGTCCAGCACCGCTTCGTTGCGCACGATGGACGCGTACACGGTTGCCGCTTCCAGGAGCACATGCTGCTCCTTCGAGCGCAGGCGCGCCCGCTGCGCCGCCACATTGGCATCGGCAATGCGCCGTGATGCACCATTGCGCCCACCGGTGAACAAGGGTTGCTGTGCAACCAGGTCGGCCGACCAGTTGCGGCTGCGGACGTCATAACTGACAGGGCCGGACTTTCCGGTGTCCGACGACATTTCGTAGGAAGCCTCGGCATTCACCGACGGCATCCATTTCGACCGGGCCTTCGTGATCTCTTCGTCGGTCGCGCGCGTCGCGGCACGTTCGGCGGCCAGGTCCGGACTGGTCTGGTAGGTCTTGACGAGGACTTCCTCGAGCGTTTCGGCCCGCATTGGGCCTGCAGTAGTGACGGCAAGAATGGCCAGTCCTGCGCACAAAGCCTGCGCGCGCGCACCGATCCGGCCGCGCATGAGTGTAGTGTAGCGACGCATTGCTCCCCCCGAGCCCCTGCAACCCATGGTAGGGGGAAGTGCTGCAACGGTGGGCGTCTACCGTGCAGGCAATGCGGCCAATCCTTGGCATATATGGGAGTTTCAGGCTGCAGCGACCCACATCTGGTAGGGTCGCGCCGGTCTCAACTTATAGTTGCTGCCGTGTCACCACGTGGCAACACGGCAGGGGTCTCCTCCGTTGCGCCTCAGCCCGGGATGCGAACGGGCACGTCCGTGAAGCCATGCACGAAGTTCGACTTCACGCGCACGGGCTCTCCCACCAGTTCGATGCGCGGGAACCTCTTCAGGATCTCTTCCCAGATGATCCGCAGCTGCATCTCGGCGACCCTGTTGCCCATGCAGCGGTGGATCCCGAAGCCGAACGACAGGTGGTGGCGCGGGTTCTCGCGGTCGATGATGAACTCGTTCGGACGATCAATGACGGTCTCGTCGCGGTTGCCCGAAATGTACCACATGACCACCTTGTCACCCTTGCGGATCGACTTGCCGCCGACAATGCCGTCCGCGATCGCGGTCCGGCGCATGTGCGCGAGCGGGGTCTGGTAGCGGATGATTTCCGACACCATCGACGGGATCAGCGACGGGTTGGCCCTGAGCTTGTCGTACTCCTTGGGGAACTTGTTCAGCGCGACGACACCACCCGAGATCGAGTTGCGTGTCGTGTCATTGCCGCCCACGATGAGCAGCATGAGTGTCCCGAGGAACAGCATCGGGTCCTTGTGCATGTCCTTTGTCGATGGACCGCGGGCCAGAAGCGAGATGAAGTCGAAACCCGGCTTGTCGCTGTTGACGCGCTCGTTCCAGAGCTTCGTGAAATAGGCCAGGCACTCCATCAGGATCTGCTGGCGCTTTTCCTGGGGCAGCGTGTCATTGCCGACCGTTTCGGACGAGGTCGTCACGTCCGACCAGTAGGGCAGGAGGTGGCGGTCCTCGAAGGGAAAGTCGAAAAGCGTCGCCAGCATCTGCGTCGTCAGTTCGATCGAGACACGGTCCACCCAGTTGAAGGTTTCGTTGCGCGGCAAGCCGTCAAGGATCTTTCCCGCACGCTGGCGGATCAGCGGCTCGAGCTCTGCCAGGCGGGCCGGGCTCACGGCGGGCGTGACGGTCTTGCGGTGGTCGTCATGGACCGGAGGATCCATGGCGATGAACATGGGCGGGCGGAAGTCGGCGGGCCCGTCACCAATCACGATCTCGGGATGCGACGAGAAGATGTTGTGGCTCGTCTCGACCTGGACAATGTCGTTGAACTTCGTGATCGACCAGTAGGGACCGAAATCGCTCGCCGGCGTGAAATGGACCGGGTCATCGCGGCGAAGGCGGGCGAAGTAGTCCCAGTGGATGTCCTTCTCGAACAGCTCGCCCTTGCTGGGATCGATCTGCGAAATCGGCATGGTCCAGGGATCATTCCTGGTCTCGTTGGAATGGGCGAGCGACATGTTTCCTCCGGCGCTTCTGGTGAGCTGATTTTGGGAATCAGCATAGGCGCTCCGGCAGGAGTCCACAACAGGATCGGGGCCTTTGCCCGGAAGGCTCAGTCAGCTTTCAGGTCGCTTGCTTAAGGACAGGATAAGCATGACGAGGGTCAGCGGGATCATGACCAGCGTGGCGTAGGCCTCGGGCGGATAGTGGCCTGTAACCGGTGGTTTCAGGATCCAGTGATTGGTCCCGATGATTGTACGTTCGATGAAGATGAGGGCGAGCACCAGCGGCACGAAGCTGCGATAGGCCAGTGACACGAGAAGCATGACAAGGCCCCACACGATCTGCGTGGCGCCGACCCAGGCAAACACGCCGATGATCGTGTGCCCGTTTTGCGAAAGGTCGAGCCCTGCGATCACGCCGGCACCTCCATCGGGAAGGAACGCGTGGATGCCGCCCGGCACGATCGTCCCGACCGAGGCCAGCGTCAGGAAATAGGCGGCGATCAGCCGCCCTGTGTAGTCGGCGTTCGTGCTGCGCGGAAAGAAGCGTCCCATGTCAGCTCTCCTCAGGCCTAGCCCGGCCAGTAAATGTACTCGTCATCCTTCGTGGCCGGTTCCTCAAGCGTCTTGTCGATGGTCACAGGCATCTCGCCCACCGCCGGGAAGAGCGGCTCGCGCTGGGTCTTGTTGTGCGCATCGATCAGCGCGCGAAGTTCCCCGACCTTCTCCGGCATCTGGTCCGCAAGGTTCTTCTGCTCGGTGGGGTCTTCCCTGAGGTTGAAGAGCCAGGCCTTCTTCGGCCGCTCGGACACCTGCAGCTTGAAGCCACCGGTCTGCACGGCCTTGTAATGCCCGTCCCGCCAGAAGATCGTGCGGTCAGGCTGCACGGCGCCCTTTTCGAGCAGCGGGAGCAGGCTGACACCATCGATGGTCCGGTCTGTCGGCAGTGCGGCGCCCACGGCTGCCGCCGCTGTCGGCAGCAGGTCCATGTGCGAGACAATCGTGTCATTGGTGGTGCCGGCTGGAATCTTGGACGGCCACTTCACGAACATCGGCACGCGGATTCCGCCCTCGAAGAAGGTCAGCTTCCAGCCGCGATAGGGCTTGTTGATGTCCCTGAGCCCGATGTAGCCCGCTCCGCCATTGTCGCTGGTGAAGATGACAATGGTGTTTTCGCTGAGGCCATTCTCTTCCAGCGCCTTCAGGACGCGCCCCACGCTGCGGTCCAGCGCGCGCACCATCGCTGCATAGACGCGCAGGCGGTGATCCTTGATCTGCGGCAGCGCGTCATAGTCTGCCTTGGAGGCCTGCAGCGGTGTGTGCACGCCCCATTGGGCGAGGTAGAGGAAGAACGGACGATTCCGGTTGGCCTCGATCGCCTTGATGGCCTCGTCCGTGTAGAAGTCGGTGAGATAGCCCTTGGGCTCGAACCACTCGCCGCCATTATAGGACGTTGCATACTGCATGCGCGCCCAGAGGAACTGGTCGATCGGATCGAAGGGCAGTTTGGCGTTCACGGCTTGCGGATCATCTTCGGGAAGATAGAGCCCGCTCTCCATCATCACGCTCTCGTCGAAGCCCTGCGACAGCGGCAGGAACTCCTTCGTGTTCCCGAGATGCCACTTGCCGATATGCATCGTGTGGTAGCCGGCGCCCTTCAGGATTTCGGCAATCGTGATCTCGGAGCCCGGCAGACCCTGCTGCGTGAAAGGTACCTGGTTCTCGCTCGCGCGCGGATCCGTGATCATCTCGTGCGGACGCGTGCCGTCGTTGAAGAAGAGCGGCAGGATGCGTGTCATCCCGCCAGGCGTCGGCGTGAACTCGAAGCCGGTGCGCGTGCCATAGCGCCCTGTCATCAGCATGGCGCGCGACGGCGCACAGGCCGCCGTTCCCGCATAGGCATTCCTGAAGAACGCGCCATCGCGGGCGATGGAGTCGATATGGGGTGTCGGCACGAGCCCGTCGGCAACGCCGCCACCGAAGTGGCTGAGGTCATTGATGCCAAGGTCATCGGCGAGGATGAAGACGACATTGGGTGGGCGCTCGGCTGCGGGCTTGTCGGCCTGTCCGGGGCCTGCCTGCCACGTGATTTCCTGGTGGGGCTTCACCACTGTCGCATCGCGCGCAACGTTGGCGACGAAATAGAGGATCAGCTGCTTGCGGAACGCATAGGCGGTTCCGGCTGCCGCAACCACCAGCACGAGGGCGGCGATGACATAGTGTTTCCAGCGCATGCAATTGCCTCCGTCAGCCCCGGCGGGCGAACCAGTTTGAGATGAGCTGTCCCGTCAGCACCAGGACCAGGATGAGAATGCCCGCCACCAGCTTCGGACCCAGCACGACAATCGCCGGCGCAATGGGAAACGCGCGGGTCGCCTCGATTGCTGCAAACTTGTAGGGATGGACGCTGTTGAAGGCCGGATTGGAGATGATCTCGGCGAGGTCGCGACGGCTGCGGTAGCGGATAAGGCCATAGACCTCCCAGTCGGCATCAGGTTCGACGCCCCAGCGCTCGAGGTCTGGCGACGCAGCCCGCCCGCCCGACACCATCCAGCCCGCACGCCCCAGGATCGACGGCATGAACGCGCCGGAGTAGCGCTCCATGACTTCGCGTGCGCTCTCGCCCGGCCTCATGCCGTCAAACGGTTGCGGCGCCGTGCGATAGCGAAGCAGGTTGACCATGAAGAACTCTTTCCCGTCGTCGGCCTCGAGAAACGTGCGCAGCCGCGACTTGATCAGGTCATTGCCCTTGTAGACCTCGATCTGCTCGACGGCCTGCATGAAGCCGTCGATTTCGGTCTTGCTCAGCGGCTCCCGCCAGCCCCCATACCACACAAGGAACAGGGCGTAGAGCAGGGCGCCGGTCGCCCAGATGATGGCCGTGCGTATCATGGATCAGCTCACGACGTGGTCTTGATGAAGCGCAGGATGTGCTCGACGAGGCCCTCCGGCACGTCTTCCTGGATGAAGTGATGGGCGTTCGGGAATACGTGATGCGGCTGTCCCTTTGCACCCGGGATGCGCTTCTGCATGTTCACGTCGGCGCCCTTGGCAACGGGATCGAGGTCGCCGAACAGCGTAAGGAACGGCTTGTCGAACTTCTCGAGCCCCTCCCAGGCTTTCTTGTTCAGGGGAACGCCCGGATTGTCGGGTTGCACCGCGATGAGGATCGGGAACGAGATGATCCCCGACATGTACTCGTCAGAGGGGAACGGTGCCATGTAGGCCGCGAACTCGCCCTCCGTCAGCTTGTGCACCATGCCCTGCGGCAGCATTGGAAACGGGAAGGTGGTGGCGGCCTTCATCATGCCGACCCACATCTTCATGAACTCGCTCTCGCCCTGTCCTTCAGGCATCCCCGTGTTCGAGGCAATCACGCGGTCAAAGCGTTCCGGATAGGCCGACACGAGATAGAGCCCGATCGTGCCGCCCCAGTCCTGGCAGAACAACGTGATGTTCCTGAGGTCCACGGCCTTCAGCCACTTCGACATCCAGTCATAATGGCGCGCGAGCGTGTAGTCCGACTTCAGCAAGGGCTTGTCCGAGCGGCCGCAACCGACAAGGTCAACCGCCACGACGCGATGGCCCGCGGCCACGAGCGGGTCGATCATCTTGCGGTAGAGATAGCTCCACGTCGGATTGCCATGGATCAGCAGGATCGGTTTCGCATCGCGCGGGCCTTCGTCCACGTGATTGATGCGCAGCCGCGTGCCATCGGCATCGACGATCTCGGTGTAGTTCGGCTTGTAACGATAGCCTTCGAGTTTCTCGAAACGCGCGTCCGGGGTACGCCTGATTTCCATTGTTCAGTCCTGCATTGAAAGGAGCAGCCCCTTGGAAGGCGACACCTGGTTGTTGACGAGTTCGACAAAGGTTTTTTCGACGGCGGCAGGTCCGCGCACCTTCGAGATCTCGAATTGGCCCGCAATCGAGGCCGTGATCTTCGCGCCGGCTGCCATGGCCTTGCCAATGAGTACGCCCGGACCCCATTCCTTGTTGCGCTTGCCGATATGCGCTGGAGCAAAGAAGAACGCGGGCTTTGCGCCCGGCAGGTCGCCCCGATTGCGGTCGGCCTCCCAGTGCGTTGCGCCCACGATGCAGCTTTCCTTCACATTGTCCCCGATATGCTGGTGCACGGCCGTGATCACCGCGCCCGATCCCGCCATGTCGATGAAGGCCGCGGGCTTCGAGGCGTCGATCGAGAGGATGGCATCATAGGTGACGATCTGGTCGCAGACCTTCAGCCCCTCGACGAACTTCACGTTGGTGGGTGACGTGAGGCCCACGACGTGCTTCGGCTTGGTCTTGTCATGGTGGATAAGGTGCGCAAGGCCGAACCCGGTCTTCGACGACACTGACCCGACAACCACCTGCGTCGCGCCGAAATAGTCATTCGCGACCAGATAGTCGTAGAGCACATAGGACGTCGCAAAGAGGGGGAACAGCACGCAGCGCGCATCTTCCATTTGCTTCATCGGTGCCGGGTCGTTGTTTGTCCGCATGAAGTCGTTGTAGAGGCCGGGCAGGGGCTTGCGATGCTCGCTGACGTCCGTGAACTGGTGAGGAAGCACCTTGCCAGGCTTCAGAACGGCATGCGTCGCCATCGGGAAGAAGCCCCACATGCGCTCGCCGACGGGGATGTCGCTGCAGCGTGACTCGATCACGTCGCCAAAGCCCCAGACCGGCACCTTTCCCCATTCGCCTTCTGCCGGGTAGTACTTCCAGTAGCCGATGAAGTCGCCGGAGACCGCGTAGCTCACGTTGTTGGCCGTCAGGCCGAACTTGTCGATCTTCACGAGGATCTCGCCATCCTGCAGGGGCGCGAGCTGCCGCTCGACGATCTTCGTCTGGCGCAGCTTGGCGCGTTCGACCCAGAGTTCCGTCGACTTCATGGCGTGCTCCCTCAATCCTGCCTGTTCAGGCCAATCTAAAGAAGTGACACATCAAGTGTCAATATACCATCTGAAGCCCGCGAACCGGCCTCCGCCGCCTTCGCGAGCGGCATGAAACGGGGACAGGATAAAGGAGGGAGGAGCTTCTACCGCGGCGTCCGGTGGCAGACAGCCTGGATCTTGTTCCCGTCCGGGTCGCGCACATACGCCCCGTAATAGTTGGGGTGATAATGCGGCCGTAGCCCTGGCGCGCCCTCGTCTCGGCCT
>CAZYFM010000018.1:31671-35580 GCA_964646885.1 uncultured Flavobacteriaceae bacterium
CTCGGCCTTCGAGAAGTCGTTGGTCCCCAGCGTGACGTGGCTGAACATGGTTGCTCCTGGATTGGGCGGATGAACACGAGCCGTGACCCGTCCCCACCGGGCGACGGGCACCGGAACGACATTAACGCGATCCCGTGCCCTGGAAAATCTCCGATCACGGATGCGTGACCGCGAAACTTCAGCCGCGGTTCACCCGAAACTCCTTCCGTGCGGACGGCCAGAACCCTTCGGTCGCCCCGCTCGTCAACAGGAGAACACCATGACATCGAAGACCATTCTGACGGCCTCGCTTCTGGCCACTGCAGTAGCCATGGCCGCCGCAACGACCGGCGTGTCCGCAAAGGCGACCGACAGCAAGGACAAGGAGAAGTGCTTCGGCATTGCGCTGGCAGGCAAGAACGACTGTGCAGCCGGCCCCGGCACGACCTGCCAGGGCACGTCCACCGTGGACTATCAGGGCAACGCCTGGAAGTTTGTGGCCAAGGGCACCTGCGAGAAATATGGCGTCGACATGGACAAGCCCCTTCCGGACGGCCGCAAGGGAAGCCTCACGGCACTGAAGCGCGATCTGCCTAAGTAATCACGCGACAGCGGACGGATCTGTTCATGCGCATGGCCCCTTCAATGTCCCCGGCTCACCGGACCCGTCCCCTGTCCGGCATGGTCGGCGCGGGACTGAAGGCAAGCCATGCGCAGCAGGTTCTCGCGGGCACCGCCGCGGCGGACTGGTTTGAGGTACACGCCGAGAACTACATGGTCGATGGCGGACCGCGGCTCGCTTTCCTGGAAAGGGTCAGGTCGAAATTCAGCCTGACAGTCCATGGCGTTGCGGCTTCGCTGGGCGGCGAGAGCCCTCCCTGCGCAGAGCACATGCAGCGTCTCAAGGCGGTCGTCGACCGATTCGAGCCCTTCCTCGTGTCGGAGCATCTTGCCTGGTCCAGCCATGCCGGCGTTTTCTACAATGACCTTCTGCCCGTCACATACGACAGCGCTACCCTCAAGAGGGTTGCGAGCCACGTCGACACGTTGCAGGAGACCCTGGGCCGCCAGGTCCTGATCGAGAACCCATCGACCTATGTCCGTTTCGGGGGACAGGATTACAGCGAAGGCGGTTTCCTCGCCGAGCTCGTACGACGGACAGGCTGCGGACTTCTCCTGGACATCAACAACATCTACGTATCCGCAACCAATGGCGGGTTCGACGCCGCGCAGTCCATGCACACCTATCCGTTGCAGGCGGCGCAGCAGATCCATGTGGCCGGCCACGTCAGGGACGATGCGAGCGACGCGGCCTTGCTGATCGACAGCCACAACAGACCCGTGGACGATGCCGTCTGGGCTTTGCTGGACCAGGCGCTGGCCATCACCGGACCTATACCGGTCCTGGTTGAATGGGACGATCCGGTTCCAGCCTGGGAAGTCCTCGAACACGAAGTGCTGCGTGCGCGCACAGCGCTCGACGCCCTTGAACGCCATCAGGCCAGGCCATGATCACCATGCATGACACATTTGCAGCCGCGCTTGCTGACCCTCACGCGCCTCCACCCGTCGCCGACGCGCGCGGATTTGCGGTTCATCGCAACAACAGGGCTTACGGTCTTGTCGAAGCGATGCGGAGCCAGTTTCCGGCTGTGGCGCGACTGATGGGCGGCGAGGCCTTCGCCAAAGCCGTTCTCGAATTCGTGCGGCAATGCCCCCCGTGGTCGCCCTTGCTGACACGGATCGGAGTGAACTTCGCCGACTTCATCGAGGATGCCGGTATCGCGCAGGCCTATCGCTTCCTGCCTGACGTCGCGCGCCTGGAATATGCCATGGCGATCGCCCAGCACGCGACCGACGATCCCGTCCTTGGCATCGACGCGATCCAGGGCATCGATGTCGACAGGCTCGCTAATGTCGGCTTCAGCCTGCATGCATCAGCCATCGTGGTGCAATCGCCATACCCGGTCGTCACGATCTGCGGCGAAAACCGCGCCGAGGCCGAACCCGCGGGCAACATCGAGTGGCATCCGGAAGACGCCCTCGTGACGCGACCGGGGTTCGACGTGCAGGTAGGCATCCTCCCGCCCGGCGGCGCAACCTTCGTCAGGGCCTTGGCGCAAGGGCAGCCACTGGGAGACGCTGCGGCGTCGGCGCTTGAGGCACACCCCGAATTTGATCTCGCCCTGAACCTGTCAGGGATTTTTTCCGCGGGCGCCGTCGCTGGCCTGCACCTCAGCTGAACAAGGAGTTTTCCAATGCAAAACCTGCTGGCGTACGTGCGCGCCATGTCTGAAATGATTGCCCGCGTGCCCGTGTCCCTGGTGCAGCTTGTGCTGCGCATCGCGCTCGCCGTTCCGTTCTGGAGCTCGGGTGCGCTCAAGTGGGAGAGCTTTCCGTTCAGGATCAGCGAGACGGCCGTCTATCTTTTCAGCGACGAGTTCAGGCTGCACCTGCCATGGGGGCAGGTGAGCTTTCCGTTTCCCGAGGTGACCGCGCATCTTGTGGCGCTCGCCGAAGTGGGCTTCCCCGTTCTCCTTGTGGCAGGATTGCTCACGCGCTTTGCAGGCCTCGGCGTGCTCGCCATGTCGCTGGTCATCCAGTTGACGGTACCGGATGGATGGCCCGTCCACCTGACCTGGGCTGCCATGGCGCTTGCCATCATGGCCCATGGTGCGGGAAACATCTCCCTGGACAGGCTATTGGGAATCGGGCGCTAGCGCCCGGGGGACATCATGGAAGCAGTGTACTGGGTGCTGACCTGGGCGTGCCACCGCAAGTGCCGCCACTGCTATGACGACCGCTTCCGCCCCTATGTGAAGGACGAGCTGAAGCGCGTGGTCGGCGAGGGCCAGGCGGCGTACCGCAAGGTCCTGCAGAACCTGCCTGACGACATGAGCTTCCGCGACCGCAAGACGGGCGCGCGCCGCCGCTCTCTCCTGGTCATGGCAGGAGGCGAACTGCTGATCGATGGCGTCCGTGACGAACTCTTCTACCCGGCACTCGAGGCGATCAGGGAGCGATGGGGCGACGCGGCGCCCTATGTCTCGGTACAGACGACAGGTGACGTGCTCACGCCCGAGAGGATCGAGGCCATGCTGAGCCGCGGCGTGCGCACGATCGCGATTGCCTCGATCGATGACTATCACGTCGGCATGGAGGGCCAGAAGAAGTTCGACTTCATGCAGGAGATCAGGGACATGATGGCGCCCTTCGGCGCGAAGGAAATCGACCTCGGCGGCGCCCGTGATCCCAAGCTCAAGGCGACGTCGCCCGCAACCTCGCGTGAGGCGATGGGCTCCGGCCCCTTCTTCGTCTTCTTCGGCGCCCAGCCCGATCTGTGGATCGGCGAACTCTGGCCCCGCGGTCGCGCCTGGGCCAATGGCCTGTCCAACGCCGGCTACGACACGAACTTCTGCGCCCGCTGGAGCGGCGGCAAGAACTTCATGAATTACGGCGAAGCCGGCTCCGAGGTCGCGATAGAACCCGACGGCTCGGTCTATCCGTGCTGCATGAAGACCAAGGCGCCCCTGGGCAACCTCACCGAAGAGCGCCTCATCGACATCCTCGACAGCCTGAAAGGCCACCCCGCCTTCGAAGCCATCAACAAGGGCGACCCCGAAGCCATGGGCGAGGCATCCGGCTGGTCCCGTGAAAAGTACCGCGAAGCCTCCCGCCAGCGAGACCCCAAAGGACACGCCCGCGAAAACGTCTGCCTCGGCTGCGACGCATATTTCGAGCAGCATCTGAAGGGAGAGTTGGAGCAGTTACGTGCGAGGCGATTGGCGCTAAAGTCAGCCTAGAATTTCGTACCCACCCTTACTCGTCATGGCCGCGTCGCGCGGCAGCGCGTACCGGCCACCCAGGAATCGTATCATCGTCTCTCGTCAAGCGCCCCCACCTGTCCGACAGTCCCGGGGAGTATGTGGC
>CAZYFM010000019.1:0-636 GCA_964646885.1 uncultured Flavobacteriaceae bacterium
TCTTCGGCACCTGGGCGCAGGCAACCGCGGTCACCATCTTCGCGCCGTCCTTCGCAATGCCGCCCGCCTCGTATTTCGAGCCCACCATGAAGCCCGAGATGTTCTGCAGGAAAAGCAGGGGAATGCCACGCTGACACGCAAGCTCGATGAAATGGGCCGCCTTCAGCGCGGACTCCGAAAACAGGATCCCGTTATTGGCAAGGATCGCGACAGGCATGCCCCAGATATGCGCAAAGCCGCAGACCAGCGTCGTTCCATAGAGCTTCTTGAACTCGTCGAACACGGAACCATCGACGACGCGGGCGATTACCTCGCGCACGTCATACTGCGTCGCGAGCGACGGCGGAACGATTCCGTCCAGCTCGGAGATGTCATAAAGCGGTTCGACAGGCTCGCGCAGCGCCACGTCCGGCCTCTTGACGCGGTTCAGCGTCGTCACGATGCGCCGCGCCAGCGCCAGCGCATGCGTGTCATCCTGCGCGTAGTGGTCGGTCACGCCGCTCCGGCGCGAATGCGTGTCCGCGCCACCAAGCTCTTCCGCCGTCACGACTTCACCCGTCGCCGCCTTCACGAGCGGCGGCCCGCCCAGGAAGATCGTGCCCTGGTTGCGCACGATGATCGTCTCGTCGGACATTG
>CAZYFM010000019.1:646-35510 GCA_964646885.1 uncultured Flavobacteriaceae bacterium
TGCCGCGCACGATCACGGTTTCGTCGCTCATCGCGGGGACATAGGCGCCGCCTGCCGTGCACGAACCCATCACGACGGCGATCTGCGGAATCCCCGCCGCCGACATGTTCGCCTGGTTGTAGAAGATGCGGCCGAAATGTTCCCGGTCCGGGAAGATGTCCGCCTGGTTCGGCAGGTTGGCGCCGCCTGAATCCACGAGATAGATGCAAGGCAGGTTGTTCTCGCGCGCGATCTCCTGCGCCCGCAGGTGTTTCTTGACCGTCACCGGATAATAGGTGCCGCCCTTGATCGTCGCGTCATTGCAGACGATCACACACTCCTGCCCCTCGACGCGGCCAATGCCCGTGATGATGGAGGCCGCATGGATATCGTCGTCGTACATGCCGAATGCGGCAAGCGGCGACAGCTCCAGGAAAGGCGTCCCCGGATCAAGCAGCCGGTTCACGCGTTCGCGCGGCAGGAGCTTGCCCCGCTCGACATGGCGCTGGCGCGAGCGCTCGTCGCCGCCGCGCGCCGCAATCGCGATACGCTCCTGCAATTCGCCCGTGAGCCGTGCCATGGCATCGGCGTTCGCGCGAAAGCGCTCATCACGCGTGGAAACAGAGCTTTCGAGCCGTGACATGAATCATCCTAAACAGATACTTTGGACCCCAAGTATTGCGCTTCTTGTGTTTTTTGGGAAAGCTCAAAGCAACACAAAAATGCCTTTCCGGGGAAGAACAAATGGAAGCCTTTCTGCATGACCTGTCATGGGTCCCGCCACTGCGCAATGACCTTCTGACACATGTCTTCAACGGCTTCACGTTCCTGGGCTACCTGCCATTCTTCCTCATTTTCCTGCCCTTGGGCTACTGGCTGTTCGACAAGCCGATGTTCACGCGCCTGTCGATCCTCGTGGGCATCGTGGGACTGACAAATTTTTTCCTGAAGGACCTGTTCCAGGATCCCCGCCCACCCGCCGAATTCGCATTGGATGCACGCGTCGGTGATTCCTTCGGCCTTCCATCCGGCCATGCGCAGATCGCAACCGCCATGTGGATCTGGCTCGCCGTCGAATTGCGCCGCGGCTGGGCCTGGATGCTCGCCATTGTCGTGGCGGCAGGGGTCGGCATGTCGAGGCTCTATCTCGGCGTCCACGACGTCGAGGACGTCCTTGCCGGCACGCTGCTTGGCATTGCGACGGTGGTGATCTACCACGGTTTCGTGTTCGGCAGTTTTGGCGCACTTCAGAAGCTGAACCCGATTGTTTATGCAATCGCCGCAGCCGCCCTGGCGCCGCTCTTCATCCATGTCTGGCCGAAGGAGCCCGTGCCGCAGACCGTGATCATCACGCTGGCAGGCTTCATGGCCGTCTGGCTCGCCGGTCACGCAATCCAGAGCGCCATGATCGGCCACCGTCGCGCGTCAAGCTGGATCGCGGCGATCATCTCGTCGGTCGTTGCACTTGCAGTCATGTTCGCGGTGTTCCGCTTTGGCGGAGAAGCGCTCAAGGCGCAGGGACACACCGCTGAGTTCGTCCAGATGGCGCAGATGCTGTTCATGCCGCTCTACGCAACGGTCATCGCCCCGGCGATCTTCCGCCTCGTCGGCCTCAGCCGCAGCGCAGACTGAAAACAGGCAGGAAACCATGATGCACCCGCGCAACGCGGGTGCAAGCTGTCATGGGAATTTTACACACAAACGGGCAAACGCAGTTACTCTCGACATAGCCGAATGATTCGGATGGAGTCACAGCGTACGTGACCGATGTCGGGTGTATGTTCGAAGCACCACGCACAGCCCTGAAGGGCCGTGCGGACAGACGCACCTCCACCGTCCTCTCTCATTTTCAGATGCAGTTTGTGTGGCAGGGTCGCACGACGCGCCTCCTCGCGCCGTCGACCCATTATGAGGACTGTAAACGATGGGCAAGAAGGCAAGCCGAAGACGCCTGAGGGACGAATTCCAGGACCACTCGAAGGTCCGCGCCCTGTTCAGCAAGGGCAATGGCTGGTCGCCACTGGATCGCGACTTCGCCGAACGCAGCTACACCAAGAACATCAAGCCCTGCTCCGACAACCAGCGCCTTCTCATTGAAGCGATCGACCAGAGAAACCTCGTCGTCGCCGTAGGCCCCGCCGGCACCGGAAAAACCTATCTGGCCATCGCCAAGGCCGTGGAAGCACTCGACGCCGGCAAGGTCTCCCGCATCATCCTCTCAAGACCGGCCGTCGAAGCCGGAGAGAGCCTCGGCTATCTGCCGGGCACGCTGGAGGACAAGCTCGCGCCCTATCTGCGGCCGCTGTACGACGCGCTCACCGAGCGCCTCGGCGGCAAGCGCCTGAAAACCCTGATGGCCGAGAACATCATCGAGATCGCGCCCGTCGCCTACATGCGCGGCCGCACGCTGAACAATGCGTTCATCGTTATCGACGAAGCGCAGAACTGCACGTACGGCCAGCTCAAGATGATGCTGACGCGCCTCGGCTGGAAATCAACGATGGTGATTACGGGCGATCCGGACCAGACGGACCTGCTGCCCGGCATCAGCGGGCTTGGTCAGATCTCCGAGCGCCTGTCGGCGCTCGAAGACATCTCCGTCATCCGGCTCGAGGAAAGGGACATTGTGCGCCACCCGCTGGTGGCAGCGATGCTGACCGTGCTCTAGGCGCTCGCCATGACCTGTGCGGTGACCAGAAGGCCAAGCACAAGGCAGGCGACATAGGCAGCATAGGAGGTGCGGCTCTGGTAGCTCTGGGGCCGCGCCACGATCGACTTGGCAGCTTCGATGAAGCCCATGTTCTCGCGGGAGATGAACTGCTGCCCCGTGAAGATGATGACCACCGATGCCGCAACGAAGAATGCATCGCGCGGGGAGATCTGGCCCATCTCGAACATGACGAGCACGGCACCCATGAGGATGACGGTCAGAATGCTGGAAATACGATCGAACATGGTCCTGGTCCGCGGCGGATGTTGCACTTGCGAACAGGAAATAAGTCGTTCACTCGCCGGTTTCAAGGCGAAAGTGACACCAGCGTCACCAAATCACTACGATGTGAACTAAGCCCCTGAAAGCGCAGCAAGAACGCAGAAGCCCAGCAAGCCGGCCCAGAGCCCGCTGACAAGGTAAACGCCGGCGATGTACTCCCGCGGCCAGGCCCCCTGCCTGCCCAGCTTTTGTGCGGCTGCGGCAAGGATATGCGGCCCCGACAGGATCATCAGCGCAATCACAAGCAGGCGGGAGGCATTGTCCTTCTCGAGGTCCACAGCCTCGCTCAGCATCCGGAACACCTGGGAAATGGCCAGGGACAGCACGAAACCCGCCAGAAAAGCTGCAATCACTGTCTGAAGATCGAACGTCATGGGGCCTCCTGCCAGCCTGTCGGGACTTTGGCTGCAGGATGGGTGCCACCCCGGATCACGGATTTTTGCTGCGCTGCGACACTATATTGTAGCGAAATGGTTCACTTCCCCCATTGCGCCCGGAACGACAGCTAGGCACGCTGTGACGAGCCGTCTTGAATTCGACTGTTGTGTGGACGCAACGATGAAAAATCGGAATGTCACACATGCCGGATTTTCAGACACACCCATCACGACTCAGGGCAATAGTCGCGGCCATGAAGATCGACCAGAGAGATGCTGATGCAGCCCTTGGCGGCGGTGAGGTTCACGCTCACTCAAGCTGGCTCCTGCCGCTGATCGTCCTGTTGGTGGCCGGCGCAATCGGCGTTGGTGTGTTCGTTTTCCTGGCTGGCCCGACCGTCGAGGAAGTCCAGGGCAACATCCAGGGCAACACATATTCTCCAACGGCCGACACGTCGAAGGCGAGGATCAACATCGACGGCGCGGTGTTCGTCATACCCGCAAACTACACGATGCACCGACGCTCCCGCACCAGCGGCGACCAGGACGATGTACCGATGCACGCCCTGCTGCCGGACCTTGAACCATGGACGTCGGCGAAGGCTGCGGAATTCTCCAGCAATGCGGCTGGCGCGCGCGTCATTCGTTTCACGCTCGCAGTGGACCGCTCACGCCTGACCTACGAAAAGAAGTTCGATCGCGGCATTCGCCCGCTGGCGGACAATCCGGACGGCGAACCGGGCCCTTTCGGCCTCACCCAGTACAGGTTCAGCCAGGGCACGGGTTATGAAAACAC
This sequence comes from uncultured Flavobacteriaceae bacterium, assembly GCA_964646885.1. GTDB lineage: Bacteria > Pseudomonadota > Alphaproteobacteria > Micropepsales > Micropepsaceae > SZUA-430. The sequence goes on from CAZYFM010000019.1 coordinate 4,791, forward strand.
GGAATGGTTTTCTGCCCAGCTGGAAGATGGCTCAACGCTGGTGATGCGCTGCGATGCGTCGGCGAACAAGGACTTCGGATCGAACTGCACGCGCGTCACGCGCCTCAACGATGAGGTCGGCCTGACCTACCAGTTCAAGCGCTCGCAGCTCGAGCACTGGAAGAAGGCCGATGCAGGGATCGTCGCACTGGTGAATTCGTTCAGGCCCCGCAAATAGGCCTCGCCATCACTTCTTGAGAACAGCGCTGGCCGGCGGCAGGTCGATGTCGAGAATGGCCATCTCGAAGTGATACGTGGTTTCGCCGTCTTCGGTGTCCTTGAAGATCACGCCGATGAACTCGTCACCAACCATGACTTCAACCGAGTCCTTCTTGTTGGGCCGGGCCTCAATGCGGATCGTGTCCAGACGAAACAGTGAGCGCAGGTACTTCTCGACACGAAGGATTTCAGTCTTGTCCACGGCGGCATGGCTCCAGTTGAATGGCGCTGCTTATTGCAGCCACGACCTTAATCTTCAACCAGATATCCCTGCAACCACAAGCGACCGGTTATTTCGTCCCCAGGCTTGGGAAAATAGCCCGCAGGCAACACATGCTCCGCGGCATAAAGGGCCACATCGACCATGGACTGGCCACTCCGCGCGACGGTGACCCGCATGCGGTAGACCGTGCCGCCACCCACGCGCATCGGATAGACATGCTGCACGGTGGCCCTGAACTCGTAGTCATCGCTGCCGCCGGTGCGCGCAGGCTTCAGCACGTCAGCAGGAACGGTCGTGTCCGCATCCTTGACGACACGCAGTCCATAAGGGCGCGCGGAATATGCGAAGGCCGACAGCGCAAACTGGTAGCTCTCGCCAACCCGGTAGGCGCGACCATTCTTGAAAAACAGCGTGTCGAAGAACGAAAGCTCCGCACCATCCTTCGTGCGCCCACGCACCTGGCCTTCGGCGCCGGAGCCGACGCTCGCGACATGCTCGACGCGAACAGGATGCGTGATGGCGCCGGCAGCAAACGGAAATGCGGTCAGTACGCAACCGGATGCAGACTTGCGCTCGGTGAGAAGAAGCACCATGTGGCGCAGCTCGCCATCGCTTTCCGCCATCGCAGTCAGCGTGTCGGCCTTGCCGCCATTCGGCATGGCACGCTCTTCGGGAAGCTCGACCTGCGCGATGATGCTTGATGTCGTGACAGCGCTCTTGATGCGCGCGCGGATTTCTTCCGGGGCATCGGGATAAACCGAAGCCCAGTGCGTCGCGTGTGCATCGAGGACGGCGCTGTTTTTTTCCATGCTTTGGGTACTAGGCACGCTTCTACTGTTGTTGGCAAGAGCGTGCTACGGTGCAGCGCTCGCGGAAAATATTGCGCTCAAAGATTCGCATGTCAAACAGTTCGGCACGTTCGTACTACCAGGCAACGGCGATCGGTTTTACACCACGCCCTGCTCTCAAAGACTCCGTGCATGCGGATGTCTGCATCATCGGTGCAGGCTATACGGGTCTCTCATGCGCACTGCATCTTGCAGGTCGCGGACTGAAGGTGATTGTTCTAGAAGCGGAGCACGCCGGGTACGGCGCATCGGGCCGCAACGGCGGTCAGGTCATTCCGGGGCAGCGCATCGATCAGGTCGAGCTCGAAAAGCGCTACGGCAACGCACACGCGCACACACTCTGGTCACTGGCGTGCGAAGCACAGTCGATGGTGCGAACACTCGTAGAAGCGCACAGAATTGAGTGTGGCGTCAAGTCGGGCCACCTCACCGCCGCTGTCCGCAAGAGTCATGCAATCGACTTGCAGAACTATGTCGAGCATCTGCAGACGCACTACAACTACAAATCGGCGCGCTATGTCGGCGAGGACGACATCCCGCGCTTCGTCAGCACGAAACTCTACAAGGGCGGCCTGTTCGACGAAGCAGGCCTCCACCTGCACCCCCTGAACTATGCACTGGGCCTCGCGCGCGCGGCAGAGACTGCCGGCGCAATAATCTTTCACGGCTCGCGGGTGACACGCGTCGAGGCCGGCGCCACCTGCATCGTCCACACGAACCAGGGAAGCGTGACGGCCGGCTTCGTGGTCTACGCCTGCAATGGCTATCTGGAGGATCTGGATCGCGATCTGGCGTCGACGATCATGCCGATCTCGAACTATGTTGCGGCAACGGAACAATTGTCTGCCGACGAGGCGCGTGCGCTGATCCCGTCAGACGCAGCCATCGCCGACACCAAGTTCGTGCTCGACTACTATCGCCTGTCCGAAGACAACCGTCTCGTCTTTGGAGGGGGAGAAACCTACGGTGCGCGCGACGCCGATGACGCCGAGCGCTTCGTGCGTCCTTGCATAGAGCGGGTGTTTCCAAAGCTCGCAGGTATCGGGATTCCGTTCGCGTGGGGAGGCCGCCTCGCCATCACGATGCCACGGCTGCCCCATGTGGGTCGGCGGGCACCCAACGTTTATTTTGCCCAGGGTTACTCGGGACAGGGCGTTGCGATTGCCACCCTGTGCGGCCGCCTGATTGCCGAAGCCATAGGCAACCAGGCTGAACGCTTCGACGTTATGGCTAAACTGAACATTCCGCGCCTGCCGGGCGGCGCACTGCTGCGCCAGCCGCTGCTGCAACTGGGCCTGATGTGGTACGCGCTGCGCGACCGGTTGGGTTAATGGAAAAAACTTCTCGACCATTTCCCCGGTCCGTGAGAATCTCGTCGTGTTCGCAACCCACGAAAGGAGGTGATCCGATGTCGAGTGAGAATTTGGTGCTGAGTGGAAGCCTGAAAGTCACTGGGACGCTGGAGCAACCTCTGGGTTCAAGCTGATTTTCGAGATCGCATGATCAGGGCTCTGACGAAAGCCCGTCTCACGGAGGGCCGCAGCAATGCGGCCCTTTTTGATTTCTGGAGAGCAGGGAAATCACGCGAAGGCGCGCAGGCAACCCGATCTCAGATCTGGTAGTCGCCGTTATACTCTTCGATGAGGTGGTTCATCTCGTGCGCAGGCTTGTCGCAACCTGCACACCCGATCACCTTCGCTGGAACACCCGCGACAGTGCACCGCTCGGGAACTGGTGAAAGAACGACACTTCCCGCCCCCACACGGCTGTAGGCACCGACCTCGATGTTGCCGAGGATCGTTGCGCTGGCGCCAATCATCACGCCACGACGGATTTTGGGATGACGGTCTCCCTGCTCCTTGCCGGTGCCACCCAGGGTGACGCCATGCAGCATCGAGACATCGTCTTCGACAATCGCAGTCTCGCCAATCACCACGCCGGTGCCATGATCGATCATGACGCCGCGTCCGATGCGCGCTGCAGGATGAATGTCGACACCGAAGACTTCCGAAATCCGGCTCTGGAAATGCAGTGCCATCGCCGTCCGGCCCTTGTTCCAGAGCCAGTGCATTACACGGTAAGCCTGCAGGGCGTTGAAGCCCTTGAAGAACAGGAAAGGCTCGACGTACGAGTTGACGGCAGGATCCCGCTCGAAGATGGCGGACAGGTCTGCACGAACATCCTCGCCGAGTTGCGGCGCGTCAGCGAAGGCCTGGTCAAACACAAAGCGCACCTGCATCGGACCGACGTCATCATTTCCGAGCTTCTGCGCAAGGTGATACGAGAGCGCCTCTTCAAGCCGCTCGCTATTCAGGATTGTGGCATGCACGAAGCTGGCGAGGGCAGGTTCCGCCGCGGCCATGCGCACGGCTTCCTCCCTGAGCTCCGACCAGACGGGGTCGCAGGTGGCAAATTTCTCGGCAATGACAGGCATGGGCCGCTTTTCCATGGATGAATTCTAGCACAAATGGTGTGTAAGAGTTAGTGAATCAAGCAACGCGGCAAACGGATTAACCTCGGAAACCTCGGAACATGACCGGCCCAGCCCTCAATCTGCACGCTCCACAAACGCTGGATTTACTAAGGTCCCGCCGCTCGGGTTCGGCAAAGACCATGAAGGGGCCCGGACCGGACCGGGCGCAGATCGACACCCTTCTTGCCTGCGCTTCGCGCGTGCCGGATCACGGGAAACTGGCACCGTGGAGGTTCATCCTGTTCTCGGGCGAGGCGCGGACGAGGTTCGGAAACGTACTCGCGGAGGCCGTCCGGAAATCGGACCCTTCGGTTTCCGACGAGCGTGTGCTCCAGGAGCGCAATCGCTTTCTGCGCGCGCCCGTCGTCATCGGGGTCGTCAGCAAGGTTCGCAAGGGCGTGCCCATTCCGGAATGGGAACAGGTCCTGTCAGCAGGCGCAAGCTGCCAGACCATCCTGGTTGCTGCTCACGCGATGGGCTTTGTCGCAAACTGGATCACGGAATGGTACGCGTACGATCCGCATGTTCGCGCGCACCTGCAGCTTGCCGAAGGAGAGCGGATGGCAGGCTTCATCTACATCGGACATCCGGCAGAGCCGCTAGTCGATCGTCCGCGACCTGCGCTGGAAACAATCGTGACCGAGTACTGATCTGCTCGTTACAGACCCTTGCGTTCGTAGACGACCGCATTCCAGTACTTCGCCCGATGACGACCGCCATAGCGACGCCAACCGCGCTTGCGGAGCGTCCGCCCGACAATCGCGTTGAAGTACCCGTGCGCCACGAGCACGGCGATCCCGTCTTCCTGCGCGACCTGTCCGAGCATGTCCACGGCCCGCTCCGCCCGATCCTTGGCATCACCGAAATCCTCGATCCCGCCATGGTGCCCTGCATGCCACGCCACGCGCGCCAGGATCGCCCACGCTGCCGGCTTGAGCCGCACCAGAGGCAGACGGGGTGACTTCAGCTGCGCCTCCATGAACAGCGGGCTCTGCTTGACCTCTGCATGCGGCGCGAGTGCACGTGCGCTTTCCCGCGCGCGAGGCCGGTCAGACGCAAACACGCGGCGGGCCTGACGCACGAGTTCCATCAGCCAATCCGGCGGCAGGTTCTCCGGATCGAGCCCCGCACGCTCATACTGGTCGATGAAGTCCTGGAATTTCTTGTGTGAAAGCCATCGGCTTCGCCCAACATCGGGCTTGCCGTGGCGGATCAGAACAATTCTGATGGGGTTCTCTTCCGGGCGCAGTCGGCGTCTGCGCACCTTCAGTTCCTTGGCACCCACAGTTTCCATGTTCTCAAAACTCATAACGGATCGACGCGGACCAATCGGTTATCTCGTACTCAACACGCCTGAACGGCGCAATGCCATTGGCCTCGACATGTGGCAGGCCATACCCGGAATGATCCACAGCCTGGACTCGGATCCGGACCTCAGATGCATCATCCTGACCGGCGCAGGCACTGAGGCCTTCGCAGCAGGGGCTGATATATCCGAGTTTGACGACAATCGCGCAAGCGAAGAAACAGCGCGCATTTACGATGCTGCAACCCGCGACGCCGTGGAGGCGATCATGAACGCGTCAAAACCGGTGGTAGCAGCCATTCGGGGTGTCTGTTTCGGAGGCGGCGTGGCGCTTGCAATGGCATGTGACCTGCGGATTGCCTCGGCCGATGCAAGACTCTGCATTCCGGCGGCGCGACTGGGCGTGGCCTATGGCGTGGGCGGAACGGCAAATCTGGTAGACCGCATCGGTGCCTCGATGGCCGCGGAAATGTTGCTGACGGCACGTGTGTACTCAGCACACGAGGCCCTGATGCGAGGACTTGTGCACCAGGTGGCGCCAGTCGCGGACTTCGATACGGTGCTGGCAGGCTACGCGGGTGCGATCGCCGTGAACGCCCCTCTGTCGATGACAGCCTCCAAGCGCGCCATCAGGGCGTGCACCAGCGATGCACCTGCACACCGGCAGGCGGCCGAAGCGGCGGCATCGGCATGCGCAACGAGCAGCGACTACGCGGAAGGCCGCAAGGCCTTTGCAGCCAAGCGCAAGCCACAATTCAACGGAAACTGAGCGTTTCAAAGGGAACGCCGACAACAAGACGGGAGGAACTCATGTCACTTGCAGGCCAGGTCGCCATCATCACGGGATCCGCGACGGGAATCGGTGCCGCCTGCGCGGCAAAGCTCGCCGCACAGGGCGCGCGCGTCGTCGTCAACTGCACGAAGTCCGTCAAGGATGCAGAAGAAACGATCGAGCGGATCCGTTCTGCCGGAGGCGAAGCGATGCTGGTGCAGGCTGATGTGGGCAAGGACGACGAGTGCCGCACCATGGCTGCGCGCACGATGGAGAAGTGGGGACGAATCGACATGCTCGTCAACAATGCGGGCACGACGAAGTTTGCCGATCACGCAAACCTGGATGCGCTGAACGAAGAGGACTTCATCAATATCTATCGCGTGAACGTCATCGGCGCCTACCAGATGATCCGGGCCTGTGCCCCTCACCTGAAGGCCAGCGGCTTCGGTCGCGTGGTCAACGTCTCCTCCATTGCAGGCGTCCTGGGCGTGGGATCGTCAATCGCCTATGCGGCCTCCAAGGGCGCACTGAACACGCTCACAAAGTCGCTGGCCCGCTCGCTGTCGCCCGAGATCAGGGTAAACGCCGTGTGCCCCGGGTTCATCGGAACGCGCTGGTTTAGCGAAAGGTTCGGACCCGAAACCTACGCGCGCATCGTCGAACACAACGTCAACTCGGTGCCTCTCCATCGTGCCGGCACCCCGGAGGACGTAGCCGAGGTCGTCTTCTTCTTTTGCGGCGAGGGCGCCCGCCATGTCACGGGCGAGACCATGCTGACGGATGGCGGACACCACCTCGCCATTGCAGGCGTCGTCCGCCGCTAGGCGGAGCTGTTTCTGAACCGAGACACAGGATGGTTCCGAGAAATGGCCAAAATTGGCCATTAACAAACCTTTATTGTCCGGTCTGTTGCGTGGAGGGCACATAAATCGTCCCCCTTCGCATTGTCAAAAACGGACGCATGTTTCATTTTCGGGACGAGCCGTGCACCAATAGCTTGGGGTGAAGCAGTTAGTCCGGCATCGGGGGATTCATTTCAATAACAAGTAGATGGGGTAGTAGTCATGAAGGCAAGAATGTTTGCGATGGGCGCCGTTAGCGCGATCGCGCTGCTGGGTTCCGCCGTTCCGGGTCTCGCGGATGGCGAAGAAGCTTCCAAGAGCAACTGGTCGGGCAACGTCACGCTGACGTCCGACTATCGTTTCCGCGGCGTCAGCCAGACTGACAACAACACCGCTCTCCAGGGTGGCCTGCAGTACAACGGCTCGCAGGGCATCTACGTCGGCGCCTGGGCGTCGAACGTGGACTTCGCGTCGGACGTTTCGACCGAGCTCGACCTGTTCGTTGGCTACACGCACGCGCTCAGCGAGAACACGTCGCTGACCGGCCAGTTCATCTACTACTGGTACCTGAACGCCGACGACGCTTCCGAAACGAACTACTGGGAACTGAGCGCGAAGCTCGAGCACCAGATGGACAAGATCGGCCTGAGCCTCGAAGTGGCTTACGCACCGGACCAGAGCAGCGACGTCTACTCGAACTCGCTGGCCATCACCGGCGGCGTTGAAGCGGCTGTGATCGACTCGCTCCCGCTGTTCAACGACGGCATGTCCGTGTCGGGCCACCTCGGCCACCAGATGCTGGACGACAACGTCCTCGCCGACATTCCGGACTACATGTTCTATGACGTGGGCGTGACCTTTGCCGCGGGCGCATTCGCCCTCGACGTTCGTTACGTGTCGACCGACCTCGACGAAGCTGAGTGCTACAGCGGCCTCGAGTGGTGCGAAGGCGGCGTCGTGGTGTCTGGTTCGCTCTCCTTCGGCGACTAATTCACTCCGAACCGGTCTGAATTCTAGAAACCCCCGCGCAACAACGCGGGGGTTTTTCTTTTGGTTGGTTTCCCGCAACCCGCTGAACTCTCAGGATGTTCAAGGGTTGCTGATTCGGGCTTGGGCGCTGAAAAGCGGACACACGTCTGTGGCATCGATGCGACAAGCGCTTAACACCTTGTCAACCATCGAAGTGCTCAATTCGGCTTGCAACTCCAACGGACCGTTCCCGAAGAACGGCGGAGGATCGCCGGAAGCGTTCAGCGGCATCGCGCAGGAATTTTGAACGAAACCAAGAGGTTCAGCATGCAAGTAAGTAAACTCAAAATGGGACTGCTGGGCGTCCTCGCGATGTCCACGATTGCACCCATCGCCCAGGCGGAAGAATCCGCATGGGGTCCGATCACGGGTGGCGTCACCCTCACGTCTGACTATCGTTTCCGTGGCGCCAGCCAGTCTGATCGCGATGCAGCCGCCCAGGGCTGGCTGCAGTACGACCACGCCTCCGGCTTCTTCGCCAACGTTTGGGCGTCAACGATCGACTTCAATGACGAAGCTGACGCGGACTCGAACATCGAAGTCGACCTGACCGCCGGCTACAACTTCAAGATCGGTCCGGCGACGGACGGTTCGGTGAAGGTGGTCTACTACTGGTACGCCGATGCGGACATTCCGTCGGGCGACCCGGAATATGACTACTGGGAATTCATTGCCGGCATCGGCCATGACTTCGGCAGCTTCTCCATGAGCGGCGAACTCGCCTACAGCCCGGACTACTTCGGGGAAACGGGCGACGCCTGGGCCCTCACGGGCGGCGCAGCCGTGCCCGTGCTTGACAGCTTCCTGTTCTTCACGGGCGGCCTCGAGGCCTCGGCTCACGTTGGCCACCAGTGGATCGACGAAGGCACGGACTACCTGTTCTATGACTTCGGCGCGAGCGCGTCGTGGGAATCGATCACGGTTGACCTGCGCTGGGTCGACACGGACCTCGAGTCCGGTGAATGCGCCGACGACCTCTGCGAAGGCGGCATCGTGCTCTCGGTCTCGGCAGACCTGCCGGGCTAACCTGACAGTCGAGCACCCTTTTGGACCTGCCGCGGGAAACTGCGGCAGGTTTTTTTGTGCCTTATCCACTTCCTGAAACGCCATGCGGCCCCTGGTTTCTGGACAGCCTCGCGGGAGTGGGAAAGCATCACGCACGAACGAGCCGCAGGGAGGTTGCATCATGAACCACTGGAACCGCTATCACGCCCGCTGGTCGAAAATATTGCCCCCGCTGAGGCCAAACCACGAAGTTGTCGCCAATGTGCAGTCGCTTGTCGGATCACCGCAGGCTTCCATCCTGCTGCTGGGCGTGACGCCTGAACTCGCGGGCGCCTTTGAAAATGTGCACGCCATCGACAAGAGCGCCGAAATGATAGCGAATGTCTGGCCTGGCGACACGCCCACGAGAAAAGCCGTCCAGGGGAACTGGCTGTCGCCCATGGGACATCAGGCGGATGTCGATGCCGTGGTCGGCGATGGCAGCCTGAATGCGATCTGGTATCCCGATGAAGTCCGCACCGTGATCCGCAACGCCATGGAGGCACTCGTCCCTGGCGGCATCTTCATCTGCCGCATGTTCGAGCGCCCCAGTGTGCCGTACTCGCATCGCCACCTGCTGCGCGTGACCGCAGAACCGGCACACATGAATTTCCACGCCTTCAAGTGGCAGCTGGCCATGCATCTGGCCCACGAACAGGGAACGAATGTCGCCGTTGCGTCGATCCTTGAAAGGTTCAATGAACTGTGGCCGGACCGCCAGGCGCTTTCGGACGTGACGGGATGGGAACGGGACACGATCGACTCGATCGACGTCTACCGCGGCAGCGACATCGTCTATTCGTTTCCGGAAAGGACCGAGATAGCGTCCGTCGTGCCGGAAGGCGCGACAGACCTCAGCTTTACGAGTAGCGGAACCTATGAACTCGCCGACCGATGCCCGCTGCTTTCCTTCCGAAAGCCGCACTGAACCCGGCAAACGGCAGAAACAGCACGCATGACCACGGGCCGGATGCCGCTGCAGCGGCTGGTCGAGAACCTCGCACGCACCGAGCGCCTTCCCGCGCATGAACTTGAGCGCCTTCAGGCCACACGGCTGAAGGCCGTGCTGGAGCATCATTGGCGGCACACCCCCATCTTCGCCAATCGTCTTCAGGCCGCGGGCATCGACACGCTGCCGGCCAATCCATTCGAGACCCTCCGGGCGTTGCAGCCCATCAGGCGCGCCGACATTCAGCAGGCCGAAGGCCGCTTCATCAGCAGCCATGTCCCCGAAACGCATCTGCCGACGGGAGCGATCAAGACATCAGGATCGACGGGTGAACCTGTCAGCCTCGTCCGCACGGCGCTGAGCCAGCTGTTCTGGTCGGCGTACACGATCCGTGATCATCTCTGGCACAAGAGGGATTTCGGCTTCCGTCTCGCGGCAATCCGCGCCAACATCAGCGCCTACGTCGAGGAGATCGACTGGGGGCGCCCGACGAACCTGCTCTATCGGACGGGCAAGGCGCAGGGCTTCCCGAACAACGTGCCGCTGAGCCAGCAGGCCGCCTGGCTGAAGGCATTCCAGCCCTCGATCCTCCTCGTCTACCCAAACAACCTGAAGGGATTGCTGGAGCTCTGGGAAGCCGAGCCGAACCTGATGCCTCCCCTCAGGCATGTCCGCACGCTCGGAGAAACCGTGTCGGAAGGACTGCGCACCCGGACGCAGCACGTCTGCAGTCTCCCCATCGAGGACAATTACTCCTCTCAGGAAGCGGGTACGATCGCGATCCAGTGCCCCGAAGGAGGCCTGTATCACATCATGTCGGAGTGCCTCATCGTTGAGGTTCTGGACGACGCCGGGCACCCCTGTGGCGCGGGCACGCCCGGGCGCGTCGTCGTCACCGACCTGATGAATTACGCTGCTCCGCTTGTTCGCTACGAGATTGGCGACTGGGCCGAGCCGGGCGTTGCGTGCGCATGCGGCCGAACGCTGCCTACCCTGAAAAGGATCCTTGGCCGCGAACGCAACCTGATGCGCCTGCCGGGCGGAGGAACATGCTGGCCGCTTGTCGGCTTTCACAGCTTCAGCGACGTCGCGCCCGTCCTGCAGTTCCAGTTCATCCAGCACACGCTGAACGACATCGAGTTTCGCGTCGTCACGGCCGACCCATTGAATGAAGCGCAGGAAGCGGGCCTCGCGGCCATCGCCAGCGCCGCGCTCGGCCACGACACGAAAGTACGGATCACGCAACGCCGCGAGCGCATGCCTGTCGGAACGAACGGCAAGTTCGAGGAATTCGTCTGTCGGATCAGCTAGGGCTGGTCCAGGAACCTGAGCACCGCCGCCTTGTAGGCCTTGTCCCCGACCGTGGTCATGTGGTCCCGGCCAGGAACAATTTCGACCTGCGTGTTTGGCACAACGGAGGCAAGCCGCCCGGCCGGCCCCGTGATGGTGTCGCGCTCTCCGAGCACGATCAGCACGGGCGTTTCAACATGCTGCATTTCCTCGGGCGTGAATGAATGCCGGTCCCGGGTCATGCAGTTTGCGAGGGCCTCCAGGTCATTTTTTCCCTGTTCGGCAAAGAGACGAAAGAGACGCGGCACGTCGCCCGTAACCTCGCGCGCGTCCCGGGCCCTCATGCCGGCGGCAATGGCATCCGTTTCCATCGCGCCACGCCCGAAATAGTTCTCGCCGACGCCGGCAATCACCGCGCGGCGAACCCTGTCGTGGTGGTCATGCAGGAGGCGCATGGTGATGAACCCGCCCATCGAGTAGCCCATGACATCCGCCCGCGCGAGGCCGAGATGATCAAGAAGGCGCACCACGTCACCCGCCAGTTCGCGTTCGTCATAGGACGAACGCGCATGAGGCTTTGAACTCTCGCCATGGCCGCGCACGTCCAGGGCGATGACCTGACGTCCAGCTTGCGTCAGCGTGCCGTACCAGCCAGGCGTCTTCCAGTTCATGGACCGGCTGGAGGCAAACCCGTGTACGAGCACGATGGGCGGCCCCTCGCCGACCACCTCATAGGCAATCTTCACATCGCTGGAAACAGGAAGGTGCGGCATGTATCCTCGAGCCAAGGATTGGATCATCGGACAAGTCTAGGACGTCGGGCCAGGCGGAGCAAACAATGTCACTCGAAGCACTGAAGCAGTCGGTCTGCGGCACCATCGATGGCCTGCGTGCGGAGCTCGTGGAGATCAGCCACGCCATCCACGACCATCCGGAACTGGCCTTCGAGGAAACATTTGCTTCGGGCCTGCTGGGAAAGACGCTCGCAAGCCATGGCCTTGCCGTGGAAAGCGGCGCCTATGGGCTGCCAACCGCTTACGCATCATCCTTTGGCCGGAAGGGCGCGCCATCCGTCGCGATCCTCTCGGAGTATGACGCGCTTCCCGGGATCGGACACGCCTGCGGTCACAACATCATCGCGACGATCGGACTGGGAGCAGCTCTTGCGCTCTCGCGCCTCGGCAACAACCTGCAGGGATACGTGCGCTACTTGGGTACGCCGGCAGAAGAGCGCGGCGGCGGCAAGGAAGTCATGGCCCGCCACGGTGCTTTCGAAGGCGTGGATGCGGCCATGATGGTGCACCCGGCGGGCTTCGACATGTCCTGCATGCCCTCGATCGCCCTGGCCGAACTCGAAGCCGTCTACCATGGACGCGCGGCTCATGCCTCCGCCATGGCGCATCGGGGCCTCAACGCCCTTGATGCCGTCATCTCCGCATACCAGTCCATCGCACAGCTGCGCCAGCACATCCAGCAGACCGAACGCATCCACGGCATCATCACGGATGGCGGCCTGGCGCCGAACATCGTGCCTGAGCGCGCCGCCTGCAGGTACTACATCCGCGCACGCAATGGTGTTGAGCTTGCCGAACTGAAGAAGCGCGTGAGCGCCTGCTTCGAAGGTGCGGCCCTGTCGACCGGCACGCGCCTCGAGCTGAAATGGGGACAGGTGGACTGTCTGGACCTGAAGAACAACATGCCCCTGGCGGACAGCTACGTCGCGAACGCCAAGCGCCTTGGACGCGAGTTCCTGGATCCCGATCTCCTGCCGCCGGGACTTTCCGGCTCGACGGACATGGGCAATGTGAGCCACCGCGTCCCCTCGATCCATCCGCTCATTGCCGTCTCACCGCCCAGCGTTGTCATTCACAACGCCGACTTCACGGCCTATGCGCGCTCTCCGAAGGGCGACCAGGCCGTAATCGATGGAGCCAAGGCGCTGGCGATGACGGCGCTGGACTTCTTCGATAGCCCCGCCCTGAGGGAACAGTCGCGCGCGGAGTTCCAGAAGACGCAGGAACTCTCGCGATCATCCGTGGCCAGCGCCTACCGCGCCGACGGGTTCCTGCTCTCGGGAGGATGCGGCTGCTGCTGAGGCGCGCTCAGCCAGGAATGCCGGCCAGGAAGTCCATCACGGCGCCCTTCAGCATCGGCTGGGTCAGGCAATCCATGTGACCACATCCGGGAATCTGTTTCCCCTTTGCGTTGGGAAAGCAGGCCGCAAGCCGCGGCGCTGATCCGGCCAGTTCATCTGCAGATCCGGCAACGACAAACATCTCGTTCGGGATCGACGAAATGCGCTCGCGCGTCCACTCGACCGGCGTCTCGTTGAGGCCACGGGTACATGCGGCCAGGGCCCGGAGATCCTGTCCCTGGCCTTCAGCAAACATCCGGAACTGCCGGGCAAGACCTGCAGGAGCGTCTTCTGCCGTCGGTGCTTCCAGCGCGTCGGCCAGCGCAATCTGCTCGCGCTCCGCACGCGGCGTCAGCAGGGCGTCACCGACGCCACAAAGAACTCCCAGCAGGAACCGTTCCGGGCGCCGCTCGAGCAACTGGAGCACGATGCGGGCACCAAGCGAGAAGCCGATCAGGTCTGGCTTCTTCAGTTGAAGATGCTCGGTGACCGCCAGTACGTCGTCGGCCATGCCGGGCATGCTGTAGGCAGAGGCATCATGCGGCTTGTCGCTTTCGCCATGTCCAAGCAGATCGACGGCCACGACGCGACGGTTGGCCCGGACCAGCATCTGGATCCAGCCCGCCTTGTCCCAGTTCTCCCGCGTGCTCGCGGCAAATCCGTGGACAAGCACGGCAGCATCGCCGCTGCCCTGGTCCGAATACGCAATCGTCCTGCCATTGATGACCAGGCGTTCCATGGAGAGCGCGCCTCAGTCAGCCGTTGCAGGCATCCCGTCGCCGGGAAGAGCCCGCGGCGGCGAAACAGGCTGCGGGGCCACGCCGGCATCCACGGCCGCCTGCGCGGCAGCCCGGGTCTCGATGATCCGGCGCAGCTCGCGCTGCTTTTCCTCGTCGAGCGGGAACCGCCACATGACGAGCGCAATGCCAAGCGAGATCAGCGTGGGCGGAACAACGTAGATCAGCATCATGCTTGAAATCGTTTCGGGCGAGTTCGCGCCCTTTCCGTCAAAGCCGATATAGGCAAGCAGCGCATAGGAAAAGAAGATCGCGCAGGAATAGCCAAGCTTGTTGGTCAGCGCGAGCAGCGAGAAATAAACCCCCGCTCGCGCCTGCCCCGTCTCGACATGGTCATGGTCGGCCACGTCCGCCATGATGGCGCGGAACAGGAACGGCCCGACCGACATGTTCAGGCCAAGGAGCGTCCAGAGGATCAGGGCCGGCAGGAATTCTCCCTTGGGCAGGAAGAAGATGCACGGGATCATGATGGCGTTTGCCAGGCAGTGCGCCACGAATGTCTGGTGCTTGCCGAGACGCCGGCTGATCCAGACCATGGGCGGAATCGCAATCGCGCCCATGACGAAATAGACCAGCAGCAGCCAGTTTGCTTCCTTGGGCAACTCAAGGCCGAAGGCCACCATGGGCAGGAAGAGCGTCGCCACGATGCCGCCGGACACGCCGGCGACAAGGTCGGCCACGAGCACGTAGCGAAGTGGCTTGTTGTTGACGATGGCCTTGAGGGCCGGTCCGAGCGGCATGCGGGCGGGAACGTGGTGGGCATCCTCCGGGATCGACCAGACCGCAAAGGCAACGCCCAGCGGAAGCGTCACGATCACAAACCAGCCCATCGACGCCACCTGGTCGAACTTGTCGCCGCCCTGCGCCTGGATCACGGCCGGCAGGAGCAGCACGAAGATCATGCCGACCAGATAGGCAGCCTCGCGCGACGCGGTGATCTTGGAACGTTCATGATAGTCGCCACTCAGTTCACTGCCCCATGCGAGATGGACGATCGACAGCATCGTCCACCCGATGAACAGGAAGATCATGGAGATCACGACATAGTGCCAGGTAACCCCCGCGTCGGGCATGAAGACCAGGAACGAGGCGAAGCACATGATGGGTACGGAAATCACCATCCAGATCCGCCGGCGCCCCCAGCGTGTCTTGGTGCGGTCCGACAGCACGCCCATCAGCGGGTCCAGGAACACGTCGAGGAAGCGGATGGCACCAAAGATGATGCCGGTAACCATCCACCCGAGCCCCACCTCCACGGCGTAGAACGGCGGCAGGTGCACCGCCAGCGGGAGGGT
Source organism: uncultured Flavobacteriaceae bacterium (assembly GCA_964646885.1). Taxonomy (GTDB): domain Bacteria; phylum Pseudomonadota; class Alphaproteobacteria; order Micropepsales; family Micropepsaceae; genus SZUA-430. Next base: position 20,054 of record CAZYFM010000019.1, read on the forward strand.
CATGGCCGCCAGGGGGAGGCCGGGGAGCGAATACGCAAAAAGCCAGAAGGGTTTCACGCGGTCTCGGCCGCTTGCGCTGTCCGCCATAGTTCTGTCGTTTCCTCGTAAACTGACGCCCTGTTCCGGGCCTTCTTTGGATCGACTATGGCGTGAAGTTTCCGAAACGACAAACGCTGAGATGGGTCGGAGGGGCAGCGCGCGGTCAAATTCTGCTGAATTCCCGGGCGCGCCCGTCGGCGCCGCCGCAAAGTCTGTGCCCGCTTTCATTGCAGGTCACTGCAGGCCGTGACTGTGAAATGATCACTGAACTACAGCTAACCTACGCATTTTGGATTTACTCGCAGCCCAAATGGCTAAGAAGACTTGAAATTGCCAAATGAACTCATGAAATGGCGCTCTGAAGTTTGTAAGTTCATTTGAAGACAACCTGCGCTTTAGCGCCCGGCACCGTCGCGCAACCGGCCCGATTTCGACATCGGTCAACCGGCATCCAGACGAGGAGCCACGTGCGAAGCCTGCAGGCAAGCCGGGGAAACATGGCAAAGAAACTGAAGTCGGAAGAGCCCGAGATCGACTACGTGCCCGCAGGCACCAATGACCACCTCGTCGACCTGACGGCGAACCTGGTTTCTGCCTATGTCAGCCGCAACCAGGTGCCGGTGACTGAATTGCCGGGCCTCATCGCGATGTTCCACAATTCGCTGCGCCAGGCCTCGGGGTCGCCGGCGCAGCAGGAAACCGAACGCAAGCCGGCTGTCCCGGTGAAGAAGTCGGTGGCTGAGGAATACATCGTCTGCCTGGAGGACGGGAAAAAGCTGCGGATGCTCAAGCGCTATCTCCGCACGCACTACAACATGTCCCCCGAGGAATACCGCAAGAAATGGGACCTGCCCCACGACTATCCGATGGTGGCACCCGCCTACGCGCGCCTGCGCTCGGTCTTTGCCAAGAAGATCGGCCTGGGCCGCGGCGCATCGATCACAAGAGGCCGCCGTCCGAAGAACCCCTGATGGCATGGGCGCCGTCGGCTGCTGGTGGCCCCTGCCGGAATCGAACCGGCACGTCCTTGCGAACGACGGATTTTAAGTCCGTTGCGTCTACCAGTTCCGCCAAGGGGCCAGGGCAGCCTGAAACGCGCGCAAGTTGGGCGATCCCACACAGGCGCGCAAGGGGCATCGCGCCCCTCGACAGGGTTTTTGCGTCCTAGGATGCGTCCGGAAGGGGCTCCACGCCGGCCTGGCGCATGAGCGCCTCGAGATCGGCCTTGATGGCCTGAAGGCGGGCTGAATCGTTCCCGCGCGCCACCAGTGCCGTACCAAACCGTCCATCCCGCGAAAACGGATAGCTGCCCAGGGGAATGTCCGGGTTCTTCTTTTGCAGCTCCGTAAGGGCCCTGGCGATCGTCCCCTCGCCCACAAAGGCAGACACGGTGACAGACTGAAGTGGAGCCGACGCAGGCAGCCGCGCCTTCACGTCCTCAAGCATCGCCTGCATCACGGCAGGAATGCCGGCCATGACGAACACATTCCCGATCTGGAACCCGGGCGCACCGGAAACCGGATTGCCGATCAGGCTTGCACCGAAGGGAATGCGCGCCATGCGCTGGCGCGCTTCATTGAACGTGCCGATGTTCATCGACGCGTAGCGCGCCGCGAGCGCCGCAAACACCGTTGGATGGAACGAAATGCCCGTTTCGAAGGCCGCCGCCATGCAGTCTGCGGTGATGTCGTCATGCGTGGGCCCGATCCCGCCGGTCGAAAACACGAAATCATGGGCAGCACTCAGGTATCGCACTGTCGAAACAATGTGGTCCCTGTCATCCGACACCACGCGGACTTCCCGCACGGGTATGCCAAGCTGTCCCAGCCAGCGGGCGATGTAGGCTGTATTTGTATCCTGGGTTCGCCCCGACAGGATCTCGTCACCAATGATGAGGATGGCTGCTCCGCGGCGGCGGAGGACTGCATCGGCCATTTTCATTCCCGGGTTTGGGTGCACAACGAAAAACGGCACCATTTGATGGTGCCGTTCCGGAAAAGAAAATAGGAAGCCGGGCGGTTGGAGCCCAAAACCCCTGCGTTACTCCGCCGCTTCGGCGGCGCGACGCGTGCCGGTCTCGACATGGCGCATGGCTGCGACCGTGGCGTCGACCAGGTTGAAGGCAAAGGTTTCGTCCAGCTGGCCGTGGCCATTGAGCAGGCGGAACAGGATCGGCCCGAAAATCATGTCGGCTGCCAGGTCATCATCCACGTCGAAGACCACTTCGCCGCGAAGCTTGGCGCGGCCCACGACGGCATGCACGAGCTCGCGATGGGCAGCCATCAGCGAATTGCGGAGGGCTTCGGCGAAGCGGGCGTCGGCCTGCGCTTCCGCGATCAGGGCCTTGAAGACGGGGCCACGACGCTGCGACAGCGCGCGCACGGTCGGGCGCACCAGCTCCAGAAGGTCGCTCTTCAGCGAACCGGTGTCGGGCGCGATCGTTTCCTGCGCCGGCATGTCGGCCAGAAGCGCTTCAAGCACGATGAACGCGGCAGACGCCCACCAGCGATAGATCGTCTGCTTGGAGACGCCGGCCTTCGCGGCAATCGCTTCGATGTTGAGCGCGGCATAGCCGTCGTTCTGAAGGATGTTCATCGCCGATTGAATGATGGCACGGCGCGACTCGACGCTGCGTGGGCGGCCCACGCGGGGACGTGTCACCGTATTGTTGTCTGGGTTGTCTGTGCTGGTCATGGAGCCCCTCAATCGAAATGAACTATTAACGATTCAAACGCTGTTCGCGTTCGAATCAGTCATTAATGAGGAGCGTGTTCGCGCGGGGCGAATGGGTCAAGCGTTGAACGCTTGAATTATTGGGAAGTGCCGATGCGTGACAGAAAGTACGCAGGTTCGAGCGGCAGCCGCTTGATGACTTGCCCGCTTTTGCCGAGCACGCCTGCACTTCGACCATCTACTTCAACTTGAATGCCACCAGCATTACCCGTGAGAAGAACGAGTCCCTGGCGATCAGGCGCCTGAAATGATTCGCCTGGACTCAGAACGCGTGCGAGCAGCACGGCGTGCGGCTTCTTCAGCGAAGGATCCTTGACCTGGACATAGGTCTCCTCGAGAGCCTTCAGGGTGATTCGGGACGGTGCGGATGATTCGGTTGGGGACGAAACTGATTCGGTGGCAGCAGGGACAAGAGTCGCCATCTGCCCGAAACCCTGGATCAGTTGCGCAGTCACGAGGTCCGCGTTGCCAAGAACGGGGATGATCGGAGCGACGGGCGCAGGTTCCGGTGACACGGCCGGCGTCGCAGCCTGCGGCTGGACAACTGGCGCCGTTGCCTTCACGGGCTCGGTCGAAGGCGCCGCATCCACCACGGTGACGCTGCTTTCCGGCACGACGGCGACCTTCGCGGTATCGGCGGACGGCATCGTCAGGTGCACGAGGGCATAAACCACCACGGCCAGGACGAGGGCAAACGCAAACAGGTGACCGCTTGGCCAGCGGCTCTGCGGCGCGGCATCCGGAAATACGAGGTCGACAGGCTTGTGGACATCAAGGGCCTGCATTTCGAGCTTGAACTGCTCGACTGTCGCTTCCGCATTCAAGCCCGCAAGGCGCGCATAGGCGCGGATGAATCCGATGGCATACGTCCGGCCCGGAAGACGCTGGTAGTCGCCGGTCTCGATGGCGAGCAACTGGTCCTTGCGGATGCGGAGCTGCGATGCGACTGCCGCTTCGTCCAGGCCCATGGCGAGGCGGCGTTCGCGCAAGGCATTGCCGGCCGTCTTCGCAGGAGCAGCTTCACTGACGTCACGCAGGTGGAGACGGCGCTCTTTGGGCTCCACCACCAGCGGCATTTGAACCACGATACTCATCGCGACCGGCCTTTACCCAGGACATTCTTTTTGACTTTGTCGGTCAGCGCCAGCCGAATTGTTCCGTGCACGACGCAATTGAACCGCCGAGTCGACACTACACGAATGCGCGTTAAATATTGCAAAACAAAGGCGACGATCAAACCGTTTGCGGATGATTTTTTTGGTTCAGATCGGAACACGCTCTTTGATTGCAAATTGTTTCAATTGCTCTCTGAGCGAGTGGTCGGTGCCCTGCAGCAGTTCCTGCATGCACGATGTGATGCGCTCGCAGTTGAGGCCGAGGATCATCTGCTTCACGGGACCAATGGAGGCCGGCGCCATCGAAAGGGATCGGAAACCAAGTCCGATGAGCGCCATCGCCTCGACGGGGCGGCCCGCCATTTCGCCGCAAACAGTGACGGGCACCCCCCGGGCACGCGCCTGGTCCGAAACAAGTTTCAGGAAATTAAGCATAGGCGGGCTCAGCACGTCATAGCGGTTGCCGAGCCTCGGATTGCCACGGTCGCTCGCAAACAGGAACTGGGCGAGGTCATTCGACCCCACTGAAATGAAGTCGGTGAGCGACAGAAGCGACGGCAGCTGGAACGCCAGCGCCGGTACCTCCAGCATGGTCCCGACCCTGATTTTCCGCGGCGGAACGTCACCCGTTCGGGCAATTCGGGCCATTTCCCGGTCGACGAGCAGCTTGGCCTGCCGGAACTCCGCGACCTCGGCCACCATGGGGAACATGAGGTCCAGGTCCCGCCCCCGCGCCGCCTTCAGCAGCGCCCGGATCTGGTAGCGAAGCAGCGCCGGGCGGTCGAGCGTGACCCGGATGGCACGCCAGCCCATGGCAGGATTTTCTTCCGCCACCGGCTTCACGTAAGGCAGGACCTTGTCGCCGCCGAGATCGAGGGTGCGGAACACGACCTGCCCGCCAGCCGCCCCGTCCAGCACCGAGCTGTAGAGCTCCACAAGGTCGCTCAGGCGAGGCATGTCGCTCGAGATCATGAACTGGAGCTCGGTGCGGAACAGGCCGATCCCTTCGGCCCCCGTCTCGCCGAGATGCGGCAGGTCCGCCTTTAACCCTGCATTCATCATGAGACGAATGCGCTGTCCATCCATCGTCACCGGCGGCTGCGAGCGCTGGGCGGCAAACGCGGCCTGACGCTGGGCCCGCAGGGCAAGCTTGTGCCTGTACGCCTCGCGCACCTCGTGCGTGGGCCGGATGTGGATGTCGGCAGTCTCGCCATCGGCAATCACCCAGTCACCGGGCTCGACCTGGTCCACGACACCTTCGATGCGTCCGACCAGGGGGATGTCGAGCGCGCGCGCCACGATCGCAACGTGGCTCGTTGGCGAACCTTCCTCCAGCACCAGCCCGCGCAGCTTGCTGCGGTCATAATCGAGGAGTTCGGCCGGCCCCATGGTGCGCGCAAAAAGGATGGTGTCGGCCGGCAGGCTTTCATGCGCGGAGGTGTCGGAGCGGCCTGTCAGGTGCCGAAGCAGGCGGTTGGCAAGGTCATCCAGGTCATGCAGCCGGTCAAGCAGCGGGGAATCCGTCTGGCGGGCCATGCGTGCGCGCATGTCGTTCTGGACGCGTTCAACAGCGGCCTCGGCCGTCAGGCCCGTGAACACGGCCTCGCGCAGCTTGAGCAGCCACCCCCGGTCATCGGCGAACATCCGGTAGGTCTCGAGCACATCCCGGGTCTCGCCCGTGATGACGGAGTCTTCCGCGGCCAGCATGGCATCCAGAGAGGCCCGAAGCTCGGTGACGGCCTTGTCCAGGCGCTGCCGCTCGTGGTTCACGTCATCGGCGATCAGCTTTTCGACCTTCACGCGGGGTTCGTGCAGCACGGCACGGCCCATTGCGATTCCTTCGCAGAACGACACACCCTGCCCGCGCCACGGCCTGTCACGGCGGGGCCCCGCATCGATGTCTCCCAGTTCCTTGAGCGACTCCGAACTGAGCATCTCTGCAAGCACCATGGCGATGGTGTGCAGCGCCTCGACTTCCTCTTCGTCGTAATGGCGATGCGTGCGATTCTGCACGGCAACGACGCCAAGCGTGCGTCCCCCGCGCGAAATCGGGACGCCAAGCATGGACTGGTAGGGGTCTTCGCCCGTTTCCGGACGGTAGGAGAAGCTCGGGTGGGACGGCGCATCGGCGAGGTTCAGCGCGCGCCCGTGCAGTGCCACGTCACCCACGATACCTTCGCCCATTTTCAGCCTGGTGGCATGGACGGCGGCCTTGTTCAGGCCTTCCGTTGCGAAGAGTTCGAGCCAGCCGCCCGCCTTGATCAGGTAGATCGAGCAGACTTCAGCCACCATGTTCGCGGCGATCAGTTGAACGATCTTGTCGAGGCGCGCCTGTGCGGTGATGCGCTCACCCATGATGTCGCGCATTCTTCGCAGGAGGAGGCGGGGGCCCGCTTTCTGCATGCCGCTACTTGTCGAGTCCGTAGGTCGTGTGCAGCGCCCGCACGGCTGTATCGGTGAATTCGGCGGCGATGAGAACGCTGATCTTGATTTCCGAGGTCGAGATGACCTGGATGTTGATGCCCTTCTCGGCCAGCGTCTTGAACATGGCCTGCGCGACGCCCGCGTGGGCTCGCATGCCGACGCCGATGACCGAGACCTTGGCCACGCCCTTGTCCGTCAGCAGCTTCTGGTAACCGATCGAGGTGTGGTTGCGTTCGATGATGTGGATCGCGCGCTCGAACTCGGCACGTCCCACGGTGAACGTCATGTCCGTGAACTTGCCGTCTTCCGACGTGTTCTGCACGATCATGTCGACATTGATGCCGCCATCCGCCAGCGGTCCGAAGATGGCCGCCGCAACGCCCGGCTTGTCGGGGACGCGGACAAGGGTGATCTTTGCTTCGTCGCGGCTATAGGCGATCCCGCTGACAAGTTGCTGTTCCACGATTTCGTCCTCATCACATACAAGCGTGCCCGGCAGGTCCTCGAAGCTCGAGAGCACCTGGACCCGCACACGGTGGATCATGGCCAGTTCGACCGAACGCGTCTGCAGGACCTTCGCGCCCAGCGATGCCATCTCGAGCATCTCTTCATAGGAAATCTTGTCGAGCTTGCGCGCTTTCGGCGTCACGCGCGGATCGGTCGTATAGACGCCGTCCACGTCCGTATAGATGTCGCATCGATCGGCCTTGATCGCCGCCGCCAGCGCAACGGCGCTCGTGTCCGATCCGCCGCGTCCAAGGGTCGTGATGCGGTTGTCGGGCGCCAGGCCCTGGAACCCCGCAACGACCGCGACCTGGCCCTGCGCCAGCCGCTCTTCGATCTCGCGTGTCTCGATCCCCGTGATCGCAGCCGAGCCATGCATGCCATTCGTGTGGATCGGCAGCTGCCAGCCCAGCCACGAGCGTGCCTGCACGCCCAGGTGCTGGAGGGCGATGGCCAGCAGGCCCACGGTCACCTGTTCGCCCGAGGACACGACCGTGTCGTACTCGCGCGCATCATGGAGCGGCGACAGCTCGCGCGCCCAACCCACCAGCTTGTTGGTCTCGCCTGCCATGGCCGAAAGGACCACGGCCACCTGGTTGCCGCGATCAACCTCGCGCTTGACCTTGAGGGCCACGTTGCGGATACGCGCAAGGTCTGCGACCGACGTTCCGCCGAACTTCATGACAAGTCTGGGCATGGGCAAGCGCGGCGTTACGTCCGTGGGTTTGAGGGGGAGATTTGCATCAGGTGGGGTATAGTTGGAACAACTGGCTTTGTCACGCAACGCGCGGAGCTACGCAACAGTGTCTGACGTCACATCGTCCCAATCCACAATTGATGCTTCCGAGGTAGCCCGGTTCTCGGCACTCGCCGCGGAATGGTGGAATCCGCACGGGAAATTCGGCGTTCTCCATAAGTTTAACCCCGTCAGGCTCCGCTTCATCCGGGAGCACGCCGTCAGGCACTTTCGCCGGGACGAGAAAAGCGTGACGCCGTTCGAGGGCCTCAGGCTTCTCGACATAGGTTGTGGAGGAGGCCTCCTCAGCGAACCGATGGCACGCTTGGGTTTCAGCGTCGTGGGTGCGGATGCCTCGGAAAAGAACATCCGGACAGCCGCGACCCACGCTGGCGAGCAGGGACTGGAGATCGACTACAGGGCCACGAGCGCGGAAGCGCTGGCAGCCGCGGGCGTGCGATTCGATGTCATCCTGAACATGGAGGTGGTCGAGCACGTTGCCGACCTCGACCTGTTCCTGTCGAGCTGCGCCTCCATGCTCAGGCCGGGCGGCATCATGTTCGTCGCCACGCTGAACCGGACGATGAAATCATGGGCGCTCGCCATCGTGGGCGCGGAATATATTCTCGGCTGGATCCCGCAGGGAACGCATGACTGGAACAAGTTCATCAAGCCGATGGAGCTGGACACGGCACTGGGCCGCGCGGGCCTCAATGGCCGCCATGAGACCGGCGTGATGTACAACCCGCTGTCCGGACAGTGGATGCTCTCGTCCGACACGGACGTGAACTACATGCTGGTGGCGACAAGGGACGGCTAGGAATCGGTTCTGGGAAGGCTCGGGATCGGCGCGACGGGGATACCCTCCTCGACCAGTTCGCGCGCGTCATCGAGGCTGGCCTCGCCATAGACCTGCCGCTCCTCGGCATCACCATAGTGGATGGCTCGCGCCACTTCCGGGAACTTCTCGCCGACATATTCGGCGTTCGCCTCGACGTGCTTGCGCACGCGCGTCACCCACTCGCGCATCGCCTGCGCCTGTCGGGCCGCCTCGGCCAGTTCACCCTTCTTGGAGACAGCCGGCGCCATCGGCGCCTTCTGCACGCTTTTCGAGTTGCAGGTCGGGCAGACGAGCAGTCCCTTCTTGGCCTGCTTGTCGTAGGCAGCACTGTCCCTGAACCATCCCTCGAATGCATGGTTCTTCTTGCAAACAAGCTGGTAGCAGATCATCTCGAACCGGATATCCGTACAGGGTGAACTGAAATGACAGGCCAACAAGATGGCGACGACCTGCGTCTGCCGCAAGTGCGCCTCATGGCACCCCTCCCCGGTTAAGATCGGGTAAATCCGCGGATTCTCCCGCCGCTTGTGCGGCGCGGCGGCCGGTCTCAGCCGACCGACACCGGGCGGTCATGGGTCAGCGCCGGAATGCGCTGTCGGGCTTCGGTGACGCGGGCCGGATCGATGTCCGCCGTGATCACGCAAGGGTCTTCGCCTGCCTCGGCCACGATCTCGCCCCAGGGCGCGACGATCAGGCTGTGGCCATAGGTATGCCGGCCATTCTCGTGGATCCCACCCTGGGCGGGCGCGATCACGTAGCAGCCCGTCTCGATCGCCCGCGCCCGCTGCAGCACATGCCAGTGCGCCTTGCCCGTCGTGTGGGTGAAGGCTGCGGGGATCGTGAGGAACGAGGCCCCGGCCTGTGCCAGCGCCCGATAGAGCTGCGGGAAACGCAGGTCATAGCAGACGCTGAGGCCAAGCCGCCCCCACGGCAGGTCGGCGACCACCGCGCGCTCGCCGCGACGGAAGTTGCGCGACTCGCGGTACTTCTCGCCATTCGGAAGGTCGACGTCGAACATGTGGATCTTGTCGTAGCTCGCACGGATGCCGCCGTCGGGCCCGATCAGGAAGGACCGGTTGGCACATTGCCGCTCGCCCACGCGGATTGCCATCGAACCGATCAGCAGCCAGAGCCCGAGTTCCTTCGCCGTGGCGCGCAGGGCCTTGAGCGAGGGATCATCGTCCTCGACATGGACCTTCGCAAAGAGCCGGTCGCTTTCGGCTTCGAACAGCACGGTGACTTCCGGCGTCGCGACGAACGAGGCGCCAAGCCCCTTCGCCTCGCGGATCAGCGCGGTTGCCGTTTCGACATTGGTGGCGGCATCAACGCCCGAGCGCATCTGCACGCAGGCGGCACGAAACACATTGCTCATGGAGTGAGACTAGATCGCTTTGGCCCGGAACGGAACCGTCTTCAGCCGGCGAGAGCCTTCAGGAGCGGGTCCAGCCCGCCCTTGTCATCGAGTTCATGCAGGTCGTCGCAACCGCCGACATGCGTCTCGCCGATAAAGATCTGCGGAACCGTGTGGCGACCATGCGCGCGACGCGTCATCTCGGCGCGCTTCTGGGCATCCATTCCCACGTCGATTTCAGTGAAGGCGACGCCCTTCTTGCGCAGCAGCGCCTTCGCGCGATGGCAATACGGACACAGCAGCGTCGTGTAGATCACAACGCCACCGGGCTTGTCGTGAACCTGTTCGGCTGTCTGCGTCATCATCGTTCTGGCCCGCTTGTTTCCGGCGCCTGATCCGCAAGGCTCCGGATGATTGACCTATAGCATAAGTTCAAAAATTTAACGGTCGCACAACGCGCGCCAGTGTGACGATTGACACAGATGCCGCCCCGCCCCGAAGCAGCGCCTTGGCGCAGGCGGTCGCGGTGGCCCCCGTCGTTAGCACGTCATCAACCAGTAAAATGCGTCGCCCTGAGACGGACGGCCGCGCCGGGACCGGGACCTCGAACACGCTGGCCACGTTGCGCAGCCGCGCCCGCGCCGACGGCATGGTCCCCTGGCTCTCGGTCGCCCGGCGGCGAACCAGCACGCGCGGCGCAACAGGAAGCCCGGACAGCCGGCCGAGCCCGTGCGCCAGCAGCCCCGCCTGATTGTACTTGCGCATCACGAGCCGCTTCCAGTGCAGCGGCACCGGCACGATGACATCCGCATCCCGCATTTCGTCACGAATGACCGCGAGCATCCAGCGCACGAGCAGGGGACACGCCTCGAGCTTGTCCGCATGCTTGAACCCGAGGATCAGGTCGCGGCTGCCATCATCATAGGCGATTGCCGAGCGCAGCCGCGCGAAGGCTCGGGGCTTCGCAAGGCACGCCGCACAGCGCACGCCCTCGCCCAGCGCATGCGGAAACGGAATGCCACACTGCACGCACCAGGGAGGCGCCAGGAACCGGATGCCGTTCCAGCAGGCGCCGCAAACCGATTGCGGCTCGCTCACCGGTTCACGACAGCGCAGGCAGAGCGGTGGCAGCAGGACATCGAGCAGTCCCCGCCCCGCACGCCGCACCATGCCATGAATGGCAGACGCCAGCTTTGGACCAGCGGCAATCATGAGACCCGGTCCCGCGTGACTCGCCGGAGGCCGGCGTGCAATGCTGAAGGCGCCATGCACCAGGTTCCTCAGATCTTTGACCAGTCCCTCCGTCGAAGGCGCAAGGAACGCACGGCCGCGCGGGCCCACGAAGCCTCGTTCCTGCTGCAGGAGATCGCGCTCGAACTCGGCGAGCGGCTGAAGGCAGTCAATCGCAGCTTTCCGGTTTTCGTGTGTCATGGCGCCGGGGAATTGTCGCAACAGGTCGCAAGCCACGCCATCGCGACAGACATCTCACAATGTCTCGTGCGCGCAGGCGGTCTTGCCTTCGACGAAAGCGAACTTCCCTTCGCGGACGCCTCGCTCGATGCCTTTGCGAGCGTGCTGACCCTGCACGCGATCAATGACCTGCCGGGCGCCCTCGCCCAGATCCGTCGCGCGCTGCGTCCCGACGGCTTCTTCATCGCCGCCCTCTTCGGGTCCCGGACGCTTCAGGAGTTGCGGTTTGCCCTGACCGCTGCCGAGTCGGAAATCCTGGGCGGCGTGTCACCACGCGTCGCGCCGCTCCTCGACATCAGGGACGCCGGCGCCCTCCTCCAGCGCGCGGGATTCACGCTGCCCGTCGCGGACACGGACGAGATCACAGTTCATTACGCCAGCCCGCTGCGCCTGTTCAGCGACCTGCGGCTGATGGGTGAAACGAACGTGATGACGGAACGGCAGCGCCGCTTCCTCCGGCGCGACGTGCTTGCGCGGGCGCTCGAGATCTACGGACGCGAGAGTGCCGATGGAGAAGGTCGCATGCGGGCCACGTTCGAGATCATGTACCTGGCGGGCTGGTCACCGCATGAAAGCCAGCAGAAGCCCTTGAGGCCCGGCAGCGCACAGGTGAACCTGGCGGATGTGCTGAAGGCAAGGCAGGAAGAAAACTGAAGCGCGTACGGGCTACATCGCCCCTTCGATCACCGCATACATGTCGATCGTCTTGCCGGCCACCGATTGCATCACGCTGACGACGGCGAGGAATATGAGCGAGCAGATCAGACTGTACTCAATGGCCGTGGCGCCGGACTCGTCGTCCGCAAATCGGCGTATCAGGCTGGACATGTCTGACATCTGGCACCTCGGAACTGATCGTCCCCGCAACTTTGGGCGACAGGTCTTAACAGGAGGTAACAGTTCAAATTGTCGGCAGTTCCGCGATTTTCGCTAGAGAAAATCACGCAGCTGCGCAATCAGCGGAACATCGGCTGGGGGGACAGGATAATTAGCCATCTCGCGCGGCCAAACCCACGTGATGCGCTGGCCTTCCTGTGGCTGCACGATGCCTTCCCAACGCCTGCAGATGTAGAGCGGCATCAGAAGGTGAAATGTCTCGTAACCGTGCGAGGCAAAGGCAAAGGGCGCGAGGCACTCTTCCTTTACCGTGATCCCAAGCTCCTCCCTGAGCTCGCGGATAAGTGTCGTTTCGGGACGCTCGCCCGCTTCCACCTTGCCACCGGGAAACTCCCACAGCCCGGCCATCGATTTTCCCGCCGGCCGCTCGGCGAGCAGCACCCGGCCATCCGCATCGACAAGCGCGGCGGCAACGACAAGCACGAGGGGATGGGACATGGGCTGCGTTCCGTTGGACGGGGAATGCAGCGAGCGTTACAGCCGCCCGAGGCCAGCTGTAAAGCAGGAAGCTAGAAGGCCGCAGAGACCGTTGCGTAGAGGCCGGCAACGCTAACACCCAGGACCTGCAGCGTTCCCACGATGGCCACCGCGATCAGCGAGGCCATGATGGCGTACTCGGTGGCCGGCGAGCCCGCCTCGTCGGCGGCGAAGTCCTGCAGGAAGTATCTCATGGGGCCCCGGTCTGCGACGCGACCGCCGCAGGCCTAGCTGCGATAGTCGCCGTTGATGCTGATATAGCCGTGGGTGAGGTCGCAGGTCCAAACGCCCGCCGAGCCCTTCGCCACGCCGACATCGATGTCGATCTCTATTTCAGCACGTTGCATATAACGGGCCATTAACGCCTCGCTGTAATTCGGGTCGCGAAGCCCCTGCGTGGCGACCTTGTGACCGCCAAACTTGATGGAGAGCTTGTCACGGTTGGCAGCCTCGCCGGACTTGCCGACCGCCATCACAACACGGCCCCAGTTGGCATCACCACCGGCAATCGCCGTCTTCACCAGGGGAGAGTTGGCGACGGACAGCGCGATGCGGCGCGCCGCCGTTGCATTCTCGGCGCCCGAAACATTGATGCGGATGAGCTTGCTGGCACCTTCGCCGTCCTTGACGACAAGCACGGCCAGTTCCTGCAGCACCGCATTCAGCTTGGCCCGGAAGTCATCCAGCCGCTTGTCCGCGAGCCGTGTCACCGGATTGTGCCGGGCGCCCTTGCCCGTCGCAAACAGCAGCAGCGTGTCGCTCGTCGACGTGTCGCCGTCCACCGTGATGGAGTTGAAGCTGGTCTCGGCACCCTGCACCAGCATCGCCTGCAGCACGTCCTGCGGGATCGTGGCGTCGGTGAACACGAAGGCCAGCATCGTCGCCATGTCGGGCGCGATCATGCCCGAGCCCTTGGCGATGCCGTTGATCTTGACCGTCTGCCCGTCGATCTGCGCGCTCGCGGTCGCCATCTTCGGAAAGGTATCGGTCGTCATGATGGCGCGCGCAGCCTGCTCCCACGCCGTGGCGCCAGTGTTCTCGTAGATGTCGGGAAGCGCGGAGGTCAGGCGACGGACCGGCAGCGGCTCGCCGATCACGCCGGTCGAAGCCACGAACACTTCTGTCGGCTTGCATCCCGTCAGGCCTGCCACCGCATCGACGGTGGCCTTGACGGCTTCGTTGCCGACCCGCCCCGTGAATGCATTGGCGTTGCCGGAATTGACAATGAGTGCGCGCGCCGACTTCTCGGTAAGCGCCGTGCGGCACCAGTCAACCGGAGCCGAGCAGGTCTTGGATTTCGTGAACACGCCGGCGACTGTCGTGCCGGGCGCAAACACGCCCATGAGGACGTCGGTTCGACCCTCGTAGCGGATCCCCGCAGCGCCTGCTCCAAGGCGGACGCCGGAAATCGGCTGCAGTTTCGGAAAACTCTTCGGCGCGAGTGGAGACACCGGATGAGCCTGCTTGGCGGCCTTCGGGGCTGCCTCGGGCACTGTCTTCGCGGTGAGCTTCTCCTTGCTCGGCTTTCCCCCGGCTGGGGTCATGGCACGTTCCTCGTTCTGGCCGGATCGACGGCCCGGAAATCCCGGGAATCCGCGGCGGCCCGATTGTCAGTACCCGTCCTATTACCCCCCGTCAAGAATCCCGGATTTCGGCCAATGTCACACCTTTGGCGCCAAGTTTCTGGGTCGCGTTGACAGGGGGGACCGCCCCCCTTATCTGTCCGGCAAGGCTTCGCGCGAAACCCACCGTTTCGATACGATCAGGAGGCGAACTGCCCCCTCCGGGCAGGCGTACGGCCCCCGCTTTAACTTTCTCGATCTCTAGGGACGACCAGGCATGTTAGGCTTGACCTCGCTGGCCAAACGAATTTTCGGCTCCAGCAATGACCGGATCCTCAAGCCTTACTACGCCAAGGTTCCGAAGATTAACGCGCTTGAGCCCGAATTCGCCAAACTGACCGACGAGCAGCTGCGACAGAAGACCTTCGAGTACCGGGAACAGATCGCCAAGGGCCGCAAGGTCGACGACCTCCTGTTCGAGGCCTTCGCAACAGTGCGCGAAGCGGCCAAGCGCACCCTCAGGCAGCGCCACTTCGACGTCCAGCTCATCGGCGGCATGGTGCTGCACGACGGCAACATCTCCGAAATGAAAACCGGCGAAGGCAAGACATTGGTCGCCACGGCGCCGGTTTACCTTAATGCCCTGTCCGGAAAAGGCGTTCACGTGGTGACGGTGAACGACTACCTCGCCCGCCGCGACGCCGAATGGATGGGCCAGGTCTATCGCTTCCTCGGCCTCAGCGTCGGCTGCATCGTGCACGGGCTGAACGACAGCCAGCGCCGCGACCAGTACGCCGCCGACGTGACCTACGGCACGAACAACGAGTACGGCTTCGACTACCTGCGCGACAACATGAAGTACACGAAGGCGCAGATGGTCCAGCGCGGCCACCACTTCGCCATCGTTGACGAAGTCGACTCGATCCTGATCGACGAGGCCCGCACGCCGCTGATCATCTCGGGTCCCACCGAGGACAACTCGAACCTTTACAAGATCATCGACGCCTTCATGCCGGAGCTCAAGCCCGAGCACTTCGAGCTCGAGGAGAAGCACCGCACCATCACGCTGACCGAGGAAGGCAACGAGGCGGTCGAAAGCTGGCTGAGCAAGAATGGCGTGATGACCGAAGGCGGCCTTTACGACATCGCCAACATCTCGCTCGTCCACCACGTGAACCAGGCGCTCAAGGCGCACAAGCTGTTCCAGAAGGACCGCGACTACATCGTCAAGGACAACAAGGTTGTCATCATCGACGAGTTCACGGGCCGCATGATGGAAGGCCGCCGCTATTCGGAAGGCCTGCACCA
>CAZYFM010000020.1:0-33874 GCA_964646885.1 uncultured Flavobacteriaceae bacterium
GGCGACTCAGCTTCTTCTTCGCCATCGGCATGAACTTCTTCATGGAGATCGCCAAGCTGCGCGCCGCGCGCCAGATGTGGGCGCGCATCATGAAGGACCTCGGCGCGAAGAAGCCGGAGTCGCTCATGCTCCGCACACACTGCCAGACCTCGGGCGTCTCGCTGACGGAGCAGGATCCGTACAACAACGTCGTGCGCACGGCCTATGAAGCCATGGCCGCCGTTCTCGGTGGCACGCAGTCACTGCACACGAATTCCTTCGACGAGGCCATCGCACTGCCGACGGAGACGTCCGCACGCATCGCCCGCAACACCCAGCTCATCCTGCAGACCGAAACAAAGGTCACGCATGTGGTCGACCCGCTCGGCGGCTCCTACTACGTGGAGGCGCTCACGCACGCCCTCGATACGCACGCCCAGAAGCTCATTGACGAAGTCGAAGCCATGGGCGGCATGACCAAGGCGGTCGCCAGCGGCTGGCCCAAGCTGAAGATCGAGGAGGCTGCAGCACGTCGCCAGGCCGCCATTGACCGTGGCGAAGAAGTGATCGTCGGCGTGAACAGGTATCGCCTCGAAAACGAGCCTGATCTCGAAGTGCGTGACATCGACAACGACAAGGTTCGCGCGCAGCAGATTTCGCGCCTCCAGCGCATCAAGGGAACGCGCGACCAGGGCAAGGTGGATGCAGCCCTCAAGGCGCTTACGGAAGGCGCGCGTGGCAATGGAAACCTGCTCGCGCTCGCCGTGAACGCAGCGCGTGCGCGCGCGACCGTCGGCGAGATCTCGGACGCGATGGAAGCCGTGTTCAGCCGCCACCAGGCCGAGACGAAGTCGATCTCCGGTGTCTACGGTGCGGCCTATGAAGGCGACGCCGGCTTTGCGAAGATCCAGGGAGAGGTCGAGGAGTTTGCCCGCGCCGAAGGTCGCCGTCCGCGCATGCTCGTCGCAAAGATGGGTCAGGACGGACACGACCGCGGCGCCAAGGTGATTGCCACGGCCTTCGCGGATCTCGGTTTCGACGTCGACGTCGGACCGCTGTTCCAGACACCGGCTGAAGTGGCCAAGGACGCCATCGACAACGACGTCCACGTGATTGGCGTGTCGAGCCAGGCGGCGGGCCACAAGACCCTGGTCCCGGCGCTCAGCGAGGAACTGAAGAAGCAGGGCGCCTCCGACATCCTGATCGTGGTGGGCGGCGTGATCCCGGCACAGGATTACGATGCGCTCAAGCGGGCTGGGGCCGCGGCGATCTTCGGCCCCGGAACGAACATTCCGGCGGCGGCCTCGCAGGTGCTGAAGCTTATTCGGGCAAACTCGAAGAAGGCGGCCTAGCCGCCCGGGGCTTCAGGCCTTTCGCACCATGAGGTGCTGGTAAAGCGGCGAGCCGACCCAGCCCGCCGCTTCGAAGGCCTTCGCGGCAAGCGAAGCCACCTGCAATTGCGGCGCCCGCAGCACGGCCTCGGGAAACGTGGCGCGTAGCGCAAGCAAAAGGTCAGCGGCGCTCGCATATCGCTCGTCAGAGTCCAGCAGGCTTTGCACCACGATCAGGCCGGGCGCCTCCGTGAACACAAGTTGGGCAGTTCCACGCTGCCAGCAATAGACCATGCCGGTCAGGCGTGAGATCGCGTCACCGCACACCTGCCAGGGCAGCGCCGCAGTGGACGACCGTTCTATCTCGTTTGCATGCCGGCGCGCCGTCTCGGGAGAAACGCTGCTTGTGTCCAGCAACCTGGCCGGTGAGCCTGCTGGTGCCTCGAAGCCCTTCAGTTCGCAGGCGCTCTCCATGCCGCGCGACCTGTACAGGCGGAACGCGCGCTCGTTCTGGGCGAAGACCTCAAGCTCGACAAAGGCGACGCCGCGCGAGCGCGCTTCCTCGATCGTCTCGTCGAGCAGGCGCGGGGCTGCGCCAGAACCACGGGCTTCAGGCCGGGCTCCCATGACGGCGATGCGCCAGCGGTCGTCGGAACGAGGACACACCAGCGCGAATGAGTTGACGCGGTCTCCTTCGATCGCCACGCGGCTCAGCACCAGGTCGACGCCCTGTCGCTGCAGGAACACGGGCCAGGCGTTGCTGTCGAGCGCGGGCATGCGGATCACGTAATCCGAGAAGGCCGCATTCAGGCAGTCGCGAATCTGCTCGCCATCAACCGTGGTGGCGCGTGCAAAACGGAGAGCCGCAGCCATCAAGCCGCGCGTCTCACTGCGGATTGATCTCGACAGTCATGGAATTCGTTCGCGCCCGTATCACGATGCGCGTCGTGTCCGGCGGGAGATCGAGCAGGGCGTGCGTCTGGATGGGCGTGAGCACCTGGGCCGACATCTCCGGGCGGCAGGCCACGAAATCAACGGTTGCCGTGGTACCGGAACGGTTGGAAATGACGAGCGTGGGATTGCTCCAGCCCGCGCTTTCCGACGTGCCGAAGGCATCCACTTCGATGCCGTCCGGTTCCACGGAAACGCGACCTGAATCAACCTGCATGATGATTTGCCGGTCGCACGACTTCGGGTCAGCAGGCGATGACGCGGAAGCCGCTGCAATGGCGCAGAGCCCCACGAAGCCCGCAGCCAGGATTGCCCTCTTGTTCATTGGCACGCCTCCTTTGTTCAAGGCTGAGTATAGCGAGAGCGATGCACGCTCGTACATCATGGAATCAGCGACCCGGCAGTAGGCGTCAATGTACAAAAAGTGCGCCGTTACACCGCCTGGGGCTGAAAACCTGATGAAACGGCTTCGATGTGGCGGCGCACGACCCGACGTCGCTATACTGTCGCCGATGCAGGATCGAATGCCGGTCGGGTTGACGAGGCAAACGACACATGATCCGGAGTACGGAATGGACTGGCTTACCTTGTTCGCGGCGGTCGCGGCAATCTGCTCGCTCGCGCTTCTTTTCATTCAGCTCGCCAACTTGCTGGCCGGGGGCGGCACCGGCGGAGGCGTCGCGCGCGAGATGGACCGCAAGCTTGACCGCGTCGGTGATATTGCCGAGCGCACGGAAAAGGCGGTGCGTGACGACAACCAGCGCATGCGCAAGGAAACCGAGGAACACGCCAGAGAACTGCGCAAGGAGCTGGGTGGAAACATCCTCGACCTCGGCAACAGCGTGCAGACGAACCTCTCGGAAAGCCTCTCGGCCATCGACAGGCGCGTTCAGGAGTTCTCGCGCACGCATGGAGAGTTTTCCTCGACCCTGCGCGAGGAAGTGCGCAATTCCATCACGACCTTTGCGGACGCATTGAAGGCCGACGTGAAGGCACTGACCGACGCGACGGCGCTGGCGCAGGAAAGCCTGCGCAAGGGCGTGACCGACAGCCTTGAGACCCTGCGCAAGGATAACGAGACCAAGCTTGAAGCGATGCGGGCGACGGTCGAGGAAAAGCTGCAGGGCACGCTCGAGAAGAGGCTGGGCGAAAGCTTCGCCATCGTGTCCGAGCGCCTCGAGAAGGTGCACCAGGGCCTCGGCGAAATGCAGACGCTGGCGATCGGCGTCGGCGACCTCAAGCGCGTGATGTCCAACGTGAAGGACCGCGGCGGCTGGGCCGAAATCCAGCTCGGCGTCATGCTCGATCAGATGCTGGCCAGGGACCAGTACGAGACCAATGCGAAGGTGGATTCCTCCACCGGTGAAATCGTCGAGTTCGCTGTGCGGATGCCGGGGCAGGCGAGCGGCGGCGAGGTGCTGTTGCCCATCGACGCGAAGTTTCCGAAGGAAGATTACGAGCGCCTGGTGCTGGCGTGGGAGAGCGGCAATGCGGATGCCGCGCGGGCTGCCAGCGAAGCGCTGTCGGCCGTATTCGAGACCGAGGCAAAGCGCATTTCCTCGAAGTACATTCGCCCGCCCGTCACCACGGACTTCGCCGTGATGTATGTGCCGACGGAAGGACTTTTCGCCGAAGCCATGCGCGCGCCGGGGCTCGCCCAGCGCCTTCAGTCGAAGTATCGGGTAACCGTAGCGGGGCCGACCACGCTCCATGCGCTGCTGAACAGTTTGCAGATGGGCTTCCGGACACTGGCAATACAGAAGCGGTCAAGCGAAGTCTGGCGCGTGCTCTCGGAAGCAAAGGCGGAGTTCCAGAAGTACGGCGATGTCTGGGACCGTCTGTCGAGGCAGTTGCAAACGGCGCAGAACACGATTGAGGAGGCGGGGCGACGAACCCGGGCCGTGGAGCGCAAGCTGAAGGATGTTGAGATCGGCGATGGCACGCTCACCCCTCTCGTGCAGGCAGAAGAGGCTGTCCCCGAAATCAGCTAGCGCCGTGCGTCAGCCGCCGCAGTCGATGGGTTGCGGCGGCCGAGGCTGGGACAGTCCCGCAGGCAGGCCGCGGATCACGGACAGCGTGCCGTCGAGCTTGCGCGCCTGGTTCAGGTTGAAGTCCAGCCACGGAGCCTTGTTCAGCATGTAGTGGCAGGCGGCAGGATTGAGCACCCAGTTCATCGGCGCAGCCTCGCCCTTGTCGCGGTCCGGGCGTGGCAGCGCGATGTGGATCATGCGCGTGCGCGGCTCGTCGGGGGCGCTGGTCTGCGCGCGGCAGAAGTCGCGCTTCACGATGTTCAGGGCGTCGCGGCCATGTGCCGATCGCGTGGCCGCCAGGCCAAGGATCGGCGCGAAGGACTGGGGCACGATGCTCTGGTCGTGCACGCTGCCTGACGGTCCCATCGCAGCCGTATAGGTCTCGATGCAGGTCTGGATGGGGGCTGGTTCGTCACAGCGAATCGTGACCTGCGAGCCGTCCTCGTTGATGTCGCCGAGCTGCGTGCGGCATTTGCCGTTGTGCAGACGGGGTGGCTGGTCGGCCTCGAGATCGTTCGAGATCACGACGATGATCGGCACGACGTTGAGCGTCGGATCCTGCGCATTCAGGTCTTCGATGGCACGCGCGAGTTCCCACGCCGTGCGTGCGCCGTAGTTCTCGAAATAGCCACCATCGATGATCTGGTAGTCGCGCGCCTCGGTCGTGCTGACAAAGCGCCCGGCCGGCGAGACGAACGGGAACCGCGCGGAGTTGGTGACGGCCGTTGCCAGTTGCACGTCACGCGACACGAGACGGATGAAATCACCGCTGTCGGGAAACAGGGCCGTATCCGCATTGATGCGGATGCTCGACGTGATGATGCGCTTTCCGGTCACGACATCCGTGCCGTTCAGCATCAGGTGCGGAAGCGAGGCGCGGTTGACGCCGCTGCGCGCGATCGAGTTGCGCAGGCCGAGGAACGTGGTCTCCGTGCCCTCCGGCAACTGGAAGCCGCTGCTTCGGTTCCACAGCAGGTCGAATGCAAGCTCCAGCGTGGCATTGCGGTCCGGCACGCCGCCATATGTCCAGGCCGGGCCAATGAGGCTGCCGAACATGTCGCTCAGGAAGTACGTTGATATGCTCGCCGACAGCAGGTCGCTCGTCGAAAGGGACTTGAGCGCGTGCCGGATCTCCGGGTTCTCCCAGTTCAGCCGTCCGTCGGCATCACCCTTCGCGGCCACCATGCGCAGGTAGCTGGCAGCACCCAGGCTGCCGCCTGAAACGCCGCTGACGGCAAAGATGTGGCGGCCGGCTTCCCCGCCGGTCTGGTGGTCGAGCATGCGCAGCGAAGCCAGCATCCAGGCCGCGGCGCGGCTCGCTCCTCCTTCGGCAGCAACGATGATGAGCGGCAGTTTCAGCGACGCCGGATCTCCCTGGCGGCGCGACGACACCCACTCCTTGAGCGCGGCCTTGAGCGTGGGCCGGCAGGTCAGCTCATCCGAACCACCGCCCGGAACCGCATCGCAATCGCCGGACCCGGCGGGCTCGATCACGCGCGTTTCGGCGAGTGGCACGCGATGCTTCTCCAGCACCCACGGGGGCGACAGGAACCACGCCAGCATCGCGATCGTGCCGAGCATGTTGCTGAGCCGCTTGACGCGATGACGCTCGCCGGGGATCAGCGCGCGCATTTCACCCCGGTGCGCCAGCCACCGCGTGGCGTAAAACACCTGCTCGACAATGCCGCGGAAGATCGCCAGCGCGATCACGAGCGGGCCGACGGCAAAGGCAAGCGCAGCGATTGCCGTCGTCGGTGCATCGATGGCCGCAACCCAGTCCGGTCGGAAGATCAGGCAGACCAGGGCCGCCGCGCTGCAGGCCAGTGAAAGAACGGCAAACGGCCATCCGAAGGGTGCGCAGGCCAGGATGCGGGTCGAACGGTAGCGCAGCATCCAGCGTGGCGCGCCAAACGCATCCATCCAGCGGAACTTCGTGCGGTGGACGACAAAGGCGAACAGCAGCCCGACAAGGCCGCAGCTCAGAAGCTCCATGCCGATCAGGCCAAGCATGATGCGGCCGCTGGCGATTGAAAACAGGATCGGCAGCAACGTGATGGCACTGGCGGCGAGCAGCGCAATGCGTGGCGCCCACTCGTGGCTCCAGTCCTCGTAGTCTTCCGTGCGCGGTCGGTGGCGGACAGGCACGGCCTCTTCCGCATGCGCACCGGCGGCGGATTTCTTGTGGCTGATGCGGACCTTGTCGGTTTCGCCATGCTCGCGCTGCGCCGTCAGGGCTGCGCGGGTCCAGAACCAGGCACTCAGTCCCATCAGCATGGCGGCGAACGCGAACAGGAAGGGGCGCGTTGAAACCTGGAGCTTCCACAGCGGCGCTTCCATGCCGGCAAACATGTCCGGCATCTGCGGCGGAAGCCACACCGCCAGGAATGCCAGGAAGGGAACGGCGACGCCGATGGGTTCCTCCGCCCAGCGGCGCAGGAGATGGTCAGTGCGTTTCAGGTTGCGCGAGAACGACATTGCTTGTGCAGGGTTCCGCCAGCGAATCAGTTGGCGGTCATTGTCCGCCTGTTGCCGTGGCCCGCAAACACAAAGGGCGGAACCGGCAGGTTCCGCCCACAGAACGTGGATAGGGTGTGACGGTTAGCCCGACTTCTGGGCGCCATCGACGGTGATTTTGCGCGCATGTCCCAGCGCGACCCCATAGGGGGTCTCGGTCATGATCTTGACCGGCACCACGAACTGCTTCACCGGGCCGCCGCTCGTGCTTTCGAAGGTCGCAAACCAGGCCGTGATGGTCGGAAGCGCCTTGCCCTTGTTGAGGTTCGGCTTGAACCCCGCGATCTGCTTGTAGACCACGGTGCACTTCACGGCCGGGCCGGAGTAGCCGCCGTCCGACTTCACCTTGTCCTGGCCTTCATACTTGAGCTCGATGTCATAGCGGCGGCGGCCGTCGAACACGCGCACCGTGTCACCGCACTGCTTCGTCGGCGACACCGAAACGCCGGAAAGCGCAAAGACGATGCCGGACAGCGGATCCAGCGTGCCGCGCTTCTGCTCTTCCGTGACGGGGAAACGGTTCACGTTGTAGGCCGGTTCCGCAAACAGCTCGATCCCCGACGCCGTGTAGGTCAGGTCAACTTTCTGGGACTGCTTTTCGTTGACGGTGTTGGAATTGTACTTGCGGGGCAGCAGCGTCGAGCCAGCGACGCTTCCAACCGAACTCGCGTCAATGATGGCTTCATAGAAGGAGTTCACCACGCCTGCCGTCTTCAGCTTGGAGACCGCGGAATAGCCGCTGGAATTGAAGCTCGTCTTGAGACCGACATTGCCAAGGTTGAAGCCACCCAGATAAACCTGCCATACAAGCTGGATGGTGCTGGTTGGGCCCTGCTGCTGCGGTTCGGCGGCCGGTGCAACCGGCGTTCCCTGGGCAAGCGCCACGGCGGGGAGCATCACGAGGCTGGTAGCGATGAGAAGGCGTTTGAGCATTGGCGGGAAGACCTCTTCAAACTCGAATGGCAGATGCGAAGGCACCTCGGTCCGGCGGCCGGGCTTTATTCATTGCGACCGTGTTTGAATTGTGGCGGAACTTGACCGCCGTCATCAAGCAGCAATCGTCACGGAAAAGATGAACATCCCATCATCATCAGTCCCCGGGATCAAGGAATTGCTCGGAAAACTGGTAACGGGCGACCGGCGCGCGTTAGCCAAGTCCATAACCTTGGTTGAATCACATCGGCGCGAGGACCAGGAGCTGGCGTCGGCGTTGACCAACGCGGCGCTGGAGCACGCAGGCAAGTCGGTGCGCATCGGCCTGTCGGGAGCCCCCGGGGTGGGAAAGTCCACGTTCATTGAGGCGCTCGGCTCATGGTTGACGGCGAGGGGCCACCGCGTGGCCGTGCTCGCCGTGGATCCCTCGTCCCAGCGTTCAGGGGGATCGATCCTGGGCGACAAGACCCGCATGCCGAACCTCTCCCAGAGCCCGGCAGCGTTCATTCGGCCCACGCCGTCAGGCACGACGCTCGGAGGGGTCGCGCGCCGCACAAGGGAATCCATCGTGCTGGTCGAAGCGGCGGGCTTTGACGTGGTGATCGTCGAGACCGTGGGTGTCGGCCAGTCCGAAACCGCCGTTTCCGAAATGGTGGATATTTTTACGCTGCTGATCTCGCCTTCGGGTGGCGACGAACTGCAGGGCATGAAGCGCGGGATCATGGAACTGGCGGACATTGCCCTTGTCACGAAGGCGGATG
The DNA here is from genome assembly GCA_964646885.1 of uncultured Flavobacteriaceae bacterium. GTDB lineage: Bacteria > Pseudomonadota > Alphaproteobacteria > Micropepsales > Micropepsaceae > SZUA-430. Next base: position 8,500 of record CAZYFM010000020.1, read on the forward strand.
GCGACCTCCTTCCGGCCGCAAACAGGACGGCTGCCGAATATGCGGCGGGCCTGCATTTCCTGCGCCCCCGTATCCGGGGATGGCTGCCGGAGGTCGGGCTGGTCTCGAGCCCTACCGGCAAGGGCATTGCCGAGTACTGGACGATCCTTGAGCGTTTCTGCGATCACCTGCGGACAACCGGACTGTGGGAAGGCCAGCGCCAGGCCCAGCGCCTGTCATGGTTCTGGACCGAGCTTCGGGAAGGCCTGGTGGCCCAATTGAGGGAAAATCAGGCGATTGCCGCCGAAATCGGGGAACTGGAGAAACTGGTTGCGGGCGGTCGCCGCACCCCCGCATCTGCCGCAGGGCAGATACTGGCAAAAACCTTCCTCAAACCTTGACTATCCCCCGTTCGCTCAACTATAGGTCCGCCCCTCATGTGCGGGAGCCCCGCACGCATTAACGATTTCGAATGGCAGGAATACTTCGATGGCACGGCGTTGCGAACTCACCGGCAAGGCAGTTTTGAGCGGACATTTTGTCAGCCACGCCAACAACAAGACCAAGCGCAAGTTCCGCCCGAACCTGTCGGAAGTCACGTTGATGTCCGACAAGCTGGAGCGCTCGGTCCGCCTGCGCATTTCCAAGCACGCCCTTCGCTCGATCGACCACAATGGTGGCCTCGACGCGTTCATCGTGAAGCTGGGCGACGACAAGTTGTCCGATCGCGCCCTGCGCCTGAAGCGCGAAATCGTGCGCGCGACGGCGAAGGCCGCGGGCTAGGCCTGCTGGCCACGCCGTGACGGGTAATCTGACCCGTCCGCCGGCCGCAGCCGGCACCCCAGCCCCGGACATGGGGCTCTTCGAACGTTACGCACGTGAACTGGGCCTTGCATCAAGGCTCGTCGTTCTCGTCTTGTCGGCGGCACTTGCGGTGCCCCTGATGGCGTGGTCGTGGTCACTCACCGCGCATCCGTTCCGTTTTTTCGATGGCATCCTGAGCCCGCCGGGGGTCGAAGCCCTTCGTCCCTCTCTCTGGCTGACCTGGGGCCACGCGGCCATCACCTCTCTCTTCCTGGTGACCAATCTTGTCTGCCGCCGGTACGGTCCCGGCTGGGCGCTTGTGCATGTGGTGCTGTCGACGCTGGCGGCAGCGATCGCACTCGTCACACTGTCGCCGGAATTCGCGGCAGCTCTCGCGCCGCAAGCCGCGCAGTTCACGGGACGGGAGCTCGTCTCTCTCCTTGTCGCCCTGGGAATGGGGCAGGCCGTATCAGTCTATGTGTTCGAGCACACGCGTGGCGTGGAATGGTGGAACGCGCCGGCCTATGCAGCGCTCACCGCAAGCCTCGTGTCGATGCCGCTGTTCTACGCCCTGGCCTATTTCGGATCCGACTGGGTCTGGTTGAACAGGATGTCCATCGACATCGCGCTGAAGGCCCTGATGGCCTTCGCGCTTCTTGTTCCTTACTACCTGCTGCGACCCGTGGTCCGGCCGCTCGAAGGCTACGGCGGCTACTAGCTCAGCCGTCCGATCGCGGAGGCGAGGGCGACATACACCTTGCCGGTCTGCGATGACAGGTAGGTTTCAACCAGCACGTTTTCCTTGTCATTGCGCGCCGTGTGTTCGAGCAGCGCCTCGAACTGCTGGATGTACCGGTCTACCGTGTCCCTGAATTCGCGGTCACTGTGATACTTGTGCGCGATGACGCGGGCATGCTCCGCCCCGAGGATGCTCGCAAGGCGTCGCGCGAATACGTTCCGCTCGCCATTGCGATAGCGCTTCAGCAGGTCATGAGGCGGCTCATCCTCGAGGAACCGGCTGAGGTCGATGGCCATCGCCTGCAGCGTCTCGATCATGTGACGCGAGGACGTCTGTGCCGCGCTGCTGCCGGCGGCAGCTGACGGCGGCTGTTGGGGCGGCATCCGCTGGACCGTTGGCGCCTGGGCCGGATGGCGGTTGACCGGCGGCTGTGGCGAAGGAACGTGGCGATGGGGCGTCATGTCCCCGCCGCCGGCTTGCTCGATCTGCTGGATCTCGCGCGGATCACCACGGAAATGCGGTAGTCCCGCCGCGGGCGGCGCAGCCGGTCGGCGTGGTTCACCCGGATCCTTGGTCTCGATGGCCGCAAGCAGGGACTTCATGTCCCAGTTGCCGCGATCATCCTGCGCGGGTTCCGGTTCCTCTGCAGGATTGCGCACGAAGCGCTTCGCGAGGCCGAACCACCCACGCGTCTCGCCCGGCTCGGGAGCCTGCGGCGCCCGTTCCGTAGGCTGCGGGCCAGAAGCCTTGTTCTGCGGATAGCCAGCGGACCCCATGTGGCCAGCCGTCGGCGGCGGCACGTTGAAGTTCGGTACGCCTTGTTCCTGCACCACGGGGCCGTTGCGATACGCAGGCGGCGGCACGGCGGGACGTGCGGGCGGCGGAGGAAGCTCTCTTCCTGCCTGTCCGGCATAGCCTTTCGGCGCATAGTTCGCTGGCGGCACATAGTCGGCCGAGAGTTGGGGGGCGTATGGGGCCTGCGCGGGCGGCGCGCTGTGGACCGGCGGAGGTCCCATCGGCTGCATCGGCACGTGCGACGCATACCCGGCATTCGGCATGGCTCCGGACTGCCGGGGATTCGGCACGTGTTGGGGTGCGTGCTGCGGTGCTTCGAGCTGGAGGGGAGCCTGGGGCCGCGCCATCTCGATGCCCTGCACGCGATCAAACGCCGCCGACACCTTGGCATTCAGGTCGCGCATCGACTGCGACTGCTCGTCGATCATGTTGCGCAGGAGCTTGACGTGGTTCGCAGCCTCCACCGGCATGTCACTCAGCAGCTTCGACAGGCGACCGACCGTACCTTCGATCTGCTGCGAGGCCGACGTCGCGGTGTCGCGCAATCCGACAAGTACCGATCCGAGACGCCCGGCGGCATCGAAAGAATTGTCCCCGGCGGAGCGAATGGTCTGCATCGCCTGCTCGAGGCCAGACGTCGTGAGTTCGGTCGATGTCCGCAGCTTTTCGGCCTCGCGCGAGAACAGCTGGGTTGTCTCGACGATGCGCTGCGCCATGGCGGCTGCAGCGTCGTCGAGGCGTCGTGCGCTTTCCACGGTGAACGTGCCGATCTTCTTGTTCTCTTCGGCCATGGCCTGGACAAGCTTGTTCATGCCCTCGCGCTGGTAATCCAGCGCGCGCGCCATGTGATCGTTCTCCTGCTTGAGGCGCTCGATGGTCTCGGCGAAGGCCATGCGCTGGCGCTCGTGGCGGGCAACAACCTGCTCCGAGCGGGCGGCGGCGGCTTCAGAGGCCGCGTCAAGCCGCTGCGTCTGGCGTTCAATCTCCTTGCTGGTTTCCATCGCCTTCGTCGAAACGGCATGGGAGGCTGACTGCAGCGTGGAGATGAGGCCGGCAATGGCGCCGTGCTCGGCGTGCAGGCTTTCGCTGGCGGTGCGCGCGGCAGCGCGGGCATCCTGCAGCCGCGTGGTCAGCGTCTCCGACGCCGCAAGAACCACGGAGTCGAGCGCTTGCGTGAACTGTGCAAGCTTCTCGCGCTCCGAGCCGAGCTTGTTCGTCGCCTTCTCGACCCGCTCCTGCGCAGCGGCTGCAGTCCGCTCGATGAGCGCCAGGCGCTCATTCGCGGTCGTCTCGACGGCGGCCATGCGCGATGCCGCGGTTTCCAGGGCTGAGTTGAAGACGTCGAGCTCGCGCTTGATGGCACGGCTGAGGCGCGCAAGGTTTCGCGCAGCCTGGTCTTCAGGCGAGAGCAGGTTCTCTGCCGACCGCGCGAGCGCAACCGACTGCTGGCGCAGATAATGCGCTTCATTCATCACGACAGCGGCAAAGAAGGCGAGGGCCACCGGAATGACGGCAACCGCGCCGATCACGAAATGCCATTCAGGGGACAGGGCGATGATCTTCTCCAGCCCGACCAGGCCGGCACCATACGCGCCAAGCGCTCCAATCCAGAGAAAGCTGAACACCATGGCGGCAAGGAAGGCCGGCGAACCCTTGGCTTCGGCGCTGCGCGACGGCGTCATTCGCTCTGGCGCGCCCGTGTCCTGTCCCTTGAAATCGGCCTGCACCGGCGATTCGGGGACGGTAGCCTGCAGTGGAGCCGGTGCCTTGGGGGCCGGACCCTTGACGGGGGGATCGACGTATGGGCGGACATCCGCCGGCTCGACACGCTGCATACGAAACTCTCTGAGCGATGGAGCCCCGGGGGCAGGACTCCAATTAACCAAAAACTTACCATTTTTTGGCGGCTTCCGCACGGCCGAAGATTCGACACAGTGCAAGTGTTTGTGGATCGAAATGCGAATGGCTTCAGAGACTTAGCGGATGAAAAGTTAATGGACGCGTCGCGCCGATACTTTTGCGTGTCTGGTCGCCCCCTCGAGGATTGCCAACCGATTCGGCCTTTCCCGTAATAGGCTTGGCCCTGATTTGGAGGAGGAGCAGAAGCCCATGATCGAACTCGCCGTCGCCTGTGCAGTATTTCTCTCGATCCACCTGCTGATCGCAGGCACCCAGGTCCGTGATGGCGTGGTCGCTGCGATCGGCGAGGGCCCCTACCTGGGCGCATTCTCCCTGGCAAGCATCGCCGGCATCGTCTGGCTCTGTGTCTCCTTCAATGCGGCGCTGGCAGAAGACAATCCTCAGCTCTGGTATCTCGGCGAGGGCGTAAAGCACGCAGGCGGCATCGTGATGGCATTGGCGTTCCTCATGGCGGTCCCCGGCCTTCTCACCCCCAATCCGACTTCAGTGGGACAGGCAGCGCTCGCCGGAAGGGATGACGTCGCCCGCGGCATGCTGAGGATTACCCGCCATCCTTTCCTCTGGGGTGTCGCGATCTGGTCGTGCTTTCATCTGCTGGCGAATGGCGACCTGGCCTCCGCGATGTTCTTCGGAACCTTCTTCGTCCTGGCCCTGGCAGGAACGATGTCGATCGACGACAAGCGCAAGCGGCGTGCGCCCGAAGAATGGAGCCGTTTTGCGGCGGTGACCTCGAACGTGCCCTTCGGTGCGATCCTGACCGGCCGCAACAGGTTAAGCCTTGGTGAACTCGCGACCTGGCGGCAACTCGTCGCCATCATCGCGTTCGCGTCAATCTTCCTGACCCACCACATCGTGTTTGGCGTATCCCCATTTCCGGGGGGACGGGTGCCCTTTTAGCACTCGGTTCAGGATTGCTTAACCGGGTGGTTGTCTCTGCGGCGTAGGATTGCAACCGTCAGGGACAGGGCCATCATCGTGGGCAAGAGCAATCCGGTTGTCGACTACGTTCATCTGCGGGCACAGGCCGCCGACGATCTCGATGTCATGCGCGAGGTCTTGCAGTTGTTCATCGTCCATACCGAACAGGTGTTGGAGGGGCTGGAAGCCGCTACGGATGCGAAGTCCTGGAAGGAGCTGACGCATACGCTCAAGGGATCTGCTCGTGGTGTAGGCGCGTTTGCGGTTGCGGATGCTGCTGCATCTGCCGAAAGTGCCACGCTTGATAAGGGCCGGATCGCTGCAATAAGGGAAGCATTCGAAGCTGCGCGACAGTTCGTGGCGGCGAATCCGGTGTGACGGCCGTCACGCCGCGTCAATTCACGACAAAACCGATGGTCAGTCGCCGCTAAACTGGAATCGGGCAAGTAGGGCAAGAGGGCAGGATGGCGTTCAAGGTCAAATTCTGGGGTACGCGGGGAACCGTAGCCTGCCCGGGGCCGAACCACCTTGCGTATGGAGGCAATACCAGCTGCGTGGAAGTGGCCATGGGCGGCCGCCGCGTGATTTTCGATTTGGGTACCGGTGTGCGCAACCTCGGCAAGTGGTTCATGCGCAAGCAGCAGCGCGAAGCCACGATCCTCATGTCCCATACGCACTGGGACCACATTCATGGCTTCCCCTTCTTCCAGCCGGCGCTCAGCGAAGGCCATCACTTCCAGATCATGGCGGGTCACCTCGACACCGGTTTGAGCATCCAGAGCGTGCTCGCCGGCCAGATGACCCACCCGTTTTTCCCCGTGCCGATCGACATCATGAAGGCGAACATCGAGTTCGTGGACTTCCGCGCGGGTGACACCTTCAACATCGCGCCGGACATCAAGGTCAGGACGACGCCGCTCAATCATCCGGATGGCGCAACGGGATACCGTCTCGAGTATCAGGGAAAGTCGGTCTGCTACGTGACCGACACCGAGCACGTGCCCGGCAAGCCCGACCAGAACATCCTGGCGCTGATTGAGGGCGCTGATCTCGTGATCTACGACTCCACCTACACCGATGCGGAGTTCGCGACGAAGAAAGGGTGGGGACACTCGACCTGGCAGGAGGGCGTTCGCCTGGTGAAGATGGCGGGCGCGCGTCGCCTGGCAATCTTCCACCACGACCCTGACCATGAGGATCACTTCATGGAAGAAGTGGAAGCCTCGGCCCTCGCGGCCTGGCCGGGCTGCTTCGTGGCCCGCGACAACATGCGGATCAACCTGATCTGAAGTCGGGTCGGCCTCGCGGCCAACCCGCAGGAGCATGAAGGCTGCTCAGGCGCTCGCGGCCTTCGGGCGGGCAACCGGCTTCTCGTCGAAAACGACGAATTCATGCGCGATGCAGCCTTCCATCAGCTGACGCCAGACCGGTTCTGCGATCGTGTAGGGAAAGCCCTCGCGCTGGCACGACGCCTTGACCTTCGAGAGCACGTCACGGATGCGGTCCTCGTCGCGCACGGCGCTGCGCTCGGCCTTGATGTGTCCGGCGCGCTCTATGTAGGTCAGTCGTTCCGCCAGCAATCGGATGAGTTCGCGGTCCACCCGGTCAATCTCCCGGCGCACATCCGCCATGGATTCACAGGCGCTGGCAGGAACGCGTTCACGGTCAGCCACATGCGTTTTCATCGCAATCATTCCTCTTGTTTTTCGCCGACCGATTGCGGATATGGCGGGTAAAGGCAGGGCCCGCAACGCGTCATCCGGACGCGCAGATTTTTTTGCCGGGCATGCGATGGGACTGGCATTTTCATATTTTTACATCTAAAACATACATAATAGTTTGAATAACAAGACGGAAGTGTATAATGTCATTTCAGGTGGCCGCCCCGGGCGGCGAACACGTGACGGATGTCATCATCATCGGCGCTGGCCCCACCGGCCTGTTTGCGGTCTTTGAGCTTGGGCTGCTCGATCTCAAGGCGCATTTGGTCGACATTCTCGACCGGCCGGGCGGGCAGTGCACCGAGCTCTACCCCGAGAAACCGATCTACGACATTCCGGCACTCGTGGAAGTCACGGGTCAGGGGCTGACCGACCGGCTGATGGAGCAGATCAAGCCGTTCAACGCGACATTCCACCTGGGACAGATGGCGGAAGCGCTGCAGAAGACCGACAATGGCTGGACTGTCACCACCGACGCGGGAACACGCATCACTGCGCGTTGCGTCGTCATCGCCGCCGGCGGCGGCAGCTTCACGCCGAAGCGTCCGCCGATTGCCGGCATCGAAGCCTATGAAGGCTCGTCGGTATTCTACGCGGTACGCAAGATGGAGCAGTTCCGCGGCAAGTCGATCGTGATCGCCGGCGGCGGCGACTCAGCGCTCGACTGGACGCTGAACCTGCAGCCCGTCGCCAGCAAGCTGACGCTCGTCCATCACCGCGACGGATTCAGGGCGGCGCCCGACAGCGTCAACAAGATGCGCGCCCTGGTCGCCGAAGGCAAAATGGAATTCATCGTCGCCAACATCAAGTCGCTGCAGGGCGAGGGCGGCAAGCTTTCCGGGCTCGTGCTCAACAACAAGGAGAAGGGTGACTTCAGTCTCGCCTGCGATGCGCTGCTCCCGTTCTTCGGCCTCACCATGAAGCTGGGACCGGTGGCAAGCTTCGGCATCAACCTGCATGAGAACCTCATTCCCGTCGACACGGGCACCTTCGAGAGCAATGTCCCCGGGATTTTCGCGATCGGGGACATCAACACCTATCCCGGCAAGCTGAAGCTGATACTCTCGGGCTTCCACGAGGGCGCGCTCATGGCGCAGCAGGCCTTCAGGTACTGCAAGCCTGAAGAGAAGCTGCGCTTCCAGTACACGACGTCGTCTTCAAGCCTTCAGAAGAAACTGGGTGTTGCATGAAACTGATAGTGACCGACCGCAAGGGCGAAGTTCACACGCTGGAAGGCCGTGACGACTGGAGCGCGATGGAAGTCATCCGTGACGCGAACCTGCCGATGTCTGCCGAGTGCGGCGGCGCCTGCGCCTGCGCGACGTGCCATGTCTATGTTGACGACGCATGGCTGTCCCGCCTGAAGCCCGCGGAGCAGCAGGAAGTTGACATGCTGGATTTCGGCGTGGCCGTGCAGGAAAACTCCCGCCTGGCCTGCCAGATCAAGCTATCCCCTGATCTTGATGGCCTGGCCGTGACGCTGGCGCCGGAAAGCCTCTGAACCCGGGTGGTGACGGCCGCAGGTCGGCTTGCCCTTCACGTTGCGGGCCTGCAGAGTCCCGAATCTGGGCCGTCTGAACAGACAAAGGAGGTCTTGTCGTGTCGCAGTCACTGGACCTCAGCCGCGTTTCCTGTCTCGTGGTCGAGGACAGCACGTTCATCCGCTCGCTGGTCGTGGCGTGCCTGAATGCCCTTGGCGTCAGGCAGATCAAGCTTGCCGAGCACGGCGGCGACGCCATCGAGTTCCTCAAGCTGCAGAAGCTTGATCCGATGAAGGCTGGCGTCCTGTCGGTGGACCTCATCATCTCCAATTGGCAGATGTCACCAGTCGACGGCATGATCCTGCTGCGATGGGTACGAAGACACGCCGACAGCCCGAACCGCTTCGTGCCTTTCATCATGCTGTCGGGCCACTCGGCCGCACAGAAGGTCGCCGATGCCCGTGATGCAGGCGTGACCGAATTCCTCGCCAAGCCGTTTTCTGTCGCCATGCTCGCGCAGAAACTGCAGACCGTCATCGAGCGGCCGCGCCAGTTCGTCCACACGTCAAGCTACTTCGGGCCCGACCGGCGCCGTCGCAATGATCCTTTCACCGGCCAGGACCGCCGTGTGCTGACCGACAAGAGCCCGGGCGTGGAGATCGTCAATGGCTGATGAAAAGCCCCAGGTTCGCGTTCGTTTGTACCGGTTCCGAAACGCACTCAGGGAGAAGGTCGGCTACGCCGGCAGTGCGCCCGGCGAAGCCATCCGCATCGACCAGGCAGCCCTCGACAAGGCCAACGCCGCGCTTGAGCAGATGAAGGAAGACTATCCGGATTGGGTGCAGAAGCACATCGAGGAACTGCGTCTCTGCCATGCGCGCTGCGTGGACACGCCGGGCGAACGCTTGAAGCACTACGCCCGCATGCGCGAGATCGCTCATGACATGAAGGGCCAGGGCGGTACCTTCGGCTATCCGCTGATCACGACGTTCGCGACATCCCTTTACGAGTTTGTGGGTCCGCGCGCCGGCACGACGGACAACCACATCGAAGTGATCAAGTCCCACATCGACTCCATGTCGGCCGTCATCAAGGATCGCGTGAAGGGCAGTGGTGGCGAGATCGGCATGGCGCTGACGAAGGGCCTGCACGAGGCCATCGAGCGTTACAGCAAGATCAACTGATCAGGACGCAAGCGCGGCCGGCGCGGCCGCAGTCTTTGTTTTCCCCACGGTCCTGTCGGCGGGGAAATCCAGGCGCACGCGCGTGCCGGCGCCCTTCTGGCTCTCGATGGACAGCTTGCCGCCATGCTGCTGCATCATCGCATTGACGATGGTCAGGCCCAGCCCCGTGCCTTCGTGCTGGCGCGAGAGATTGTTGTCGATCTGCGAGAACGCCGCGATGGCGCGCGGAATGTCCTCGGGCGCCATGCCGATGCCGGTATCTGCGACCTCGATGGTCATGCCGCCGTCATCCCGCAGGAACGCGCGTAGCGAAATGCTGCCATTGTCCGGCGTGAACTTCATGGCATTCGAAACGAGGTTGATGATCATCTGCGTGACAGCACGGCTGTCGGCCAGCAGCATCGGAAGGTCGGTGGCGACGGAGACGCCGACCAGGTCCTGCGCGCGCCGCTGGCGTGTTGCCGCCTTCGTGATCGCGGCCTCCACGACATCCGGCACGCGGATTTCCTCGAAGCGAAGAGCCAGCTTTCCGGACTCCACGCGGGACAGGTCCAGGATATCGCTGATCAGGTCGAGCAGGTGTTCGCCACTTTCGTGGATGTGTCCTGCATACTCGACGTAGCGAGTGTCCCCCAGGGTGCCGAGCTTCTCGTCACGAATGATTTCGGAGAAGCCCAGGATCGAATTGAGCGGGGTCCGTAGTTCATGGCTCATCGTTGCGAGGAAGCGTGACTTGGCAATGTTTGCGGCGACAGCGTCCTCGCGGGCCTGCTGCAGCGCCGTCTGGTTGGCGCGCAATTCCTCGAGCTTCTCCTCGAGTTCGGCCGTGCGGTTCTGCACCGCCACTTCCAGCTCCTCGTTCAGCGTCTGCAGGCGGCTCGTCATGTGCCGTGCCTGCCGGTAGGCGTCCTGGTGCCGCGAGGCCAGCATGCCCGACAGGCAGAGGAAGAAACCCATGAAGCCATAGGGAATGAGGTTCACGCTCGCGAAGATGCCGTTTGACATCAGGATGTCGTGCACGGCCGTGACGGCACAAAGCAGCCATCCGACGAGGGCGATGCTCGCACCCTGCACGCCACTGCGATAGCTGCGGAACAGGCCGGTGCTGAGCAGCCCGATGTAGATCACGCTGTAGAGTTGCAGGATCTTGAGGCTGATCTCGCCAACGACAGGATCGGAAAGAACCGTGGCTCCCGCCAGCAGGCCGAAGCACCACCAGAGCCAGCGGGCATCGGCGTCGCGGAACTGGTTGGGAAAGCTGGCGAGGAAGAACTGGAACGTGGCCGGCAGCAGCAGCATCGTCGACGCGTAGTTGACGCGCCAGACCCAGTACTGCTCGAAATGCTCCACCGTGTAGCCAGCCAGGGGCGCAATGGCGACGGTCCGGATCGCCAGCAGGCTCGCGAAAACCGCGAACCAGAAGTTTGCGCTGTCTCGCCGGTCGAGGGCGTGAAGCACGAAATGGTACAGCGCGCCAAAAACCATCGCGCCGATCAGGAAAATCGACAGGGTCTCGACAAATCCGAACTGGGCGAGGAGCGCGCTCTCCAGGCCGATCGCCGGCGCAACGCCCACACCCACCTGGCGGTTCATGTGGTTCGACACCACGAACTCGAGATCCACCTCGCGCGCACCGTCCGGAAGGGCCACGACGCGTGCATAGGGATTGGCCCACTCGGTGGCGATGGAGTTTCCGATCTTGCCGCTCTCAAGCAGCGTCTGGCCGTTGGCGATGACCTTGTACGCCGACATCCAGTAGCCGGTGTCGATTGCAAAGCGCTCGCCGGCGGGGACGTCCGGCAGCCTGAGCTTGACACGATAGCGGGCGACACCACTCCGCTTGGCCAGCCAGCCATTCTCGTCCGCCACCGGCCAGGGGCCCGGGACACGGGCGAGCAGGCGTCGGCTGTCGGCCGGGGCGTCGTCGCTGATGTTCTCGAACAGCCAGCTGCCGACGAGCGTCACTTCCCCCTGGGTGCTGAAATTCCACGCCGTTGCATCGATGACGCCGTTGCTGACCGCGGGAGCCGGCGTTGACGCTCGCGTCGGCCACTCCATCGACGTGCCCGCGAAGATCGCGAGCAGCAGCAATCCCGCCGCGATGGCAAGCCGGTAGTGCGTGCGGAAAAACGTCGAAATCTTGCCCAAGAGCCCGTCTTTTCAGATGCAGGCCCGGATGTTGACACATCAGCTTTTCAGGGCGCGTAAAGCAGCACGCTTAACGAACCGCTAACGGGAAGCTTTTGGGACCCGGTTGACCTTGCGTCAACCGGCCTTCGCGTGACCCGGACTGTTCAGCGCTTCCCAGATCTTTACCGGCGTCAGTGGCATGTCGATGTGCCTGACGCCACGCGAGGCGAGGGCGTTCACGACAGCATTCACATAGGCCGGCGTCGCGCCGACGGTTCCCGCTTCGCCGCATCCCTTCACGCCAAGGGGATTGGTTGCACAAGGTATCTCGTTCGTCTTGAACGTGATCGACGGCATGTTGTCGGCGCGCGGCATCCAGTAGTCCATGAACGATCCGGTGACGAGCTGGCCCGTTTCCATGTCGTAGACGGCCTGCTCTCCAATCGCCTGGCCCAGGCCCTGCACGACACCGCCATGGACCTGGCCAGCAACGAGCATCGGGTTCACGATCGTGCCGAAATCGTCGACCACCGTGTACCGCACGATGTCGGTTACGCCGGTCTCCGGATCAATTTCCACTTCGCAGACATGGCAGCCATTGGGCCAGGTGTTGTTGGGGTTCTTGTACTCGCCATCGGCTGACAGCCCTTCGACGCCTTCCGTGTTGGCTTGCGATTTGGCGATCCGGGCCACGTCGAAAAGCCCGATCGCCTTGTCCGTGCCGGCGATCCGGAACTTCGCGTCGGCATACTCGATGTCGGCAGGCGCGGCCTCAAGCTCATTGGATGCGATCGCCTTGCCGCGTTCGATGATGTCCTTCACCGCCACGATCGATGCGCCGCCGGCCATCGTCAGCGAGCGGGATCCGCCGGTGCCGCCGCCCTGTGCGAGCCTGTCGGAGTCACCGAACGAGACTTTCACGCGGTTGATATCGACACCGAGCTGCGCGGCCACCACCTGCGCATAGGCGGTTTCGTGACCCTGTCCGTTCGACTGCGTACCGGCGATGACGTGCACTTCGCCATCAGCCCGCACGTCGATATGCGCCATCTCGAAGCCGCCTGCCGTCTTCTCGACGTAGTAGGCCATGCCGATGCCGGCGATGCGTCCGCGTTTGCCGGCAGCCTCGGCGCGCGTGGCAAAGCCGTTCCAGTCGGCGAGGGTGCGCGCGTCGTCGAGGTTGCGGGCAAAGTCGCCGCTGTCGATGACGCTGCGCGACGGGAACGTGTAGGGCATCTGCGCGGGCTTGATGAAGTTGCGCCGCCTGAGTTCGGCCGGGTCCTGCCGGAGTTCGACGGCAGCCTTGTCCATGAGCCGTTCGATGACATAGGCCGCTTCGGGCCGTCCGGCGCCACGATAGGCATCAACGGGAACCGTGTTCGTGAACACGCACTGCGTATGGGTGTAGAAGGCGGGGATGTCGTAGACCCCCACCTGCATGCCGGGAGCCGCCAGCGTGGGCACGAAGGGCGCGAAGTGTGAAAGGTACCCACCCATGGCAGCGATCGTGTGCGTGCGCACGGCGAGCGCGCGATACGACGCATCAAAGGCGATTGAGGCTTCCGTGACGTGGTCGCGGCCCTGCGTGTCGGACAGGAAGGCTTCCGAGCGCTCCGACGTCCACTTCACGGGCTTGCCCAGCGCCTTCGAGGCAAAGAGCACAAGCGGATACTCATGATAGATGAACGACTTCATGCCGAAGCCGCCGCCGACATCCTTGGTCACGACGCGCAGCTTGCCCTGGTCGATGCCAAGGATGAACTTGGCAATGGCGTTGCGCATGCCCTGGACGCCCTGGCTGCCGGTATAGAGCGTATAGCGGCCCGTTGACGTGTCGAAGTCACCGATGCAGGCGCGCGGTTCCATGGCGTTGACGACGACGCGCTGGTTCACAAGCTTGAGCGAAACAACGTGGGCAGCGCTGGCAAACGCCTTGTCCGTCGCGGCCTTGTCGCCCAGTTCATGGTCCAGCGCCAGGTTGTCGGGACACGAGGCATGGATCGCGGGGGCTCCGATCGCCTTTGCCGTATCGGCGACGACTGGCAACTCTTCGTAGTCGACCTGCACCAGTTCGGCCGCATCGCGCGCCAGTGCGGCGGTGGTCGCAACGACAAGCGCCACCGGCTCGCCAAGATGGGCCACGTGGTCATGCGCGAGGGCGTGGCGCGGCGGAACAGCCATGGCGCGGCCATCGCGATGGGGAAGCAGGGCAACGCAGGGCAGGGGCTTGAGACCGGCTGCGACGAGATCGGCATGCGTGTAGACGGCCTGCACGCCGGGGGCGCCAGCCGCATCGGACGTGTCGATCCCCTTGATCCGCGCATGGGCGTGCGGCGAACGGACAAGTGCGGCATGCAGCATTCCCGGCAGGGATAGGTCGTCCGTGAACTGCCCCTCTCCCTTGATCAGGCGATCATCTTCCAGCCGGCGGATGGGCTGACCCGCTCCAAACTTCATGCGTTTGTTCCGTTCTGTGCGTTAGTTGCGATAGGAGGGATCTTTGCGGTCGAGCAGGCGCAGGAGCCCGGGCCATGCCAGTCCGCCAATCGGGCCATCGAAGCTGCCACGGCCCTGTCCGGCCGTCTTTTCGGTGACGCCGTCCATCGTCGGATTGAGCTTGGCACCGCCGCTGAGGGCGCGCACCTGGATCGTGCAGGCGCGCTCCAGGTAGTAGATGCGAAGGAACGCATCGGCGCACGTGCGCCCAACCGTCAGCGTACCGTGGTTCCTCAGGATCATGAGGTTCTTCGTTCCCATGTCCTTGATCAGGCGCGGACGCTCGTCATGGTCCAGCGCCACGCCTTCATACTCGTGGTAGGCCACATCCGCATGCACCAGCATCGCATGCTGGCTGATCGGGAGAAGGCCATGCTGCTGGCACGAGACGGCCACGCCATCGGCGGTGTGCAGGTGGATGACGGCATGGGCATCTTCACGGGCGCCATGAATGGCCGAGTGGATCGTGAAGCCCGCCGGATTGACCGGGTAGGGGCTGTCCATGACCTTGTTGCCATCGACGTCGATCTTGACGAGGCTCGATGCGGTGATCTCGTCGAACAGCAATCCGTAGGGATTGATCAGGAAGTGGTGCTCGGGGCCGGGGATGCGCGCGCTGATGTGCGTGAAGATCATGTCGGCCCAGCCGTGATGCGCGACGAGACGGTACGTTGCCGCCAGGTCGGTGCGCAGTTGCCACTCCTCCTTCGAGACCTTGTCACGGACGGAGGGAATGGGATGCAGGTTTGCGGCTGACATGATGGCTCTCCATTGGGTTGCAACGAGACTGCCCTTGCGGGGTCTCCGGTGTCAATTCAGCCGTGCGCAAGGACCCGCCGGACTGCCTGCTTCCAGCCATCGTACTTGGCATCGCGTTCGTCCTGGCTGATGGCTGGCTCAAAGCGCCGTTCGCAGCGCCACGCGGCCGCCACCTCGTCGAGCGAGGCATAGATGCGGGCGCCGGTCCCCGCAAGATACGCCGCACCGAGCGCGGTTGTTTCCACAACCTGGGGGCGTTCTATGGGGCGGCCTGTCAGATTGGCGAGCCACTGGCAGAAAAGATCGTTCACGACCATGCCCCCGTCGACACGCAGCGCTTCCGGCCGCCCAAGGCCTGCCGCCGACATGTCGCTGGCCATCGCCTCGAGCAGGTCGCGGGTCTGGAAGCAGACGCTTTCGAGCCCTGCGCGGGCGATCTCGGCGTGGCCCGTGTCGCGTGTCATGCCGAGGATCGCGCCGCGCGCATCGGCGTCCCAGTACGGCGCCCCGAGGCCCACGAACGCCGGCACGAGGAAGACGCGCGCGGCCGGGTTGGCCTGTAGCGCGAGCTCCGACACATCGGATGCCTTCGGAAAAAGCTTCAGCCCGTCGCGCAGCCACTGGATGGTAGCGCCAGCCATGAAGATCGATCCTTCAAGCGCATAGGACGTCTTGCCTTCGAGCGAGTAGGCGATCGTGGAGAGCAGGCGGTTGCGCGAGGCAGCGACACCCGACCCTGTGTTCACGAGTGCAAAGCAGCCCGTGCCATATGTTGATTTCATCAAGCCCTGCCGCAGGCACGCCTGGCCCACGGTCGCCGCCTGCTGGTCGCCGGCAATCCCGCGGATCGGGATCGACACGCCGAAGAGATCCTCGTCGGTCTCTCCGAAATCGGAAACCGAGTCGCGCACATCGGGCAGGATCTGCGCGGGTACCTGAAGGATGTCGAGCAGTTCGCCGTCCCAGCGCCGCGTCCTGATGTTGTACATGAGCGTGCGCGACGCGTTGGTCGTGTCGGTCGCATGAACCTTGCCGTCCGTCAGGCGATAGACAAGCCAGCTGTCGATCGTTCCAAAAGCCAGCTCGCCATCCGCGGCCCGCTTCCGGGCACCAGGCACATTGTCGAGGATCCAGGCGACCTTGGTTCCAGAGAAATAGGGGTCAAGCAGCAGTCCCGTGCGCTCGGCGAAGAGCGGCTCGCGTCCCGCCTCTTTAAGGCGCGCGCAGGCCGTAGCTGTGCGCCGGTCCTGCCAGACAATGGCATTGTGGATCGGCTTGCCGGTCCGTCGATCCCACACGACGGTGGTTTCGCGCTGGTTGGTGATGCCGATGGCGGCAATGTCCGAAAGGCTCCGACCTTCAAGCGCACCCTTGATGACATGGAGTGTCGCCTGCCAGATCTCCTCGGCGTCATGCTCCACCCATCCATCCTGCGGATAGATCTGACGATGCTCCTTCTGGGCCGAACCGAGAATGGCGCCATCGGCGCGGAATACGATGGCGCGGCTCGAGGTGGTGCCCTGGTCTATGCTTAAGATGCTCTTGGCAGAGGAGCTCATGGTCGGTCCGGATTGTGGGATATTGATTCAGCGGCCAGTTTAGCCGCTTTTTCCCGGCTCATGCGACTCACTTCCTCTGGACGATCCGTTTGCGCCTGCTAAGGTTCGCCTCATGATCGATCCCTTTGGCCGCAAGATCACCTACCTGCGTGTATCGGTGACGGACCGCTGCGACTTCCGCTGCACCTATTGCATGGCGGAGGACATGACGTTTTTGCCCAAGGCCGACCTGCTGACACTTGAAGAGCTCGACCGCCTCTGTTCGGCCTTCGTCGCCAAGGGCGTGCGCCGCATCCGGATCACGGGCGGGGAGCCGCTTGTCAGGCGCAATGTGATGTCCCTGTTCCGAAGCCTCGGCAGGCATCTGAAGGACGGGGCGCTGGACGAGGTGACGCTCACCACGAACGGAAGCCAGCTTGCGCGCTTTGCTTCGGAGCTGCGCGAGGCCGGCGTGCGTCGCGTCAACGTCTCCCTCGACACGCTCGACGCCGCGAAGTTCGAGCGGATCACGCGTTGGGGAAAACTGGATCGCGTTCTCGAAGGCATCGAGACCGCGCGAAGTGCGGGCCTGCAGGTCAAGATCAACGCCGTCGCCTTGCGTGGCGTCAACGAGGACGAGATCGCGGACATGGTCCTCTGGTCCCATGGCAAGGGCATGGATCTGACGCTGATCGAGACCATGCCGATGGGCGACATCGACGGGGACCGAACCGAGCACTATCTGCCGCTCTCGGTCGTGCGCGCACAGCTCGGCCAGCGCTTCACGTTGAAAGAGACGGATTACAGGACCGGAGGCCCCGCGCGCTACGTGGAGGTCGCCGAAACGGGAAGGCGGATCGGCTTCATCACGCCGCTGACGCATAACTTCTGCGAAAGCTGCAACCGCGTGCGTCTTACATGCACGGGCTCGCTGTACATGTGCCTCGGCCAGGAAGACCGCGCCGAGTTCAGGCAGTTGCTCAGGGCGACATCGACGGACGAGGAACTCGGCGTTGCGATCGATGAGGCGATCTCGCGCAAGCCGAAAGGGCATGACTTCGTCATCGACAGGCGACGCAACGCGCCTTCCGTGCCGCGCCACATGTCGCTCACGGGGGGATGATGAAGTTCAGCAAGCCCATGTTCGTGGCCTCAACGGCTGTCGAGGCGCAGTCCGCATTGCGAGACCTGACACGCCGCTATGGGAATGCCAGGTCCGAGGCAGACCTTGTCGTGGCACTTGGCGGCGACGGCTTCATGCTTCAGACCATCCACAAGATGCACAAGCGAGGCCTGCCCATTTTCGGCATGAATTGCGGTTCGGTCGGCTTCCTGATGAATGACTTTGCCGTCGACGACCTGCTCGACCGGCTCGAAACGGCGAAGGCGCAGTCGATCCATCCCTTGCGCATGAAGGCAAAGACAGCCGACGGCAAGTCTGTCACCGCGCTGGCCTTCAACGAGGTCTCGATGCTGCGTGAGACGCGCCAGGCCGCCAAGATCGAAGTGCGTGTCGATGGCCGCGTGAGGCTCGAGGAACTGATTTGCGACGGTATCCTGCTGTCCACGCCCGCGGGTTCGACGGCCTATAACCTGTCCGTCAATGGACCGATCCTGCCGATCGATTCAGCCCTGCTGGCCTTGACGCCCATCAGTGCCTTCCGCCCGCGCCGCTGGCGAGGCGCGCTCCTGCCGCGCGCGGCAAAAGTGGTCTTCAGCATGCACGAGGCCGAGAAGCGGCCGGTCAGCGCCGTGGCCGACCACACGGAAGTGCGCGAAGTGATCGAAGTCGCGGTGGCCGAAGACACGTCGGTATCGGTCAGCATCCTGTTCGACGCCGACCGTTCGCTCGAGGAGCGCATCCTCGCAGAGCAGTTCGTGACGGGCTAGCCCCGGATCGACGAAAGCGGCTCTTCGATCTTGCCATAGCCCGCTTCCTCCGGGATCGTCAGCACCTGCTTGTCACCGCGCGACTCCACGAGAGGCTCGACGGTGACCACTTTCGTGTGCCGTGCCGTGGCGAGCGCTTCTGCAACATTCGCCGACTTTCCAAGCTTGATGAGGTTCATCTTCGTCGGGAAGATGATGGTCCAGCGCTTGTCGTTGATGGCTTCGTTCGGATTGACCCACACGGAGTCGACCGACTCCGACCCGTCATGCCGCCCCAGTTGTCCCTTCGGCGCCTCCGCGAGGTAGAAGTGCGTGTCGAAACGCTTGGGCATGAATGCGGGCGTGATCCAGTGCGCGAACGGAACGAGCGCATCGACCGCAAGCGTCAGCTTCTCCGTTTCAAGGAACTCCGCGAGCCCCTTTTCGCTGGCGTTCAATTGCGGACGCCACGGGGCGAGGGCAGTCGCAGAAGCCGCGTCGAGGAGCGTCGACGAGCCCTTCGGTCTTGCCAGCAGGATGCCGGATTCCTCGAAGCCCTCGCGGATCGCGCACGCGGCAAGGCTCAACCGGTAATCGTCGAGGCCGGTTGCGCCATCGCAATGACCGCGGATCGCGGGGTTCAGGTCGTGCGGATCAACCTTGCCGCCGGGAAAAACGAGCGCGCCCGAGGCAAAATCGATCTGGTGATGACGTTTTACCATGAAAACTTCGATACCGGAGGCTCCGTCGCGCAGCAGGAGAAGCGTAGCGGAAGCCAGTGGTCCCTGCGATTTTTTTGGCTCTGCGCCTTGGTTGCTCATGTCGCCCCGTAAAAGCTGTTTCAAATTGTAAAAGTTCAAATCTGCGCGCAGCTTACGACGCTCCCTTAAATGATCAAAGCGATACTGTGACCAGCGGCACATAGCCCGCACCACGAGAGGTTTCAGTACGCTCATGAGCGACAGGTCATTCCGTCTGGCGGCATCCGACATCGATCTTGCCTTTGAACGGCAGGAGTTCCTTCTGGTATTCCAGCCCAAGGTCGACCTGGCGACGTCGCGCATGTCAGGCGCCGAGGCCTTCATTCGCTGGCAGCATCCGCAATACGGGCTGCTGCCCCCGGGTCTCTTCCTGGATTTCATCGAAGCCGAGGGCCGCATGCCGGACCTCACCAGCTTCGTGTTCAACACGGCCTTTGCCGCTGCGCAGAAGTGGACGTCGCAGGGCCGCAACTGGACTGTTTCGATCAACGTGGCCCCTGGCACGGTGACGGCGCCAGACTTCCGTCAGGGCCTTGCTCAGCTCCTGCACAAGTATGGACTGAAGCCGCAGCAGGTGATCATCGAGATCCCCGAGCGTGCAGTGGCGCAGGAACCCGGCACGTTGTGCGACGCGCTCAACGCCGTGCGCGCGATGGGCGTGCAGGTGGCGCTCGATGGCGGCGGCATTGTTCCCGTCGATCTCACGCAGTTCAAGCCGATGCCCTTCAATTCGATCAAGGTGGGCGGCCCCGCCAGCATTCGCCTGGCGCAGCGCCTGGGCCTGAAGGGGAAGGGCGCGATTGCAGCGCGCATGCGCTATGCGCAGCATTTCAAGATGGAGGCCGTCGCCGTCGGCGCCGAGGATGAACCGACAATGGCAGGGCTTGCGGATGTCGGCTTCACCGCCGCGCAGGGCATCTGGATCCAGAAGCCGTTGCCGCTGGATGAACTCCTCGCGTGGGATGGCAAGTGGGCGCGCGGTTGCGTGGCCGTTGATCAGGTCGCACCGGTCGGCCTGACGCCCTCACTGACCGTTCCGCGCTCTCAGGTCATGCCCGAGCAGCCCCTGGCAAGGGACATTCATCAGCCGCCGCGCGCCCCCGAGCCGCGTGAAGCCGCGGCGCCGGAAGACACGGAGAAGTCTCCGCTGCCTGCCGCCGGCGTGACGAAGGAAGACATGCAGCGTGTGCTGGAGGCCGTTCGTGCCAAGCGTGCTGCAGCGCACCAGCCCACCTTGCAGCCCAAGCCGGTACAGCGCGCCGAGCCCACGATGCCGGTCCTCGAGGGCGACGATCTCGAGGACATTGTCGAGGACGAGGAGCCTGAAAGGCCCGCACTCGCCGGCAAGCGGCAGGGCTTCGGTCCGCCAGGCGAGGCCCTGCCCGACATGAAGGGGCTGGTCGAACGCAGGACCGCGCTGACAGGCGGTTGAGGCACGACATCGCGAAATGTGCTAGGAGTCCGCTGGTCAACAGCGGACTCTTTTTTCATGGGCTTTTACGAACGCAGGATCCTGCCCTGGCTTCTCGACATGGCGATGAGTGCCAAGCCGATCACGCACCAGCGGCGCAAGGTTGTTCCCCTGGCTGAAGGCCGCGTGCTCGAGATCGGGATGGGGGCCGGCCAGAACCTCGCCTTCTACGACCCCGCGCGCGTCTCCCACATCTGGGGGCTTGAGCCGTCGGCCGAGATGCGCGAGCGCGCCCGCAAGCGGGCGAAGGACCTCAGCATCGGTCTCGATTTCCTCGACCTGAAGGCCGAGGAGATTCCGCTTGATGACAAGGCGGCAGACACCGTGCTTGTCACCTACACGCTCTGCACCATTCCGGAAGTCGTCCGCGCGCTCAAGGGCATGCGCCGCGTGCTGAAGCCGGGCGGCCGGCTCATCTTCTGCGAACATGGCAAGGCCCCGGACGAAGACGTGCGCAAATGGCAGGAGCGCATCACGCCGCTCTGGAAGGCCATCGGCGGCGGCTGCCACGTGGGCCGACCGATCCCGGAACTCATCCGCGAAGGCGGTTTCGAGATTGAGAAGATGGAAACCATGTACCTGCCGGCGACCCCGCGCTTTGCCGGTTTCAACTACTGGGGAACGGCGAAGTAGCGCCGCGCGCGACTTCATTAATCACGTGCCTTGGGGCTCCGTTTACGCGCGGGGCCTATGCTGGAGCCCATGAAATTCAACGTTGAACATGTTCTCATTGGCGCAACGGCCGTGGTCGTCGTCGCGGCATGGCTGCTTTCGGGCGTGTCGTTCGACCGGGGCATGAAGGACTGGCACGATGGCGACATCGTGGTCCAGGAATCGAAGTCGGTTCCCGTGCTGCCCGCCTTCACGAACGGGGACAGTTTGCCTGTGCACATCGGGGTCGTGCGCGTCACGGAAGCGGGGCCTGTCGTGATCGAGGCCCGGGAGACGGTGGTTGAAACGCCGCTCGCGGATTTTGTGGCCAGGGGAAAGTCCCGCGCCTATGCCGTCTATCGCGTCGAGGGCATCGACGCCGGGCGCGGCGCGCAGGTCATCGCGGCCGCAAAGGCCAGGCTCGGCCAGCCGGGTGATTTCTTCCTCGATGAGACGCCGGACAATCTCTATTCAAGCGAACTCGTGCGCCTGTCCTTTGCCGCGGCCGGCATCACGCTGGGAGAAACCGCGCGTCTGCGCGACCTGGTGAAGGAGCGTCCGCAGGTCGTTGCGCGCTTCATGGGACGCTGGTCGGAAAGCCGCCCCTGCAAGCGCCGCTACCTGGACCATGACCAGTGCTGGGGGCTCGTGGGCAGCTACGAAGTCATCCCGCCGCAATCCATCGTTGCCGACGCGCGCGTGAAGCGCATCTTCGAGGCGGAGGGAACGGGCGGCGCCATGATCGCCGAAAGGGCGCAGCCGGCCGCCGGGGCACAGGGCCCGGGAGCACCGGCAGCGGTGGGATTACGGCCGTAGCGCGGAGTAGAGCGAGATCGAGCCCGACGGCGTCGGGATCGACATGTTTTCGCGCACCAGCAGGAAGCCAGCCTCGGAAATCAGTACCGGCAGCTTGCCTTCGGCATGCGGACGCGTGTTCGCGTCGCCATCGATCACCTGCACATGACGGAAGGCAAAGCGCATGAGCGGCGATTTCTGCTCGCCGTAATCGGCAACGTGAAGTTCGCCGCCGCTCTCGAGCGCGGCGAAGGCGCTGCGCAGGGCGGCACGCTTGGCGTCCATGGGGATCTGGTGCAGCACGAGGCTCGTCACGATCTTGTTTGGCCGGTTGGCCGCCGCCGACGCGGCAACACCTTCGGCAAAACCCTGCGAGAAGTGGACGAGGACGCCCGCATCACGGGCACGGGCCTCTGCACGTGTCAGCACTTCGGGATCGGGATCGGTTCCGTACACCGAGGCGGAAGGGCAGGCCTGCTTGAGCAGGATGGCCAGCGAGCCATTGCCGCAACCGGCATCCAGGATGACATCGCGAGGTTGGGGCGCGATCTGCTTGACGAACGCGCGCTGCCATGTCCGCTCGCACGTCATGAGCGCGTGCGTCGCGTCATAGAATGGCGTCAGGCTGGACTCTCCCAGTGACGGGATCAAGGCACGTTCATGCATGTCCGGTTCTCCCCAACCGGGTTGAGAACCCGGATGTAGTTACGGTGCAGTATGGATTCAACATCTGACAACAACATGACGTATTCAACATCATCATTGTGACGGCGGTCTCAGGAAGTCCTGACGGAATATTCCATTCCGTGTCCCAGAGGCAGCGTTACGGAATCGAAGCCGTTTTCTCGATTCTGCATATGCGCAACGTAGGGCCGCAGGGTCTTTTTGAAAGTGAAAACATTGTCAGCAATCACGGCAGCGCCTGCACGCAATTTGGGCGTGAGCATCTTCACCATTGGAAGATAAATGTCCTTCCAGCCATCGAGCAGCAACAAATCTATTGGCTCTTCGAGGTTTGAGAGTGTGTTCATTGCGTCGCCCTCGCGTATGTCGACAAATTGGGCGAGCCCTGCTTGCGCGACATTTGCGCGCGCTGAATTTACTTTTTCAGGGACAAGTTCGGTGCCGATGACTTTTCCGCCATTCGCGCGAGCGGCTGCCGCGAGGTAAATCGTCGAAATCCCGAAGGACGTACCAAACTCGACGATGCGCTTCGCATTCAGCAGGCGCGCCGTAACATACAGAAATTTTCCTTGATCGGGATCGACCGGAATATAGGCGTCCTTGAGATAGGGTATGGCGCCATCGATGGCGGGCCTGCCCTTCACGACACTCCACGCAATCGAGGGCAGGGCGCGCAGGAAGACAAAGGCATCCTGGCGTGCGCGTCGATGAAGCTCGGCCAGCGTTGACGAGATGCGCGGATCATCGAGGGTTGTGACAGGGCTCACTTAACGGTCCTTTCCCGTTCGGGGTTGAGGAGGCGGATGGCGTGTTCCGGGCAGGCTTTGACGCAGAGCCCGCAGGCATGACAGGCGTCGCCATTGATGACGAAGGCCTGTCGACCGCCGTGGACCTTCACCTTGATCCAGGTCGTCCACGACAGCGCGCCGAGTTCTTCGGCCGTCAGCTTGCGCAGCTCGAACACGTCGAAGGGGCAGACCTCCGCGCAGTCACCGGCGCCTTCGCATCTTGTGTAGGAAATGACGGGCACGACACGCCCGGCTTCGTCGGTGCATGGCGCACCAGCCTTGGCGTTGGAGGAGCCGGCGTTCGGCGATGGATCTGCAGCGGCCATGGACCGGTTCCCGTTGAAAATGAGCAATCACTCATGTTATACGAGCAAATACTCACATTGGATACTCGCAAAGGAGATTCCCGTGGCCCGGCGTCGGAAAGTGCCCCTCAGTCCCAGAAAACAGCCAGAACAGGATCGCTCCCGGGCTACCGTCGATGCCATCATGCAGGCCGCTGCTCGCGTTCTGGTGACGGCAGGATACGAAGCCTTCACGACCAACCGGGTCGCGGAAAAGGCAGGTATCAGCATCGGTTCCCTCTACCAGTACTTCCCGAACAAGGATGCGCTGCTGAGCGAGCTCATGCGCCGCCACCTCGATGACATCGAGCGCGGCGTGGAGGAAATGGCCATTCACGCCCGCACAATGCCCCTGGAGCAACTCATCCGGACGGCAATCGACCAGAACATCCGCTCCCACATGATCGAGCCGGAGCTCCATCGCGTCCTGTCGGAAGAGGTGCCAACCCTGGGCCATCACCACTGGAAGGCTGAGTACGCCAGCCGCATGCACCAGCGGATCAGGGCCGCCTTCGAATTGCGCCGCAGCGAGATCGGCGTGCCCGATCTCGACCTCGCGGTCTATGTCGTCACGCGCACGGTCGAGGCCGTGATTCACAACGCCATGCCATCACGTGCCGCCGACCTGAAGTCAGGTGCGCTGGCAGAAGAGCTGGCGCGCATGCTCACGGGATACCTGTCGGGAACGGGCTCTCTGAAGAAGCTGCCGGGCAAGGCGACGGCGGCCTGAGGCAACCGGCGACCGCCAAGCGTACGACAGTCACTTTCGGCCACGCGCGGCCCGGGCACCCATCCGCTCGCCGGTGTGGGGCATCCATGCACCTTGGTCCTGGTTTCCGCAAAAACGCCGGTAAACGGCCTCGCGGCGACGCTCGGGTCGCCTTGACACGCTGCGGTTCGAAACCGACCATGCGGCCTTCGATTGTAACTACGTTTGTAAGGGTAGGGTTCGTCCATGCGCGGTCTGGGTCAAATCATGTGGCAGACATGGAGAAGCATCGTGTCCTTCTTCCTGTCCTTCGTCGTGCTCGGCCTGATGGTTGTTCTGACGCCCGAGTGGGTGACGGGCTTCATCGAAACCGCCGGTTCCATGAAGTACTTCATCATGGACAGCGCCGAAGGCATGCTCGGCAATGGCTCCCCCTCGGCGCTCTTCGGCCTTGTCGTCGGTGACACGGCCATCGCACTGACGCTGATGACACTGTTCACGCGCGTGGTTGTGCTCACGCTGATCATGTGGCTCGGTGGCTTGATCTATTCGGCAATCTTCGGAAGCCGCCAGTCATCCCACTGAGCCGGCAATCGCACGTAAGCTTTCGCCGACCGGAGCCGGTGGCGCGAGAATCCACGTCCGCGCGCCCACGCACGCCTCATCCACCCCTGCAACAGCGAGGGGCGTTCGCATGACAGGCCAGCCGGAAGCTTTGCAGGCGCTCGGGATGAAGTCCGCACAAGGGGCGGCAGGTTGCGCCTGAAGGCCAGGGAACTGGCGTGTCGGTTTTCACAATGACAAGTCGCAGCCGCGCCGGAATTTCGGTCTTCCGGCGG
>CAZYFM010000020.1:33974-35206 GCA_964646885.1 uncultured Flavobacteriaceae bacterium
TACTCCTTCCGGTCCACCATGCTCATGACGTCGGAGCTCGCGCCCGCAGGCGCTGCGATCTCCACCACGCGCTCGTCGACATCGTCATACTCAAGGCGGAGTGCGCGCGACATGGTGGCGTGCATTTCGTATGTCGTGGTGATGTAGGTGAACTCGAGGATTTCCTCGTCGGAAAGGTATTTCTTCATCTCGGTGAAGATCTCCTCCGGCACGCGCCCGCCCATCAGCACCAGGCAGTCCGTGTAGGCCAGCACCGCGCGCTCGACCGGGCTCCAGACGTCCGCGATGGACCAGTAGGGGATCGCCTTGATCTGCGCTTCGGACAGCCCGACATCGCGCGACGCCTTGCAGTGCTGCGAGAACACGAACTGCGAGCCGCGGGCCCAGCCCGCACGAATCTGCCCCAGCTCGCGCAGTTTCGCAGACAGCTTGCGATTGGGGCTGCGATAGAACTGGAAGCCCTCGGTCGTGTGCTTGAACGCATCGGGTACCAGCGCGAACACCGTCCACCAGTTGCCCGGCGTCCCCGTCGCCGTCCCCGGCTCCTTCACCGGATCCCGCTCGCCAAACAGAACCTTGTAGATCTGCTTCGCAAACGGATCGGCATCGGCCTTGGAAACCTGTCTGAGCCTTGGCATGCGTCGTCCTCCAGAATGTGTCAGTGGGATGGGTTGTTACAATTGCATGGATGAAAGGAGTTTCTCTTCCTGCCATGAACAGCCGCGTCATCTGCAGGGAGCGTTGCGTGAACACGGAATCCATTGCGCGAGTGGTTGTCCATGAAGCTTTCGGTTTGCACCGCCAGTTCGGGCCGGGATTGCTGGAAGGAGCCTATGAAACTCTCCTTGAGATCAGGCTCCTTGGCAAGGGCTTGCGGGTCGAGCGCCAAAGGCACTTCGATATTGAGTTCGAAGGCGTGGCTGTGCCGGACGCGTACCGTGTCGACTTGTTGGTGGAACGTCGCCTGGTGCTGGAAATCAAGGCTGTCGAGAAACTGGCGCCGGTCCATTTCAGGCAAGTCCTGACCTACCTGAAAGTGCTGAAACTTCCATTGGGACTACTGATCAACTTCGGCGCAGCGACCTTCAGGGAAGGAATACATCGCGTGGCGAATGACTATTACGCTTTCGATACGCGTGATGGGAAGAAAGGGGATCTGACACAAAGGCACAAAACGGAAAAGGCACAATGAGAGTGGCCTAAAGGTCAAGTGGCCGTGCGTTGGCTCGGTA
>CAZYFM010000021.1:0-34842 GCA_964646885.1 uncultured Flavobacteriaceae bacterium
CGGCCTGCCCGTCGCGGTGAATTTTGAGGCCGAGACCGGCTACGACATGCACGATGTGAAGGATCTTGAGCTCCTGAAGTTCGAGACGCGCGTGGAAGGCAAGGCGGTCACGTCAAAACCGGTCGTGCGCGCGTTCCACTTCCCGGACAGCCGGCAGGATGAACCGCAGGACCGCTTCCGCTTCACCAAAGCCATCGACATCACGGCCGAACTGACCGCGGCGGGCATTCCGCTGACATTTGATGCCAACGCCATCCGCGCCGCCTACGCACGCCTGTCGCCCGCGAAGAAGGCTGACTGGAACCGCCGCGGCATTTACGTGAAGGAGACCGACTACGAAGCACCGGGCTGGTATCTCTCGACGATCTTTGTGCGGGAACAGAGGTTCGAGCCCGGCAGGATCGTCAGCGTCCAGCATCGCTACAAGCCGTACCCCGCGGGCTTCGTGATGGTTCCCAATCATTTCGAGTACGAAAAGAACCTCGCGCGAGAGGCCTGCGTCGACAAGCCGACGGAACGCGCCATCCGCCGCGTGCTCAAGCCGGACGGGGGCGGCATCGGCTACGTCATCGACTACATCGTCACGACGGCCAACACCTGGAAGGGACCGATCGGCCGCTTCCGCCTGACCGTCGACAAGGGAAGCGCGAAGAACATCGTCTCCTTCTGCGGCACCGGCGTGAAGAAGACGGGCCCGACCACCTTCTCGTTCGAGATCCGCAACTTCACGCCCAGGCACGAGATCAAGGTCCTTGTCGTGAAGCCGCCCGAGGCGGGCTGATCGCTCAGGGGCAGGTAAGCGCAACTGCACAATCTCGTGACGGTTGCCGGAAACGCATTTCACGACCCTGTCACGTCGAATTGTTCTGGACTTGCTTCGGGGCTGACCCATAGTGATCCGGCAAACCGGAAGCTAGTTGCGTGTCTGAGTCCAAGGCTGAAACCGAGTATCCCGCGGCGACGTCCTATGTCGTCCTTCTCGCAATCCTGATCGGCTTCAGCATGATGGACAGGCAGATCCTGTCGATCATCGCGGAACCCGTGAAGCATGAGTTCCATCTCAGCGACACCGAACTCGGCTACCTGACCGGATCGCTCTTCGCGCTTGTCTTCGCCGTCAGCTCCATCCCGATCGCGTGGATGGCCGACCACGTCAGCCGCACGGGCATCCTCACGGTATGTGCAACGGCGTGGGCGCTCTGCACGGCCGGCATGGGAGCAGCCGGCAGCTTTGCGCATCTGGCAGCGACACGCATGGGGCTGGCACTGGGCGAAGCCGGATGCAATCCCTGCGCTCAGTCCCTCATTGCGGATTACGTACCCAAGGACCGACGCAACCGCGCGATGGCCATCTACGTGATGGGCAGCCCGGCCGGACTGATAGCGGCAGGCATTCTGGGCGGCCAGCTGACCGATGCGTTTGGCTGGCGCATGGCGCTTTATGTGCTGGGTGGAGCCAGCCTCCTGCTGGCCTTCGTGGCGGCCATCATGCTGCCCGAACCGGTCCGGAAAAAGCACGCCTACACGGAAGGCTCGCCCGGAGGCTATCTCGCCCTGGCCCGCAAGCCGGCCTTTCGCTACCTCATCGCATCAGGCGCGCTCGCATCGGTCTCGATCTATGGCGGCCTTGTCTGGGGAACCGTGTTCGTCGTCCGCTTCTTCGACTGGACACCGGGCCAGGCCGGAACGGTGTTCGGCTCTCTCGGCGCCGTCGTCGCGCTCGGAGGCACATGGGCCGGCGGACCGTTTGCGGACTACCTCTCGAAGCGCAATCCTCACTGGCAGCTCTGGTTTCCGGCACTGATGCTGCTGATCACGATGCCCTTCAGCGTCGCCAGCGCCTTCGCGCCAACCATCCTGATCCTGATGATCGCCAATTCCGGCGAGGCCTTCTGCCGGACGATGAGCCTCGCACCCGCGGCTGCAGCACTGCAGCGGCTGGCGACCCACAACACCCGGGCGCGCGCAGCCGCGACGGCTGGTGTCA
Source organism: uncultured Flavobacteriaceae bacterium (assembly GCA_964646885.1). Classification (GTDB taxonomy): domain Bacteria; phylum Pseudomonadota; class Alphaproteobacteria; order Micropepsales; family Micropepsaceae; genus SZUA-430. The sequence continues at coordinate 1,988 of CAZYFM010000021.1, forward strand.
CCGGAACGCTGATCGGTCTCGGCCTCGGCCCCTTGCTGGTCGGCATGATCAGCGACGCACTGGCCCCGCAACTGGGCGCGGACAGCCTGCGCTACGGGCTGGTCGCCATGATCGTCCCGCAGCTTCTGGCGGCATGGTGCTGCTTCAAGGCGGCGGAAACGATCGACGAGGACTTCGAGGACTAGCCGAGCGGCGAAACGCTGGCCACCCGGAAGGTGCGCAGCACGCCATCATGCTCCGTCACCGAAACATACTCGCCGACCTTCAGCAGATGGCGGTCCAGCTTGTAGAGCGGCTCGTCGTCGTCGCGCGTGCCGCCCTTGTAGTCGAAGTGCCAGCCCTGGCCGACATGGACCAGATGCCCGCGCTCCTCGACCTTGTTCTTGACGATGCGATCGACCGAGCAACGCTCCTTCACGGCCTTCCACGCAGAGGCATCGAGATGCCCGGCGGCATCCAGGGGAGCAACAAACGCATAGCCATGCGCGGGATCGCCGTTCGGGGCTTCCTTCGACCTGGCAAGTTCCAGCTTGACGCGAAACAGGCTCACGGTTTCGTTCCTTGTTTTAGTGGGCCATGAAGATGGGCAAAGTCGCTTCCGACAGCACGTGGCGCGTCACGCCGCCAAGGACAAGCTCGCGCCACCGGCTGTGGCCATAACCGCCCAGGACAAGCACACCGGCTTCCGCACGAACGGCCGCGTCGAGAAGCGCAGACCCGATGGACTGGCCACCCGGATTGATGCCGTGCTCGGTCGCTGCCAGGCCGTGAAGGCGCAGGTAGTCCCGCAAGCGGTCCATCTCGGCGGTTTCAATGCTTCCGGTCGAGACGCTCAGGATCTCGATCGCCGATGCCGCCTTGAGCATGGGAATGGCTGCCGCGACCGTACGAGCCGCCGTTGAGCCACCATCCCAGCCGATCGCCGCCTTTGCGCCGTAGACCGGCTTGTGCGTCGTCGGCACAAGAAGAACGGGGCTTCGACCATTGAGAAGCGTCGTCTCGATCATCTGGCGCAGGTTGGCGTGACCGGAGGGTCCCGGCAGCGGAAAGATCACCAGGTCCGAGAGCCGGGCTTCATCCGAGACCACAAGATCGGCGGGACCGTCACGCAGGCAGAACGAGGCCGACAGGCCGGCACTGTCCATCGTGGGGGCCGCATACTTCTTGGCAAACTGGTCGAGGTTGCTGCGGGCAGCCGCCGCCGACCGGCCGGCCGAGGCGCGCGCGGCATCCATGATCTCCTGGATGACGCTCGCCGAAATGCCCTCGCCAAGGAATGGCAGCACCTCCGCCGGATCGGGGCGCACATAAATGCCCATCACATGAGCCTTGCAGGGCTTTGCGATCTCGAACGCAGCCGTTAACACCTGATTGTCACGTTCAGTGCCATTGAGCGGCACAAGGAGCTTGCGGTAAGTCATGACGGTCGTGCCTTTCGCAGGTTCATTACGCTTGTATAGGCGTGAATTATCTGCCCGGCCTTGACTTGGATCAAGCGTTTGCGCTCAACACGGCGCAGGCCAAACAGGACCTGGGATGAGCAAACTGCAAAAGCAGCCACAAAATCGCGCCTGGCAGCGCATGTTGTCGGGCCGACGCCTCGACCTGCTCGACCCGTCGCCGTTCGACATCGAGATCGAGGACATCGCCCACGGCCTCGCACGGGTCGCGCGCTGGAACGGGCAGACCAACGGCGATCACGCATTCTCCGTGGCGGAACACTGCATCGTCGTCGAGGACTGCCTCGCCCAGCTCAAACCAGGCATCGCGCCAAAGTGGCGCCTCGCCGCCTTGCTGCACGACGCGCCTGAATATGTGATCGGCGACCTGATCAGTCCCTTCAAGGCCGCTGTCGGCCTCGACTACAAGGTGCTCGAGAACAAGCTCCTGTCGGCAATCCATGTTCGCTTCGGCCTGCCGGCGCAGCTGCCCGATGAACTCAATGCGTTGATCAAGCGCGCCGACAAGGCATCGGCCTATTTCGAGGCGACGCAGCTTGCCGGCTTTTCGGTGGAGGAAGCGCTCGAGTTCTTCGGCTCGCCCCGTGGCTTGCGTCAGGCACGCCTCGTACCGCTGTCGGCGCGTGACGCGCAGGCGGCCTACATTGCGCGCTTCAACGATCTTCTTCCGGAACCAAACTGACACCCAGGACCGCCATGCCAGCCATCTATGTTTGCCCCAAGAGCAAGGTCCCGACTGTCAGCGAGCAGATCCGCCCGTCGCACCTGATCACGCTGCTCGATCCGCACGACGAGATGCCGACGCCCGCGATCATTTCGGGACACCGTCACCTCAAGCTCGGCATGCACGACATTGTCTCGCACTCCGTCGAGCAGACACCGCCGGATGAACTCCACGTGCGGGACCTTCTGGCCTTCGCCCGTGACTGGAACCGCAGCCAGCCCATGCTGGTTCATTGCTGGGCCGGCATCAGCCGTTCGACGGCGTCCGCCTTTGCAATCGCCTGCATGATGAGCACGCCCGGCAAGGAACTCGAGATCGCGCGCGAATTGCGACGGCGCGCGCCGCACGCCCAGCCCAACGCCCGCATCGTGGCATTCGCGGATGCGCTGCTCGAACGCAATGGCCGCATGGTGGATGCCATCGACGCCATGGGACCCGGCAAGGTCGTGTTCGAAGGTGTCCTCTTTTCATTGCCGATCCCGGACTGAAGAGCTTCATGTCAGCGACGAAGTCCAGGGAAGGCGTGAACACGGTTGTCATTGGGCTGAACGCCTGCGTGATCACGATGCTGCGCGACATGCCTTGCGTCCTCGTGATCAAGCCAACCGCGCAGCGGGACACCGAAGCCGCTGAAGGCTTGCCCTTCGGACCCTTCGAGCCCCAGAGGCACCGGACCCTCGAAATCGGATTGCGCAACCTCGTCGAGCAGCAGACCAACGTGTCCCTGGGTTATGTCGAACAGCTCTACACCTTTGGCGATCGCGGCAGGCACGACCTCGTTCCCGGCGAAAACGCGCGCGTCGTGTCCGTTGGCTATCTCGCACTGACCCGCCTGTCGGATGGAGCAGACAGGACCGGTCGCTGGCAGGGCATCTACGACTTCTTCCCGTGGGAAGACTGGCGGAACGAAAAGCCCGCCATCATCGACCAGCTGATCCGGCCTTATCTCGAAGCATGGTCCGAGGAAGCCGAACAGGAAACGCGCTGGGAGCGGGCGCGCCTCTGCTTCGGCCTTGATGGAGGACACTGGGACGAGGAGAAAGTCCTGGAGCGCTATGAACTGATGTACGAAGCGGGCCTCGTGCTGGAGGCGCGCCGCGATGGCCGCCAACTGCCGGCAACCGCACCCGCAGCCACCGTGCAGGGCCGCTTTGGCCGGATGATGCAGTTCGATCACCGCCGCATCCTGGCCACGGGCATGGGCCGCATCCGCGGCAAGCTCAAGTACCGCCCGATCGTCTTCGAACTGATGGAAACGACTTTCACGCTTCTGGACCTGCAGCGAACCGTCGAAGCCATCTCTGGAATCCGCCTGCACAAGCAGAACTTCCGTCGACTGGTCGAGAATGGCGGGCTCGTGGAGCGCACGGGAAAGCGCACGGCAAAGGCCGGAGGGCGACCAGCCGAACAGTTCCGGTTCCGCCGCGAAGTCCTCCGAGAGCGCCCCACACCCGGCGTTCGCGTCCCGATGCTGAGAACGGCCCGCCCCTGAACCGGGATTCAATCATCGGGAGAATGGATGGACCCCGGTTCTCCAGCGGGCTGTTTACCGCCGAAAACGTGGTGGCAACTCCGTACCACATGACGGAAATTGCGAACCACACGACGCTTGGAGTGAGCGGATTGGAAGCACCGTCACTTTCAGGAGCGGAGCGGTCCGTTTACCCTGAGCCAGACTGAAACACGGGCAACAAGGCCCAATGTCTGCAAGGGGGAAACCATGCGCTCACTCATTCTGGCGGCGACCGTATCAGCAATCGCCCTGACCGCCTCGGCACAGGCTGGAGACTTCTATGTGGGTCTCAGTGCCGGACACGACTTTGCATCCGTTGAGGGTGTCAACACGAACAGCGCAGGCAACTTCCCTGCACCGTATGACTACGACGCATCGGGCGGCACGATCGGCGTTCTCGCCGGCTTCAACATCCACCATGACAACATGGTCTTTGGAATCGAAGGCGACATCAACTGGTCTGACATCAGCGAGAACGTGGAAACCACGTCCACCTTCCCGAAGGACTACATCCACTCGACGGAAATCAACTGGGAAGCAGCCATCCGCGCACGGCTCGGCATCAAGCACGGAAACAACATCGTGTACGTCGCTGGTGGCTATGCCATGGCGGACATCGAGCACGAGATCAACCAGGTCGGTTTCCCGGTCTTCCATTCGTATTCTGACACCCAGTCCGGCTGGACGCTGGGCGCGGGCATCGACCACTCATTCGATGAGAGCTTCAGCGGACGCCTCGAATACCGCTACACGAACTATGGCGACGTGACGGACGACACGGGCGTCAACAGCATTGACAGCAATGAAGTCAGCAGCCACGGCCTGCGCGCGGCGCTCATCATGAAGCTGAACTGAACCTGGACGATAATCGGTTCTCGGGAACCGGAAGTCAGGGCGCGGATGGCAACATCCGCGCCTTACTTTTTTTCAGGGCGCCCTGCACTTCGCGGGCTCGACGACGGCAACTGTCGACAGGACCGGCGCGTGGTCCGAACCCGCCGGCATCAGGACTTCGCGACGCACGAATGCGAGACCAGGTCCGGCAAGCATGTGGTCGATGGGAATCCGCATCTGCTTCGGCAATGAGACCGGCCACGTACCGCCGGGACCCGACAGGATCGACAGCCCTGCACGTGTCGCAATGCTCTGCATGACGTGGCCCCAGGGCGCCGCATTGAAGTCGCCAATCAGCAGCTTCGCATGGGGAAACGCAGCCACTTCGTTGGCGACTTCCCTCGCCTGCCTGATCTGGGCTTCAGGTGAGGTAAACGGATAGGGTCGCGTCAGGTGCGTCGCATAGACGGTCATGGGGCATCCGCCAAGGCTGGCATTGAATGACAGAAGCGGCGACCGGAAACTGTCGGAGGTGCGCACGAGCGCATTTGCAGACAACCGTGCACGCGAGAGCACGACGATGTTGCAGGGATCACCCTCGCCGCAGCCAAGCCGGTAGGGATAGGTGTCCATGACAGGCTTCAGTCGATCCCTGATCCGCGGCGTGACCTCCAGCAGGACGACAAGGTCCGCATCGGATCGACGGATGACATCCGCCACGCGATCGATCTCGCCGTTCCGGTACCAGACGTTGAAGTGGAGCACCTTGAACCGGGAAATATTCTCGGGGACACTTTGATGCGGGGACGTCCATGTGCCGGTACTCAGCGAAGTCGTGATGGCGATGGCAAGGGCACCGGCACCCGCGCCCGCCCTCTGGAAGAGCCCCGCAATGATGGACAGCCCGCACGCAGCGATCACGGCCGGCAGCATGAACTGTGCGCACAGGTCGAAGAACCAGTGCACATCGCTCAGCCAGAACCCGATGATCGGAAGAGAAACCAGGAGCAGGCTGACAAGAAGCACGAAGCTCAGCAGCGAGCGGAAAAAGGACATCATGGACGCCGTGGACCCGAAGTTGAGGCCTATTACTCGCAATTCCCGTCGCAAAAGTCTGTGATGCCCGTACAGCAGGCAGCCGATACCAACGTCTGCTTGACATTCCTTATGCTCACACCTAGCATTACTTCAACTGGCGGCCTTGAACCGCCGTTTTTTGGTACCATATATATGCTCAGAATGAGCATAATGGGAGGCGAAAATGGCTACCACGCAATCAGCCAGCCTGGCCTACACCCCCGAAGTCGCCGAAGCCACGCGCGCCCTGTACGCAAAGGTGGCGAATGTCATTCCCGAAATCGAATGGCCGTCATTCGCGCCGCTGATCCTGGAGATCAACCGCCTCAAGAAAGAGCGCGGCGCCGTCATCCTCGCCCACAACTACCAGACGCCCGAGATCTTCCACTGCGTGGCGGATTTCGTTGGCGACTCCCTCCAGCTCGCGCGCGAGGCCGCCAAGACGGATGCGAAGATCATCGTCCAGGCCGGCGTCCACTTCATGGCGGAAACGTCGAAGATCCTGTCCCCGGAAAAAACGGTGCTGATGCCGGACATGGCTGCAGGCTGTTCGCTCGCCGCTTCCATCACCGGCGCCGACGTCCGCCTGCTCAGGCAGAAGTTTCCGGACTATCCCGTCGTGACCTACGTGAACACGTCGGCCGAGGTGAAGGCTGAAAGTGACATCTGCTGCACATCCTCGAACGCCGTTGCCGTGGTCGAGGCGATCGCGGCCGAACGCGGCGTCGACACGGTGATCATGATCCCCGACAAGTACCTCGCACAGAACGTTGCAAACCAGACCAAGATCAAGGTCATTGCCTGGGCCGGTCAATGCGAGGTCCATGAACGCTTTTCGGCTGAGGACATCCGCCGCTTCAGGGCCGACAATCCGGGCGCCGTCATCCTCGCCCACCCCGAATGCCCCGCATCTGTCGTTGCCGAATGCGATTTCGCGGGATCCACCTCCGCGATGATCGACTTCGTGGTCAAGAAGCGGCCGCCGAAGGTCGTTCTGCTCACGGAATGCTCCATGGCCGACAACATCTCGGCAGAGAACAAGGACATCGAGTTCCTGCGCCCCTGCAATCTCTGCCCGCACATGAAGCGCATCACGCTCGACAAGATCCTGAAGTCGCTGCAGACGCTGACGACCGAAGTGAAGGTGGATCCGGAAGTGGCCAGCCGCGCCCGCCTCGCCGTGGAGCGCATGCTTGCCGTCGGCAAGCCGGCCGCAAGGGCCATGCACTGATGGCCGGCGTGCGCGCAGGAGCGACGGACAACGTCATTCAGTCCGGCGGTGTGCTCATCGTGGGAGCCGGCCTCGCAGGCCTCTTCGCGGCCCTGAAATTCGAATGTCCGGTGACCGTGCTCTCGCCTGTTTCCCTGGGTTCGGGCGCCTCGAGCACCTGGGCGCAGGGCGGAATTGCGGCAGCGCTGGGAGGCGACGACTCCGCCGAACTTCACGCCCGCGATACCGAGATCGCCGGCGCCGGCATTGTCGACCCGGTGATCGCGCGCCTGATTGCGAGCGAAGCAACGGACCGCATCCTTGACCTGGCGCGCCTCGGTGTTCCCTTCGACCGCGATGCACTCGGTCAGTTTGTACAGGGTCGAGAGGCCGCCCATTCGAGAAATCGCATCGTGCGCGTGACGGGCGATCGCGCGGGCGCCGAGATCATGGCCGCCCTGGTCAGGCGCGTGAAGGCGACACCCCGCATTCGCGTGATCGAAGGACTTCTCGCGTTCGAGCTTGCCATGGAAGCAGGCCGCGTTGTCGGCGTCTATGCGCACCCCGTTCATGACAAGGCGACCCCGGTCCTGATCCGCAGCGACGCCACGATCTTTGCGCTCGGCGGCCTCGGTGGACTGTTCGAAGTCACCACGAACCCGCCGGAAGCGCGTGGACAAGGCATCGGAATGGCTGCGCGCAAGGGCGCAGTCATCGCAGACCCGGAATTCGTCCAGTTCCACCCGACGGCCATCGCGATTGGCCGAGATCCTGCACCGCTCGCAACCGAAGCGCTGCGCGGCGAAGGCGCAATCCTGCTGAACGATCTCGGCGAGCGCTTCATGCCGGCGATTCATGCGGACGCGGAACTCGCTCCCCGGGACATCGTCGCGCGCGGAATCTTCAGGCAGCTCAAGGCGGGCCGAAAGGTTTTCCTCGACGCCACCCGGGCCCTGGGCACCCGCTTTCCTGACGCATTCCCGACGGTATTCTCCTACTGCCAGTCTGCCGGCATCGATCCCCGCACGGACGCCATTCCCGTGGCTCCCGCCGCTCACTACCACATGGGCGGCATCAGCGTTGACGAGAATGCCCGCACGTCACTGCCTGGCCTCTGGGCCATCGGAGAATGCGCGTCCACGGGAGCACACGGCGCAAACCGGCTGGCCTCCAACTCGCTGCTGGAAGCCATCGTGTTCGGCGCTCGCGCATCTGCCGACATAACCGCAACCATCCGCGCCACCGGCGCCGACGCCCGCTCCCCGGAGCCGGTGGAGAGTGTTCACCAGACGCAAACGCCCGCGCTGGCACCGCTTCGACGGATGATGAGCATGAATGTGGGTCTCGAGCGCTCGGAGCCGGATCTGCTCAGCGCAATCGAATTCATCACCCGCTTGGAAAGAGCCGGCATGCACGATCCGGACATGCGCAACATGGCGGCGACCTGTCTGCTGATCGCCGGAGCCGCGCTGGCCCGAAAGGAAAGTCGGGGCGGACACTTCCGCACCGACTACCCTGCCGCTGAAAAAGCTTGGCAGCACCGGACATTCATCACGCTCGACGATGTTCGCAAGCTTCAGGAAGGCACCTTGGGCAGCGCGGAGAGTTCAGGCCAGGGCAAGGCGAGGAAAGCATGAAGGCTCCGTTCGTGAATGTGGAACCCCTGCCCCGGTTTCTGGTCACCTCGGCCGTCGAGAATGCCCTGACGGAAGACATGGGGCGCGCGGGGGACCTCACGACCCTTGCGACCATCCCATCAACGGCTCAGGCGCACGCGCTGCTCGTGGCGCGAGAAGCCGGGCGTATCTGCGGCACGGGTTTCGTCACTGCGGCCTTTCACACACTGGACCCATCTGTCACCGTTGATGTCCGCATTCCCGATGGAGCAGACGTCGAGCGTGGCGAAACGGTTGCGGTCATCAAGGGAAGCGCGCGCCCGATCCTGTCCGGTGAACGCGTTGCATTGAATTTCCTCGGGCGATTGTCTGGTGTGGCAACGGCCACGGCAAACCTGGTGAAGCTCGTTTCCGGCACCAAGGCCCGCGTCGTTTGCACCAGGAAGACCACGCCGGGACTTCGCGCCTTCGAGAAGTACGCTGTGCGCTGCGGCGGAGGTTACAATCACAGGTTTGCGCTCGACGACGGAATACTCATCAAGGACAATCACATCGTCGCTGCCGGTGGCGTCACGACCGCGATCCGGGCCGCACGGGCACATGCCGGTCACATGGTTCATGTCGAGATCGAAGTCGACAACCTGAAGCAACTTCAGGAAGCCCTGGATGCCGGTGCAAACTCCATTCTGCTCGACAACATGCCGCCTGACGTGTTGCGGGAAGCAGTGAAGCTGGCGCAGGGACGTGCCTTGCTGGAAGCGTCCGGCAACATCAGCGCCCAGACCATTGCCGCAGTCGCCGCGACGGGTGTGGACCTGATTTCATCCGGTGCCATCACGCATTCGGCCAGGTGCCTGGACCTTGGCCTCGACTTCCAGCCAGTCTAGTTGGTAGCCGTTGCGGGTGCCGAGGCGTACTTCGACTTGAAGTCCGCAAGAAATGCGTCAAGCGTATCGACCGCCGCCAACCGCTTCACGAACGTCCGGTAGTCCTCGCTGGAAACGTCAGGCGCATTCGTGAGCATCACAAAGGACTTCGCGTCCGGCGTGCTCATCATCTTGTTCGTGAACCGCGTCCGCAGCCGTTCGAGCGAGGCAGCGTCGCCCGCCAGGGAATAGGCCACGCACGCACGCATGAGGTCCATGCGCTCGACATCCGTCAGGGGTGTCTCGCCTGCATAGCGTGTACCCAGCAGCGCCTCGGCCTTCGCTGCGGCGTCCGGCCAGCGTTGCGCATCCCAGTAAATGTCTGCGCGAAGATGGTCCGCCTCGCTGGTCAGGTTCGAAGCAATGAGGTCCAGCGCCTGGTCATAGGCCTTCGTGTCTGCCAGGGCTCTCGCTTCAATCAGTTCCCGCTGCTGGATGAGCTCGTCCGGCAGGCGCGCCTGCCGCGTTGCGCGAAGCGTTTCCAGGGCTTTGCCGGGTTGCTTGTCGACGATGTAGATGACGGCGAGGCGGGCCGCGACGGCAGCCTTCGCAATGCCGTCAAGGCGGTTGTCAACCTGATGCTGGAGCAGCTCAGCCGCTTGTGGAAGCAGGTCAACGGCCACGAGGCGCTCCACGAGCTTGCGGATCATCTCGTCACCCTGTGAGCCGACCGGCGTGAGCTCCTTGTAGTCGTAGAACAGGCTCAACGCCTGAACCGGCGTGAGCTTCTCCGATCGGTCACCGAGGAACAGCGACTCGAAGATTTGGCTCATCTGGGCTGCAGTCTGCCGCGCCTCTTCAGTATCGGAGAAATGCCTCACGGCCAGCCGCATGGTGTTGAGGCCTTCGCGGAGACGGTTCTGCTCGACATACAGCTTTCCCAGCTCGGAAAGCGTGCGCAGCTCCACCTCGTCGCCGCGCCACTGGAACCTCAGCCTCTCGAGGGAGTCGATGGCCTGCTTCGCGTCCAGCTTGCCCGCGCCGATCTTGAGCAGCGTTGCCTCGAGCATGGCACGGGCCGCCACCGGTCGAACCGGCGACTTCGCGAGAGCATCAAGCTGCGTGATTGCCTGGTCCTTCTTTTGCAGGGCAACGTCGGTCAGTGCCTTGACCAGATCGGCCTGCGCCCGCGTCGACGCCGTCATGTTGGCAGCCGGCATTTTCTCGAGTGCAAGCTTTGCGGCAGCAGAGTCTCCCAGCTCCAGGGCGGACATGGCCAACGCCGTTCTCGCCCTCGCCTGCCAGTCCTCCGGATACTTCGAAATCACCTTCAGTGCGACGATCAGGTTGTTGCGCGCCAGGCGCCAGTCTCGCGCACCCGCCGCAGCGATGCCACGCCAAAGGGCTGCGTGGGCATCATCACCCAGGCTCTCCACGCTCAGGTCCGCGATGGCCTCCTTGTTTCTGGCCATCTGTATGTTGGCGAGCGCGCGTACCACGCGAAATGGAACGTTGGTCTCTGCCGTACGGTCATCATGTGAGATGGATCGCAGGACACCCAGCGCTTCCGCACCAAGACCATTCGCCACGTAGAAGCGCGCGAGGGCCATGCGCGGCCCGCTCATACCGCCCGTCGATTTGGACGACTCCAGGATCAGCTTGGAAATGCTCTCGCTCGAAGTCGGTGCAACCTTCTTGCCCCAGGCAGCAAAGTCGACCGCCGCAAGGCTGGTGCCGTCCGCAGGAACGGGAGCCACCTGCTTTGGCGCTTCGACAAATTGTGCCGAGGACACATTCAGTCCCGACGGCCTGGAAATGACGGCTTCATTGCCTTCAATCGATACATTGAGGTCGTCGGAAATGGCCTGGACGGCGAGACCCTGCCGGGACGGCAGGGCTGCAAACTCGACAAAGCGCCGTCCGTCAAGGAGCCCCCTCGCCGGCGCATATCCCATCACGACCGCAATGCGATCCTGCGCATCCGGGTCCTTCAGCCAAACGACCTGGGTGGCGCCGGGCATGGCAGCCCGCATTTTGGTCGTGGATCCCGTCGTCTGGCGAATGAGCTGAAGCCTTTCCGGCAATTCCGGAACGGTATTGCCGATCGCAAGCACCCAGCTGTTTCCGGCAGCCGAAACGCTGACCGACATGGAGGCGGGAGCCGCAAGGCGGAAGGCGGTGATCCCCGGCGCGACCTCTGTAACGGAAGACAGGAGGCGCGCCGGCGAATTGGGCAACTCCGAAAGTGCTGCAAGATCCATCGCACTTGAGGTTTCAGTCACCACCCAGATCGCCAGGCCGCGACGAAAGACGGCCGCCGCAGGGAGCTTGGCATAGGGCAGTTCGAGACGGACCATGGATCCGAATATCTCCGCGCGCGCCTTTCCCGGAATGGTGGGCTCGGCCGATGGCAATGGCGCCAGCGCAGCTGTCAGGTCGCTCTGCCCCAGGCGTAGCGCCGGCGGAAGCGGGTCCGGCTGCAGCGGAGCCGCAGGAGTTGCACCCGCTTCGGGATCACTGATGTTCTGTGTGGCCGCCTGCAGGACTGACGCATCGCTGAGGACCCTGAGACCCTTGGCCGGACCCGATGCAGGCTCCTTCCCGGCGTCACCTGCCGCGGCCACCTTGCGCTTCGGTCGCTCCAGTTCAATCTCTTCAGCAACGATCTTCGGCGGCGGCGGTGCGTTTGAATCCTCGCTCGACACGATGACTTTGGGCGAGCCCGTGGCTCCCGCACTTTCCGTGATGGCGTCGCCGTCGGTCTTGGGTTCCTTGAGCACCACGGCAATTTCGCCATTCTGGCTCGCGTCCCGGAACTCGGCTTCGCGATCAATGTCGAATTCAAGCAGAAGCTTGTTTCCCTCGCGGGAGGAACGTGCACCGCGCACCCAGGTCGGCGGGTTCTGCGTGAACCGCCTCAGATCCACTCGGGCAGGCTTTGAAAACGTGACAATCAGTTTGTCGCCCGAGACCCGGAACGAGTGATCGACGCGTCCGGGAAAATCAAATTGCAGGCGTGTGGTTTTCTCACGCTCTGTCACCCGCACCAGAAGCTCGGACTGCACCTTTGTCCCTTCGGGAGCCGGCGCCGCTGGCGGATCGCCTTTGTAGAATGGCGGGATGAGATCGAACGCGTATCTGATCCCGTGGTTCGTGGTCTTCAGCCGCACGGGACCCTTGAGCGCGACCCGCAAGGCCCTTCCATCGGGATCTCGACGCACCAGGGCTGCATAGGGCTCGAGCGCCCGTGATAGCGCTGCGATGTCGGCGTCGAAGCTCTTGTCAAAACTGATGACGAGGACACCGTCGCTGACTTGCGCCGTTCCCTTGACTTCTTCGGGCCAGTCAAACGTGATCCGTGCATAGCCATTCTGGACGGCCGCGCTGACCTGGGTCTTCAGGCGTGCATCATCCTCGGCCCGGCTCTGGGGAGCGAGCGCGAACGCGACTACAAGCAGGATGGTCAGACGCAGGAAGCGCATACAGGTTCGCAGGATTTCAGACCGTGGACCGTAGCCCGCCGGCAGTTAAACCCTCGTTAAGCATCAGCCGTGCGGCTGGGCCGCGGCCTCCGGTGCTGGCTCGGCTGGCGTCGCATCGACAGCCGCGGGAGCGTCGGTTGCGGGCGGCGCCTCAGCTGCCACGGGAGCACTGGGGGCCTGCGGAGCCGTCACGGCAGCCTGGCTGACTTTCAGGCGCTTTGCGAGCAGCACGGTAAGGTCCTGGGCCCGTGCGGGCTCCATTGCGGCCATGACACCGCCGATTTTGGCCGGCTTCATCCGGGACGCTACGTCCACGAGGATCGCGCGGTCAAGGCGATTGAAAATCCGGGCCGCATCGTCCGGCTTCATGGACTCGTATGACTTCACGAGCGCCGCGAGCTGCGCCTCTTCCTGTTCGTTTCGCTTGCCCATCAGCGCTTCAAGCTTCTGCTCAAGCTGCTTGAGTTCGTTCAGCCGGACCCCTACCTGCTTTTCGGCCGCAACCAGCATCTGCTCACGCAGGGCAAGTTCCTTCTCGCGCGCATCGAGCGCTTCGCGCCGCTCGCCAAGACGCTGCAGCACATCCGCTTCACCCTTCGTCTGGGGAACAGCGGCCTCCGCCATCATGGTAGGCGCCTCTGCAGGTGCGGCCTGTGCATCCTTGCTCGCTTCAGGAGCCCCTGCACTCGCCTCCTTCGCACCAGCGGCATCGTCAGCCGGCGCAGTCGCCTCGCTCTTGGAGTCCTCGGCTTGAGGCTGCGCTGCCTCCTCCGTCGGAGCCTCGGCAGGCTTTTCCCCTTCTGGGCTGGCTGCCATCGCGCCAATCCGCAGGAACAGCAGGACGCCGGCAGCACCGATCAGCGTGGGAAGCAGTCTGACGCGGGAAGACATGTCGGGATCCTCAGTTCGCGTGGCTCATGGAGCGCAACGCATCCAGTGCAGACGTCTTGCGGACCACGGGCTGAGACTGAGGCAGAGGCTGCGCCTGTGGCCGCGGAGCAATGGCTGCCGGCTGGCGGACAGGTTCTGAAACGCGCCCATATCGCTCGGTCGACTTGAGCAGGATCGCAAGTTCGTCGCCAACGACGCGGGCATTGTGGATCTGCTCTTCGAGCTGCTGGCCGGACGATTGAGCCGCCATCTTGAGCCCCTGGATCCCGGCTTCGGCGCGCGCGGCAGCCGTGTTGAGCTCGCGGATCACGCCGGCAAGCTCGTTCTGGACATTGCGCACGCTCTGGAGGCGGCGGTCCAGCCGGAAAGCGAAGTAGATCGTCGCACCCAGCAGTGCAATGACGACAACATCAATCAAAAGAGCATCGCTCATGACCTGACTTCTCCTGATCCTTTTCTGCCGCGTATCTGGTTCTCGACCTTCACGGCAACCTGATGCCCGATGCGCCCCATGCGTCCGCCGAGAAGGCCGACGCCGCCGCAGCGCAGTTCGATGCGCGCATCCGGCCCGACATTGAGCAAAAGCGTCTGTCCCACTTCGAAGTTCATGACTTCGTTGAGGGTCATCGGCATCTCGTCGAGCACGGCTTCAAGCTCGACATTGGTGCTCCAGAGCTCGGTCGCCAGATGGCTTTCCCAGATCGAGTCCCGGCCGAACTTCTCTCCCATGAACATCTGAAGCAGAAGTTCGCGGATCGGCTCAAGCGTGGCGTACGGCAGCAGCAGCTCGATGCGACCACCCCGGTCTTCCATGTCGACGCGCAGCTTCACGAGCACCGCCGCATTGGCGGGACGGGCAATCGCCGCAAAGCGCGGATTGATTTCGAGGCGATCAAGGCTGAACTTCACCTGCGACACGGGCTCGAAGGCAACGCCGAGATCCTGCAGCACGACTTCAAGCATGCGCTGGACCAGCGTGCGCTCGATGGTCGTGTAGGGGCGGCCCTCCACGCGCATCGCAGCCGTACCGCGACGCCCGCCAAGCAGGACGTCCACGATCGAGTAGATCAGGCTGGAGTCCACGGTCAGCAGGCCGTAGTTGTCGAGCTGCTCCGCGCGGAAGACGGCAAGGATGGCCGGCAGCGGAATCGAGTTCAGATAATCTCCGAAGCGGATCGATGAGATATTGTCGAGGCTGACTTCCACGTTGTCGGACGTGAAGTTGCGAAGGCTGGTCGTCAGCAGGCGAACAAGCCGGTCAAAGACGATTTCGAGAAGCGGCAGGCGTTCATAGGAAACCAGGGCCGAGTTGACGATCGCCTGGATGCCGGTCCGCTCCTTGCCGCCATCGCCATTCGAATCGAACCCGAGCAGCGAGTCGATTTCATCCTGGTTGAGGACACGCTCGGTCGCACCGGATGCCTGATCCTTGTTCTCGTCAAGCATGGACGCCCATTCGGCGGCGGCCGCGTCATCCGCGCCACCAGCTGCCGCTGCTGCGGCAGGCTCGCCGGAAGCAGGCGTCGCGGACGCCTCCTGTGCCGGAGCATCCGCGACGTCTTCCATCTTGATTTCGTTGGCGTCGCCACCCATGCCGGTCACCGCTACTGAACAATCATTTCACGAAACAGGACACCTTTGACCTGGATCGGGTCCGCAGCCAGGTTCACGCGCCTGAGCAGCTCTTCCTTGAGCCTGAACAGGGCAGCCGACCCGCTGAGGTCTTCAAGCCGAAGTTCCCTCAGATAGGTTTGCAACTGGTCAACGACCCGCGGCATGATGGGCTCGAGTTCGGCGGCAATCTCTTCGTGAGACGCGCCTTCAACTTCCAGCGACACGGCCAGCTTCAGAAAGACGGGCTTCCCGCCGTCAGACGAGACATTCACCAGGATGTCAGGCACTTCAAAGAACACGGGATGATGGGCATCTGCGGCCTCTCCCTCGGCACCCGCATGCGCTTCCCCATGGGCGCCCGCCTCGCCATGACCTTCTTCGCCCGCAGCGGCCTCTCCATGTTCGCCGGCGGCTTCTTCCCCGCCCGCGAACAGGAAGAAATAGGCGCCGCCACCGATCACGAGCAGTGCAACGGGGGCAATGATCATCAGCATCTTGCGTGAGAGCAGCGCCGCAAACCGGCCCTTGGGCTTCTGGTTCTCGCCGCCTTCCTCGCCTTCAGGCTTGTCGGCATCAGCCTTTGCCTTGTCGGCATTCTTGTCGCCAGCCATGACAGACCACCGCTCCGTATACAGATTAATTACGTTTCTTGGACCTTAAGATGCACCCCTGCTGGTTAAATTTCGGTTCGCGGTCGGCACTATTTGCCGGGCAAATCACACCGCCTTAACAACAGATTACCGAGCAGAATCAAGCATTTCCTTGGATAACGCG
This sequence comes from uncultured Flavobacteriaceae bacterium, assembly GCA_964646885.1. Taxonomy (GTDB): domain Bacteria; phylum Pseudomonadota; class Alphaproteobacteria; order Micropepsales; family Micropepsaceae; genus SZUA-430. The sequence continues at coordinate 18,049 of CAZYFM010000021.1, forward strand.
ATTGGCACGCGCGGTGCAGGAAGCACACCGACACCTGCGATCATGCAGGCGTCAGCGGAGTGGTGGCCGCAATGGACAATTCGTTGCTCGTCGGACTGACGGCGCAGATAACCCTGCGTCGGAACATGGAAATCGTCTCGAACAACCTCGCGAACGTTTCAACGTCGGGGTTCAAGCGGGAAGCGCCTGCGTTCGAGGAACTCCTGGTTCCCGTCGAGTCCAGCAATGCACAGCTCAGTGAAGTTTCCTTCGTCCGGGACTGGGGCGTGGTTCGCGACATGTCGGCCGGCCCCCTCGTCCAGACAGGATCCCCTCTCGACGTTTCGATCGAGGGTGAAGGCTTTCTGGTCGTCCGTACGCCGGAAGGCGAGCGCTTTACGCGCGACGGTCACCTGAAACTCGATGCCACCGGCAAGCTCGTCACCAGCGACGGGCACACCGTGCTTTCCGACGGCGGCGAAATTACGATCCCCGAAGGCGAGACCGCCATCAAGATCGCACAGGACGGAACGGTGTCGACGGCCCAGGGCCAGGCCGGCAAGCTGCGGGTCGTGACCCTGCCCCCGGCCTCCCTGCGCAAGGAAGGCTACAATCTCTACCGCTCTGACGAGCAGCCGGCTCCTGCCGCTGGCGCACGCGTGGTGCAGGGCGCTATCGAGCGCTCGAACGTCCAGCCCGTGGTCGAGATGACCAAGATGATCGAGATCCTGCGGGCATACCAGCACTCGACCGAAACACTCAACGCAACAGACGACATCATCCGCCGGGCCGTACAGCGCCTGGGCGATGTGAAGGCATAACGGAGTAGACGCAGATGAGATCCCTTTCCATAGCCTCATCGGGCATGCTCGCCCAGCAACTGAACGTCGATGTGATCTCGAACAACATCGCGAACATGAACACGACGGGATTCAAGCGCCAGCGCGCCGAGTTCCAGGACATGCTCTACCAGACGCTCGAGCGGATGGGCGTAAGTTCCTCCGACCAGAGCACGCTCATCCCCACGGGTATCCAGGTGGGCTCGGGCGTGCGCACCGGTTCCGTCTATCGCATCATGGCCCAGGGCAATGTCCAGGCCACGGAGAACACCTACGATCTCGCGATCGAAGGCCGTGGCTTCTTCCGCGTCCGCATGCCAACCGGCGAAACGGCTTACACCCGTGCAGGTTCCTTCAGCCTCAATGCCACTGGCCAGATCGTGACGCCGGATGGCTACACGGTTGAGCCCGGTATCAACGTCCCGGATGGAACCCTGCAGGTGACCGTCAACGCACAGGGCCAGGTCTTTGCGCGTCTCGCCGGCCAGACGGCCGACACGAATGTGGGGCAGCTGGATCTCGCGACATTCGCCAACGAGGCCGGGCTCGATGCACAGGGATCAAACCTCTTCCTCGAAACCGCAGCCTCGGGATCAGCCCAGGTAGGTACGCCGGGATCAACGGGATTCGGAACCATTCGCCAGGGATATCTTGAACTGTCGAACGTGAATGCCGTTCAGGAAATCACGTCGCTGATCACCGCCCAGCGCGCCTACGAAATGAATTCAAAGGTCATCACTGCATCCGACGAGATGCTGCAGATGACGTCACGCCTGTCACGCTCCTAAACCCAGGGATTAGCCCGTCATGAAGAATGTCATGTCACTGGCTGCATCGGTCGCAATCGCCGCACAGGCATGGTTGGCCACCGCAGCAAGCGCAGAAACGCTGCAGGATCGCATCGCAAGCGCGATCGCGGCCCGCATACCGGCCGCTGGCCGCTACAAGGTTGTCTTTTCCGAACAGGAAGAGGCCGCGCGCATCTCCGGTTCCGCAACCGGTCAGTGGAAGATCGCCGAACTCTCGTTCTATCCGTCCACGCAGACCTTCCGCGCAGTCATGAGCCGCCAGAATGACCTGGGCAGCGAAGACCGTCAGACACTGACCGGATCGGCACTGCCGGTCATCGATGTGCCTGCACTGTCGCATGACGTCGTCGCAGGTGAGAGCATTTCGGCCGGCAGCCTGACCACCACGGAAGTACCGGCAGCGCGCCTCTCGTCCACGATGATCACTTCGGTCGAGACGCTGTCAGGCCAGGTCGCACGGCGCAATCTCCGTGCAAACACGCCGCTGTTTGCGTTTGACTTCTCCAAGCCCGTCATCGTGAAGAAGGGCGAACTCATCACGATCACCGTCGACTTTCCCGGAATCCAGCTCTCCGCGCAGGGCCAGGCCATGGCCAACGCCGGCGTCGGTGACGTGATCTCGATCATGAACACGACGTCGCGCCGCATGGTGGAGGCCCGGATCACCGGCGCCGGAACCGCCGTAATCTCCGCGCCATCACAGACGATCGCCACGCGCTAGAAAGGACAAGAAAATGAACCGCAACACAATCATCCTGACGCTGCTGGCCTGCATCTCCGTCTCGGCCTGCTCCACCGTCGACAAGCTCAACGCTGTCGGCCAGCCTCCGGCACTTACGCCCATCATCGATCCCCGCGACCGCAACGGCGACCGCGTGGTCACGATGCCGATGCCGCGTCCGGAGTCCACGATCCGCCAGGCAAACTCGCTCTGGGCTTCGGGTTCCCGTTCATTCTTCAAGGATCAGCGCGCATCCAAGGTCGGCGACATCGTGACGGTCATGATCGACATCTCGGACAAGGCTGAAGTGTCGAACCAGACATCGCGCACGCGCAAGTCGGACGAGTCGGCAAACATCGACAATCTCCTGGGCTTCGAAGCAACGCTGGGCGAAAAACTGCTCCCCGAAGGATACAGCCCCGAGGCTGCCATCGGTCTCGGATCGGACTCATCGACCGCAGGCCAGGGCTCGGTCAATCGCAAGGAGAAGGTCGAGCTGACCGTTGCAGCCGTCGTGACCCAGGTCCTGCCGAACGGCAACCTCGTGATCGAGGGACACCAGGAGGTGCGTGTGAACTTCGAACTGCGCGACCTGTCGGTTACCGGTATCGTGCGTCCGGAAGACATCAGCTACATGAATGAAATCAAGCACTCGCAGATCGCTGAAGCCCGCATCTCGTACGGCGGCCGCGGTCAGCTGACGGATGTGCAGCAGCCGCGCTACGGCCAGCAGATCGTCGATATCCTGTTTCCGTTCTGATACCGCCACCACCGGTTGAAGGAATGGCAAAGGCCGGGAGCGCTCCCGGCCTTTCTTTTTTGGGCAGCGGAGATGTGTCAGTCGTCGCGGTAGACGCGCTCGCGACGTTCGTGACGCTCCTGCGCCTCAAGGCTCAGCGTCGCAATCGGACGCGCTTCAAGGCGCCGAAGGCTGATCGGATCACCGGTCTCTTCGCAGAAGCCGTAAGTCCCTTCGTCGATGCGCCGCAGGGCTGCGTCGATCTTGGAGATCAGCTTCCGCTGCCGGTCGCGGGTACGCAACTCATTGGCCCGCTCGGCCTCGGTCGAAGCCCGGTCCGCAAGGTCGGCGTGCGACAGCGTTTCCTGGGCGAGATTGTTCAGCGTCTCCTTCGACTCCCGGAGGATTTCTTCCTTCCAGTTGATCAGGCGCCGGCGAAAATACTCGCGCTGGCGCTCGTTCATGAATGGCTCGTCATCAGACGGCCGGTAGTCAGGAGACAATACAACGCCCATGACCCCTCGCATCTCCATATGGCCGGAAGCAGCAAAACGCGGCGGAATATATGGTTCGGCCTGCCACTCAGCAACAGCCGATTTAGCCCGGAAAATGAATGATTTGTGGCATTCGGCCCGGGCCGTCCACCGCTATTTCGCGATTGCAACACTCAGCTTGGCCAGTTCCACCCTGGCGCGCAGGTCGATTTCGTCGAGCACCACGGACAACCCCGGGTCAACAAACTCCTCGCGCTGGGTTTCGACCAGAGCCAGGAGCCGGTTCAGGGTGCCCTTGCTGACCGCCCCTTCCAGTATTCCCATGCGAACCTCATCCAGGAGGTCGAGTATGTCCCTGCCGCGACGCGCAGCTTTCGCGCGCTCGCCTTGCGGACCCGGAACACCCTGCAGCGCCAGGAGGGCATCCACGCCCGCCAGATGAGCTGCACCGGAGGCCTGAGACGTCGCCTTGGCCTCTTCGGAATAGATCGGCGCGAATCCGCTGGAAGACGTGGTCGTTCCACGCCCCTTCAAGGTCCTGGCAACATCGACGGGCCTGCTACCTTCAACCTTCATCACGTCGGAAACACCCCTGCATTGGACTGCATGCTGTTCTTGGAGCCGCAAAGATGAACCAACGCGGTTAAGATCGGCTGAAAACGCCGGGCAATATCTGCCGCGATGCAGAATATCGCGGGCAAATCCGGCGAGCCGAGGAGGAAAAATCGCCCGGTACCGCGGGTTTTGCGATGGCATGCCCCTCGCTTTGGAACTGGCCAGCACTTGCGCTCAGAATGAGAACGAGAAGTTAACAACATGCACCGCCTCCTCGGAACCTTCATCGGACTTGCCCTCATGGCCGCGGCCGCGCCGGGGGTCTACGCCTATTCCCGCATCAAGGACATCACCGACATCGAGGGTGTCCGTGAAAACCAGCTCGTGGGATACGGCCTTGTCTTCGGCCTGAATGGAACGGGCGACAGCCTGCGCAACGCACCGGGAACCCAGCAGAGCCTCCAGGCCATGCTGGAACGCTTCGGCGTGAACACGCGCGGCACGCCGATCTCGAGCGGCAGCGTGGCAGCCGTGATCGTCACGGCAAACCTGCCTGCATTCGCTACACAGGGCAGCCGCATCGACGTCACGGTCAGCGCCATGGGCGACGCGAAGAGCCTGCAGGGAGGCACACTCCTCGTCACCCCATTGCTGGGCGCCGACGGCAATGCCTATGCCGTGGCCCAGGGACAGATCACGATCAATGGATTTTCGGCACAGGGACAGGCGTCCTCGGTGACCAAGGGCGTTCCGACCTCGGGACGCATCGCCGCGGGCGCAATCGTTGAGCGCGAGATCGCCTTTGATTTCTCGGCGATGCAGTCCCTCCGTCTCGCATTGCGCAACCCCGACTTCACGACCGCCCGGCGCGTTTCCGAGGCGATCAACACCTTCATCGGTTCTCCGGTGGCCGTCGCTGACGACCCGGGTACGGTGCGGGTGACCGTCCCCGCATCTCTTCGGTCTGACATGGTCGGCCTGCTGACCGACATCGAGCAGCTCCGGGTCTCCCCTGACCTTCCGGCGAAGGTCGTCATCGACGAAGCCTCCGGCATCATCGTGATGGGAGCAGACGTGAGGATCTCCTCGGTTGCAATCGCGCAGGGAAACCTGACGATCCGGGTGACCGAAACGCCAGACGTATCCCAGCCTGAGCCCTTCAGCCGCGGCGAAACCACTGTCGTGCCTTCGACGGAAATCACGGTCGAGGAACCCTCCGACCGCAAGCTCGCCGTGCTCAAGAGCGGCGTGAGCCTGCAGCAACTGGTGAATGGGCTGAATGCGCTGGGCGTAAGCCCCCGCGACATGATTGCCATTCTTCAGGCGATCAAGGCCGCAGGCGCGCTCCAGGCCGATATCGAGACGATGTAAGCCGATGAGCACGATCGCACTCGACATTGCCGGATTTCAGGCAACCAAACCGAACCTCCCCTCGGCGTTGAACCGCAAGCTCGAGGACGCCGCACGGGAATTCGAAAGCGTCTTCCTTTCGCAGATGTTCGAAACGGTCTGGCAGACGGTACCAACCGACGGAGCCATGGGCGGCGGAATGGGCGAGTCGATCTTCCGGTCAATGCTTGTGCAGGACATCGGAAAGCAGGTCGCCCAGCAGGGCGGCATTGGCCTCGCGCCCTACATCAAGGCTGAACTCTTGCGGATCCAGGAAGGAAAAGGTCGATGAGCGCACATCTCGCCAAGGCTGAAGAGCTGATCGCCCTGTCGACACGCCTGACGGCCCTGATCGACGACGACATCGCCACGCTGAAAAACAAGCGTCCCGCCCAGCTGTCACGCTCGGAAGCAGATCGGTCCATGACCATGCTGCAGTACACGAGGGCCGTGACCGAACTGAAGGCGACTGGCGCCACCAAGTCACTCCCGCCATCGGTGAAGCAGAGGCTGAAGGACTCCACGCAGAAGCTGATGGAAGCCACCCGCGAGCATGGTCGCCTGCTGACGCGCTTCCGTCATGTCACAGAAGGCCTGATCAAGGCCGTGGCTGATGTCGTGATCGCGCGCGAAACACCCTCGACCTATGCGAAGTCCGGCGCGCTCGCCAGGGCTGGCAACGCCTACCGTGGGTCAGCCATGACCCTGAACCAGGCGGTTTGAGACCAACTTACCTGCCCAGCGTGCTGAGCGCCGTCCGATAGGAATTCAGGGCTCGCTGGTCGAGCCCGCTGGCACCTGCCATGGACGTTCCCGTGATCGCCATGTACACGGTCTTGATCACTTCGATGGCAGAACCAAGCTGATACGTCAGCGTGTTCGCTTTCAGCTTTTCGTCGATCGCCAGATCCGTCTTGAGGCCCAGCGCGAAGTTCCTGACCGACGCCGCGGTCGACGCAGTCCGCTTCGTGGCATCCAGTTTGACAGGCTCGAGCCCGAGACCCGCCAGTGCATCGGCACCGGTGCTTCCGCGGATGAGCTCGATGACATTCTGCTCGCCAGCCGTAATCTTGACGCCGTCGCCGCCCGTGCGGCTCACTTCCGCCGTGCCCTTCAGCAACAGCACATTGTTGATCTTGCGCGCGAGGGAGCGCATCGTTTCGCCGGCTTCGACGGTCACCTTGAACTTCGAACCCTCATTGACGCGAATGTAGAAGTGATCACCCGCACGCACGCTCGATCCGGCAGTGATGGTGCGGGCATCATCAAAGCGAACCTGCCCCCTGGGCAACCCCAGGACATCAAGCACCGACGAACCTTGCGTGTCGACAGTGAGGGACGTTGCAACACTTGCGCCGGCCGCACTTTCAAACTGCTTGGTCCAGACCGTGTTGCCCGTGTTGTCAAGCTTCCGGACAAAGGCATCGGAGCTTGAGGACGAGCTCGTCCCGCTCATGTCTCCGCTTGTCGAGCCAGACACGTAAATCGAGCCATTGGCCGCGGCCAGGCCGAGACCGCTCTCCTGGCCAACGGTGCCGACATAGGTCGTGAACGCGGCGGACGCGGAACTGCCCGCGTCGTCGATGCGGGTCACAAATCCATCCGATCCGCCCGAGTGGGCCGTCACGATTGAAGCCTGCCCTCCGGCATCAAGCGCAGAATTGGTAGTCGAGCCCGCGACATACACCGCGCCGCCATCAATCGAAACCGCACCCAGATTGCCCTGCCCGAGATTGCCAAGCGACACTGACCAGAGCGCCGCGGATGTTCCATCATCAATCCCGACCTTTCGGACGATGGCTTCGCCATTCTCGACCGTCGCGACAATGGCGCTGCCATCCTGCGCAATGCCAACGGAAGTGGCCCGGTCTTCACCTGTACCGCCAAAGTGCCTGACCCAGCTCAGGGATCCCGAACTGGTCAGCTTCATGAGATAGGCGTCGGTGCCGCCATTGTGCGTGGCAGAGGAACTCATGGCAGATCGGGTCTGCCCGGCCACCAGCAGCGACCCATCAGCGGCGAACGAGATCGCATTTGCCGTGTCATCAGAAACGGGAGAAATCTGGCGAAGGAAAACCTCCTTCCCCTCGGCGTCGTACTTGGCAACGAAACTGTCCTCGCCACCACCAACCGCGGTTGACGACAGCTTCTCGGATGCCTTTCCTGCAATCGCGACGTTGCCGGAGGAATCGACCGCAACGGCGTACCCGGACGCCGAACTGGAGGCTCCAAGCAGGCGGCTCCAGATCAACTGGCCGGCAGAGTCATACTTCCGAAGATAGACGTCCTGCGCCCCCTGCACGATCCCTGCATCAACCGCACCAGTGGCGCTTCCCACCACGAACACGTTGCCGCTGGAGTCCGTGGCAGTGCCCTTCACGTCCGAGACACCTTCGCTCGCCGAGATCTTGCGCACAAAGCTTGAGGACGCATCGGCTCCCGCATCAGTCAGCTTCGTGACCTGGCCAGCCTTGTTCGCCGCCCCGCCGATGATACCGCCGACATAGACAGCCGACTGCGTCGTTTCCGCCGCAAACCCGATCCTCTCCGTTGCAACGGTCTGGATGGAAAGGCCGATCTTCTTGGGATCAGTATCTTTGGCGCCGTTCTGAACGGTCTTCGAGAAACGTGTATAGACCCCTGCGGCCTCCAGTTTCTCGTTCATGTAGGAGACGAGACTGTCGACGGAAACAGCACCGCTGATTTCAGCCAGGTCCATCGCAATGCTTTGCGTCGCGCCACCTTTGGTGATGGTGACGTTGAATTTCTCGGTTCCGGCGAGACCGGAAATTGCATCCGTCGACTGGCCGGTCACGATGGCGGGCGCATTGTAGACGGAAGGCGTCCGGGCCTTTCGGTAGCCCGTGTCGATTTTTGACGTCTTCTCGCCAAACGACAGCGTCAGGTCATCAAAGCCCTTCTCGTTGAGAAAGGACTTGATCTCGGAGAGCCCTGCCTGGAAACGCTTGTTGAGGGAGGTGCGCTCGCCCGCGAGCGCATTCTCTGCAGCGGAACGTTCTGCCAGCGCCTGGAGACGTGTCAGTCCCTTGTAGATCGCGAAAAGTTTCTTGTGATCGCTGTCGACGCCAGCCTTGTTGATTTCGCTGTCCCGAAGGTCAACGAAAGACGAAGCACCCAGTGCATCGCGGAGGCGGGCTGCATCATTGGCGAGAGGGCTTTTCTGGAGCCACGGTGCAAACTTGACGGAAGTCGGCTCGGATTTGCGCGCCACGGTCGGCGCTACGGTCTTCGCTTTCGACTTCGCAAGATAATAGTCGTTGAGCACCGAGAAATCGAAGCCCGATGAACCGCTTGCAGGAGTGAGACCGAATAATCCGCCCATGATCCCGACATTCTCGGTCAGACGGCTTAAGAGGATGCTACTTTGGCAGGTCCTTGAATGCCGTATCGAACTTCTGTTCAGACATTCTTAAGGGCTTGAAGACGGTTTCGCCTGACCGCATGAGCGTGACGAGGACAAATTTCCGGCCTGCGCCTCTCGATTTGGTTAGCAGTGTCTTAACCGCCCGCACAGTCGGCACGGGTGCCTGGTCAAGTCCGATGATGACGTCGCCCGGCTTGATGTCGGCCTCGGCGGCGGCAGAGCCTCCGCTCACACTGCGGACAAGCACGGCCGGCACCGCCGGACCGAGGGCAAGCCGCGAGCGTGTATCTGCGCTGAGGTCTTCCATATGCATGCCGAACAGGGCGCCGCGATCATTGCCGCTGGCGATGCGTGCCGTCGGCACTCTCTCGGGTCCCGGCGATCGGTAGGCCACCGTCAGTTGGGTCTTCATCTCGACCCGCTTGCGCAGGAACGATATGGACAGAACGGCACCGTCGGTCGTTTCGGCAATGACGCGCTGAAACTGCCGGGAATCACCGACCGCCTTTGCGCCGACATGCGTGACGATATCACCCGGAGCGAGGCCGGCCCTTGCGGCAGGCCCGGATGCGATCACGTCTCCGACAAGGGCGCCTGCTGCCGAAGCGTGGCCAAAGGCGTCAGCGAGGTCCTGCGTCAGGTCCATGACGTTTGCGCCGATCCAGCCTCGCTGCACCACGCCGCGCGCCTTCAGCCGCGAGACCACAAATCTCACCGTGTTTGCCGGCACCGCGAAACTGACACCCGCGGAACCTCCGTTGGGGGAAATCAGCGCCGAATTCACGCCAACGACTTCGCCCTTCAGATTGAGAAGAGGACCGCCGGAACTGCCCCGATTGATGGCGACATCCGTCTGGATGAAATCGTCATAGGTTTCGTTGTCGATCTGCCGATTGCGGGCACTGACAATGCCGGCGGAAATGCTTCCGCCCAGCCCGAACGGATTGCCGATCGCCACGACCCAGTCCCCGGGCCTCGTGCCATCGGAGTCGCCCAGCGACAGCACCCGCGCTGGTGAGACTGGCGCCACCCGGACGAGCGCAATGTCGCTCTTGCGGTCGGAACCGACAAAACTTGCCGCTCGCCGGCGACCATCCGCGAACGAAACGTAGATTTCCCGCGCACCCTCGACCACATGGAAGTTCGTGACGATGAGGCCGGACGCCTCGACCAGGAACCCCGACCCGAGGAAGCGTCCATCCTGCCCGTCGGACGAGCGCTCCCGAACGACAGAGATGCTGACGACGGCGGAGGAGGCTTCCTGCGCAAGGTTGGCGAGGTTCTCCGGCACCGGAGAAGTCGCCGCCGCAACGACCGAAGCCGGAAAGCAGAAGAATGCCGCCAGAAAAAGCGAAAACCGCATGCGCACGCCAACCCTGAATCAAAAACAGCGCCTCTCCATAGAAAGGCGCTGTTTGAGGTAAAGATCAGGTTTATCGACGGCGCTAGCGACCGCCCTTCTGTCCCTTCTGGAAGTACTTGAAGAAGGGGCTCTCGGGCGAAATCACGATGGTGGTGTTGCTCGGCCCCATGGACTGCTCATAGGCCAGCAGCGAACGATAGAACTCGAAGAACTCCGGGTCCTTGCCGTAGGCTTCGCCGAGGACGCGGTTGCGCTCGGCCTCGCCTTCACCGCGAAGGATGTCGGATTGGCGCGTCGCCGTCGCCTTGATGATGGTGACTTCCTTGTCAGCCGACGAACGGATGCGCTGCGCTTCCTCGTCGCCCGAGGCGCGGTAGCCCGCGGCTTCACGCTGTCGTTCGGTCTGCATCCGTCCGAACACGCTGTCGAGGTTCTCCTTCGGCAGGTCGGCTCGGCGGATGCGCACGTCCACGATCTCGATTCCCAGGGCCTTCGCCTGCGAACGCATCTGGTCACGGATGGCGGTCATGAGTACCTGTCGCTCGGCCGACAGCAGGGTCGCGAAGGGCCTCTTGCCCAACTCGCCTCTCAGGCTTGAACTCAGCATCGACGAGAGGCGCTGGCGCGCCAGCGCGTCCGTGCGGAGCGACTGGTAGTATCGCAGTGGGTCCGCGATCCTGTATCGCGCGAACGCATCCACGACGATGCGACGCCTGTCCGAGGCAATGACTTCCTCGGGTTCGGCATCGAGTTCGAGGATCCGCTTGTCCATGTACGTGATGTTCTGGATGAACGGCGCCTTCAGCGCAAGTCCCGGCTCCCTGACAACGCGGACAAGCTCACCGAACTGCGTGACGAGCGCCTGCTCTGTCTGATGGACGATGAATAGCGAGTTGAAGCCAAGAAAAATGACGCCAACCAGCGCAAAGACAATGACACCAATGGAATTGCGCATGTTCAGTTCGCTCCCGGCGTGACGACTTCAGGACCCTGCGTCCGCCTCAGCTCGGGCATTGGCATTGGCAGGTACTGGATCATGCCATTCTTGCTCTCGATCACGATCTTGTTCGTCGAACCGAGGACCTTCTGCATCGTCTCGAGATACATGCGTTCGCGGGTGACCTGCTTGGCATTCTTGTACTGCTCGAAGATGGAAAGGAAGCGCTGCGCTTCACCCTGCGCTTCGGTGATCAGCTTCTGCTTGTAGGCTTCGGCATCCTGCACGATCTTGGCCGCTTCACCGCGGGCCTGGGGAACGATCGTGTTCTGGTACTTTTGGGCTTCGTTGCGCCGCTTCTCCTGGTCCGCGCGGGCAGCCTGCACGTCACGGAACGCGTCGATGACCTGCGTTGGCGGATCAACCTTCAGCAGGATGACGCGCGTGATGGTGACGCCGGCGTTATAGGAATCCAGCGTGCGCTGCATCAGCTTCTGCACGTCCTGCTGGACGACAACGCGCCCTTCGGTCTGGACGGTCTCGATCTTGTTGTTGCCGACAACTTCGCGCATGGCGCTCTCGGCAACGGCCTTGATCGTGTTCTGCGGGTCCTTCACCTCGAACAGGTACTTTTCGGCATCCGCCACTTTCCAGAAAACATCGAAGTCGAGGTCGACGACATTCTCGTCACCCGTGAGCATGATGCTCTCGGCAGAGATGTCGATCGCCGGCGCTTCGGAATCGTCTGTCTCCTTGATGAAGCCGACATGGAGCTGGTTTTCAGCTTCGACATTCGGGCGCAGCACCACTTCGATCGGATAGGGAAGCCTGACGTGAAGTCCCGAGCCCAGCTTGTCGACATACTGTCCGAAGCGAAGCACGACGCCCTGCTCCGCCGGCTGGATCTGGTAGACGCCCGTCAGGATCCAGAGGAAGAGAACGCCGGCCGTGACAGCCGCAATGAGGACAGCATTCGGAGCCTGGTTGGGAAACCAGCGCTTGAGATATTCGCGAAATCTTTTCCAGAGTTCATCCAGGTCAGGCGGCCTGTTCGGACCGCGTCCGTTTCCGCCACCGCCACCACCATTGGATGGTCCCTGTCCCCACGGTCCTCGACCACCGCCGCCAGGAGGCCATCCGCCACCCTTGTTGTCATTCCAAGGCATACCGTTCCCTCATCTCCCTAGCCGGCGCACATGCGCCGATGAGCGTGCCGGTAACTGCAGCAGTCGCAGCTCAAGCAGCACATCCGGCGAAAGCGAATCATTCGACACAAACCACAATGGATGTACCGCCCAGAGCGGTTTATAAGTTCCTAAAGGCTTCACCCGCAACACAGGAAGTCCCCGTGCCTTCCCGGACGCATCCCCTTTAGATGGAGCGGCGCGATCCGGCTTCAAGGCCACGGAAACATTGAGAAAAACATGCCACAGCCAGACAATGAGAAGATCCTGCAGGCCCTCGGCCTGATCAACGATCCGGTCACGAACCGGGATGTTGTGTCCCTTGGAATGATTCAGGGTCTCACAAACCGGGACGGCCACGTCACATTTGCAATCGAGGTCGATCCGAAGGACGGAAATGCGCGGGAACCCCTGCGTCAGGCCTGCGAGAAGGCGGTATTGTCCCTTCCCGGAGTAAGGTCTGTCTCAGCCGTGCTGACGGCACATCGCGCGCCCGAGAAGCACCAGCACGCCTCTTCCGGCAACGAGCGGCGTAACCCGAAAGGAGTAGCCGCCATCATTGCAGTCGCCAGCGGCAAGGGCGGCGTCGGCAAGTCGACGGTGACCATCAATCTGGCGCTCGCCCTCAAGGCACTGGGCCTGAGGACGGGTGTGCTGGATGCGGACATTTATGGACCCTCCGTTCCGAAGATGCTCGGCCTGAAGGGCAAACCGACGTCAAAGGATGGGAAAATACTCCAGCCGATGACCGCCTGGGGCCTGAAGGCCATGTCCATCGGCTCCCTGATCGCCGATGACCAGCCCATGATCTGGCGCGGCCCGATGGTGATGACTGCGCTGACGCAGCTCCTGTTCGATGTCGACTGGGACCCGCTCGACGTGCTCCTCGTGGACATGCCGCCCGGCACGGGAGATGCCCAGCTCACCCTGGCACAGCGCGTACCGCTGAGTGGCGCCGTCATCGTTTCCACACCGCAGGACATTGCACTGATCGATGCGCGCAAGGGCCTGGCGATGTTCCAGCGCACGCATGTCCCGGTACTCGGCATGATCGAGAACATGAGCACGTTCGTGTGCCCCGGCTGCGGTCATGAATCGCACATCTTCGGACATGGCGGCGCGCGGGAAACGGCGCAGAAGATCGGCTGTGACTTCCTGGGCGAAATTCCGCTTCACATCTCGATACGCGAGACTTCGGATGCGGGGACACCGATCATGGCCCAGCAGCCCGCAGCACCGCAGGCCGAAGCCTTCATGCAGATCGCAACCCGCATTGCTGCGAAGCTGAAGGCAGGCACGACGCGCGCCGCACCGCGCATCAGCATCGAGTAACGACAAAAGAAAAGGACCGGAACAATCGTTCCGGTCCTCGTGACAGGCGAGGCAGCGCCCGTCTGTGTCGCTTACGGACGGCCCTGCTGCAGCGTCGCCGTGAGCTTGCCCTGCGGCGTGGTCACTTCCCACGAGTCACCAACGTTCTTGGCGCCCGGGAAAGGAGCGCACTGCTTTGCCTCTTCCGGCTTCGGCGCAGGCTCGGTCTGGTTGAAGCAGAGGTTCGCGCCCTCCATGCTCCACGTGCCCTTCTGCTCACGGCCATCGGCGAACTTGCGGGTGACCTTCTTGTCCGCATCGTAGTACACGCGGCCGACTTCCTTCCCATCCGGCCCCTTGATCACGACCGTGTTGCCATAGCGGCTGGACATCGGATCGTCGGCAGCGAACGCGAGGGAGGCGCTCAGAGCTGCGACAGCAACACCTGCGAGAATGCGTTTCATGGCTATCTTCCTTGAAGGTTCATGTTTCAAGTCCGTCAACGGACCACCGGCCATGTAGTCGAATGGCCCCATCGGTTCAAGTGAACAGGACGAAGGATACGCGCCGTCGAAGGTCGACCGCCAGACAGCCACGCGAATTTCGCGCAGGAGTTGCTTTGCATTGCAGCAAATTCAGGCGCGAGGAAGCTCCACATGCAGCCATGCCAGCCGCTCCTCGGGAAAGGCATGCCCCGCAGGCGCGAATGCTGCGGGGTCATCGAAGGCGCCGACATGAAAGTGCATCTCGGTTGGCCAGCGATCTCCTTCATAGGTCAATGTCGAACCGCAGCGTGCGCAGAAGCCGCGCTGGACACCGGGAGACGACGAGAACCGCGCCAGCTCTCCTCGCGTGAAACGCACCTGGCTTCGTTCATACCCCGCAAAGGCAGACACCGGCGCGCCCGAGTGCTTACGGCAGGAATGGCAGTGACAGAATGCAGTCCATTTGGCAGCGCCAGTCGCTTCAAAGCGAATGGCGCCACAGAGACATCCTCCTTCGAACCGCTGCATCAGACGTGCTGGTAGTTGAGCTTCAGCCCGGCGCGAGGCCATTTCACCTCAACCAGCTTGCCTGTCGCCGACAGGCAGACATAGGCCGTCTTCATGTCCTTGCCGCCAAACGCGATGTTGGTGACGAGCGGGTCGGCAAAGGGTGTCTGCTCGTAGGAGCCATCAGGCGCGATGGACGTGATGCCACCCGTCGGGAAGGCAATGGTCGCCACGCACACGCGACCGTCGGCTTCGACCGCCAGCGAGTCGAACAGCTGCAGTCCCGGAAGGCCACAGACGCACTCGCCATGCAGCGGCCCCACGCGCTCACCCAGGACACCAGGGGACACGATGTTGAACTTCAGCAGGCGGCCTTCCATTGTCTGCGCCACGTAAAGCGTCTTTTCGTCAGGAGACAGGCCGCACCCGTTCGGGTTCATGACCGGGAAGACGATCTCCTTGACCATCTTGCCATCCGGCGTCGCATAGTAGACGGCACCGCGGTCATGCAGGCGCCCATAGCTCTTTCCGAGGTCCGTGAAATAGAAGCCACCCTGCTTGTCGAACACGAGATCGTTCGGACCATTGAACTTCAGTCCGTTGCAGGCCTCGTAGAGCCGCTCGACCTTACCGGTCTTCAGGTCCACGCGCTCGATGCGTCCGCCAGAGTAATCATGCGGCCGGTCACCGGGAATGAGCAACCCGCCATTCTCGTGCCACTCGAAGCCGCCGTTGTTCGTCACATAAACGGCACCATCGGGCCCGAGCGCCGCGCCGTTTGGACCTCCGCCGAGCTTGGCGATCACTTCGCTCTTTCCGTTCCACACGCGCGTCAGCGTCTGCCGCGCGATCTCCACCAGAACCACGCTGCCATCGGGCATGGCAATCGGGCCTTCGGGAAATCTCAAGCCGCTTGCGAGTTCACGTACGTTCATGGGACACGTCCTTTCGATCCAGAATGATGAAACTATAGCCAATCGGTCGCTCGGCAGAAGGGGGGTATTCCCCGACCAGCGTCTCTGTCCATTGGGTGCGGTCCAGCTCGGGAAACAGCGCATCGCCTTCGACCATGGCGTGAACCGCCGTGAGGTAGATCCGCTGCGTCACGCCAAGCGCCTGCGCATAGAGTTCGGCGCCACCGATGATCATGATCTCCTCCGGTGCCTCACCATGAGCCACGTCAAGCGCAGCCTTGAGCGACGACACCACCACGCCGCCCTCGGCGCGATAGCCCGACTGCCGCGTGACCACGATGTTCGTGCGGTCAGGCAGCGGCCGCTTCGGAAAACTCTCCCAGGTCTTGCGCCCCATGATGATGGGGCGCCCGATCGTGCGCGCCTTGAACCACTTCATGTCTTCCGGAATGCGCCAGGGAAGCCCCCCGTCGCGTCCGATGACGCGGTTCTCGGCCATGGCGACGATCATCGCGATGACGGGTTCGCTCATGATCGCCCCAATGACTGGAGCGCGTCTCCCGTCAGGCGAAAGATCGTCCATTCGTCCATCGGCACGGCACCAAGCGATTTGTAGAAATTGATCGACGGCTCGTTCCAGTCGAGCACCGACCACTCGACCCGCGCGCACCCTTCCCTCACGGCGCGCTGTGCGAGGCCGACAAGCAAGGCCTTGCCGATGCCATTCCCCCTGAAGGCAGGCTTGACGAACAGGTCTTCGAGATAGATGCCGTGCCGCCCGCGAAACGTCGAGAAATTGTAGAACCACAGCGCAAAGCCCGCGGGCTTGCCGTCCCATTCGGCGATGTCGCAAAAGACGCGCGGCTGCGGCGCGAACAGAGCGCGCTCGATGTCGTCAGGCGTCGCGATGACGTCATCGAGCAGCTTTTCGTACTCGGCGAGATCCCGGATGAAGGCGAAAACCTGCGCCGCATCCTGCCGCGTGGCAGGGCGGATGCCGAGGCGCTCGCTCACACCGCCACCGGTGCCGCAATGTGCGGATGCGCGGTGTAGCCTTCGAGCTTGAAGTCCTCGTACCTGAAGCCAAAGATGTCCTTCACGTCCGGATTGAGGATCATGCGCGGCAGCGCATGCGGCGCGCGCGTCAGCTGCAACTCCGCCTGCTCGATATGGTTCAGGTAGA